>NZ_CP104143.1:2101944-2402222 GCF_025200715.1 Rhizobium sullae
CCTTGCTCATATCACTTTCCTTCCAGCACGCCGCATTTCAAGGTGAAATTGCGGTCCACTCAATGGCCCGCCGGCCTGCTCCCACCGGAGCATCAGCCGGCCAAGGCTTTAAGGGGTAAGAACCGGTACCCAACCAATCATGCCCGGGTTCCGGCGGCAACGAACTCCCCTTCGAATGCCGAATGCTATGTCATAAAAAATCAAACATAGCATTAATAGTTACTATTAGCGCCTTCGCTACCGCATTAAACCCCTTGTTCAATCACAAATGGGATAGAACTGTGGCGGCAAAAACACCATCCCTATTAATTACTAGGCCGTCTCGCCTTCGATTTCGATGCGCGAGGTCAGAACCTTGTCGATCACGCCCCAGATCTGAGCCTCGTCGGCATCCATGAAGTGGTCGCGGTCGAGGGTCCTTTCGACTTCCTCGTAGGTGCGGCCCGTATGCTTCACGTAGACCTCGTTCAGGCGGCGCTTCATCTTCAGGATGTCCTTGGCATGGCGTTCGATGTCGGACGCCTGGCCCTGAAAGCCGCCGGAGGGCTGGTGAACCATGATACGGGCGTTCGGCGTCGCAAAGCGCATGTCCTTGTGGCCGGCCGCCAGAAGCAGTGAACCCATCGAAGCGGCTTGGCCGATGCAAAGCGTCGAAACCGCCGGCTTGATGAACTGCATCGTGTCATAGATGGCCATGCCGGCACTCACGACGCCGCCCGGCGAATTGATGTAGAGCGCGATTTCCTTCTTCGGGTTTTCGGCCTCGAGGAAGAGAAGCTGGGCGCAAACGAGCGTTGCCATCTGGTCCTCGACAGTACCCGTCAGGAAGATGATGCGTTCCTTCAGCAGGCGCGAAAAGATGTCGTAGGAGCGTTCACCGCGATTGGTCTGTTCCACGACCATCGGCACGAGGGCCATAGCGGTATCGACTGGGTTTCTCATGTGCGTCCTTTGTCAAGGTCTTGCCGGCGGCAGCCGGGAATCAAAGAAAATGTATCATCCCTACATAGAGTGTCACTGCCCTCCTCTTCAAGGCACGCATAAGGATAACGTTAAAGAAACGGCCCGAAGGCAGAATGCACTTCATAACAGCCCTATTCCCCGCCCGCCGCAGGAGTGCGAGAGGCCGGCAAGCGCCCTCACAGCTTTTCTCAGCGACAGGATGAAGGAATTCTAAACACATTCGCATCGACCTTCGGGCGTTTACCTTGCGGAAAGCCTAATGGCGAATATAGGGCAGCGGAGGCCCCGGAATTAATGGGCTGTCGAACTTCGGCAGTGAGAATGCCTGCATCTAAGGGGTGTTGCCGTGTTTAATGTCGCTACAGGATTATCGATCTGGTGTTCGGAAGCCATGACGCTTGCTTTGTTGCTGTTCATGGCCTGGCGCCATAACGTCCGCAGCAAGGCCTATCTTTATTGGGGCCTCGGATTCTTCCTGAGCGGTACCGGTTTCGCCATGATCGCGCTGCGCGGCCAAATCCCCGATATCCTGTCGATCGAGGCTGGCAACGCGACTGCGTTGCTTGGACAGAGCGCCTGGGTTGCGGGTTTCATGGCGCTCGACCGCCGGAAGATCGAATGGTGGGCGCTGCTGCCGCCTGCCGTGTGGCTTGCCGGCGTCTACCTGCCATGGGTCAACGACGATTACGGCAACCGTGTCATCCTCTACAATCTTGCCTCAGCGACCGGGGCCACCGGCCTTGCCACGGCCGTCTGCAGCGCCGGCATACGCCGGGAGCCGACACGCGGTAAGCTTGCCGCCGTCTTCGTCATCCAGGCATGTCTATGCTTTGCTATTGCTTTTACGATGGCCGTGACCTTGCCGAGCGACGTGGAAGCAACCAATTACAGCGGCGCAGCCGCCATGGCGAGCGCCTTCCTGCTGACCATCGCGTTCGCATTCACCTGCCGCTTGATTATGGAACGTTCGGAAAGGCATTTGCGCGCCTTGAGCCTCACGGATTCGCTCACCGGCGTCTGGAACCGCCGCGGCCTCTTCGCCCAATTCGACGCCTTTCGTCAGCGAGCCTTCGATGACAAGCGTCAGATCGCCGTTCTGCTTTTCGATCTCGATCATTTCAAACGCGTCAACGACCGTTTCGGCCACCAGGCAGGCGACGCCGTTCTTTCCGCTTTCGCGAGGACCGCGCGCCAGTTCGTTCCGAACAACGTCTTCGGCCGCATGGGCGGCGAGGAATTCGCGGCCTTCACGATCGTTGCCGACCAGACGGAAGCAGAAGCGCTTGCTGAATCGATCCGCGCCGAATTCTGCCGCGTGCCGGTCGCAACCGGCGAGGCGATCGTTCCGGCCACCGTCAGCATCGGCATTGCGCTCAGCTCTGCGGCCGAAGCCAATATGGACAGGCTGATTTCCGCAGCCGACCGCGCGCTCTACGCGGCAAAGGGCGCGGGCCGGAACTGCAGCGTCGTTTTCGGCGCGGAAGAGACTGCCGCCCCCGCGCCGGCGGAAATGGACAAGAACGCCGGCGAGCTGGTCCCGACGGTCGATGACCAGGTCGACGCGCTTCGCAGGATGGGCTCGCTGTCGCGCGCCGTCTGACCTTCCGATCGGTCTTTTCGGGGCCGGGCAAATCCGCTAAGCCTCGGAACATGATGATAGCGCCTTTTTTCTCGATCGATCCAGCCACCCGCCGCGTGTCCCTCGACAGCGGCAATCGGACTTTCTACGGCAATCCGAACGCCGTCTATGCGGCGCTGCACAGCCATTGTCCGACCTTCTATTGGGAACAGCAGAAGCAGTGGTTCTTCACCGGCTACGACCATGTGAACGGGTTGCTACGCGACCGGCGCTTCGGCCGCCAGATTCTGCACATCGCGACACGCGAAGAGCTTGGCCTTGCCGAGCCAGAAGAGCATCTGGCGAATTTCGATCTCGCCGAGCGCTACTCGTTGCTCGAACTCGAGCCGCCGGAGCACACGCGCCTGCGCACCCTGGTCAACCGCGCCTTCGTCTCGCGGCATGTCGAGAAGATGAAGCCGGAGCTTGCCGAACTCGCGAATAGGCTCATAGACGGCTTCGAGGACAAGCGCGAGGTCGAATTGCTTTCCGCCTTCGCCGACGTCATCCCGGTCACGATGATCGCCCGGATGATCGGCATTCCGGAAGACATGGGACCGCAGCTTCTTGCTTGGTCGCATGCCTATATCCGTATGTACCTTTTCGGCCGCACGCGCGAGGACGAGGTCGGCGCCGAGGGAGCGGCAAGAGAATTTTCCGATTACGTGAAGACGGTGATCGCCGAGCGCCGCGCCAACCCGCGCGACGATCTGCTGACGCATATGATCCACACCGAGCACAAGGGCCAGTATCTGACCGATGAAGAGCTGGTCTCGACGACGATCGTGCTCCTCAATGCCGGCCACGAAGCGACCGTGCACCAGATCGGCAATTCGGTACGGGTCATCCTGGAAAGCGGCTGCGATCCCGCCGAACTGTTCAAGGACGAAGCGGCGACGGAGCGGACGGTCGAGGAAACGCTGCGCATCTGCGCGCCGGTCCATATCTTCCAGCGCTGGGCCCTGGAGCCCGTCGAGATCGACGGCGTCTCCTTCAAGCGGGGCGACAAGGTGAGCCTGATCCTTGCCGCCGCCAATCTCGACCCGGCTAAATTCACCGATCCTTTGAGCTTCAAGCCCGACCGCAACGAGGCGCCGAACCTCTCCTTCGGGGCCGGCATCCATTTCTGCATCGGCGCGCCGCTGGCACGGCTCGAACTCAACGTCGTCCTGCCGATTCTCTTCGCGCGCCTGCCGGGGCTCAGAATGGCGAAGACACCGGCTGTGAAGGACGTCTACCACTTCCATGGACTGGACCGGCTGGACCTCGACTGGTGACGATTGTCCTCCAGAACTTCACCGATGCGGCACCCGGTTCGTGATCGCTGCGATTTCGCTCATGTTGGAAATTTCGCGCAGAAGCTTCCGGAAGATCGCCGATGAATATTGTTCGGGAGCTGCAACCGGCTCCGCAAAGGCGCCCGGGCCGCCGATCACCTCGCGGCGGAAATAGGCCAGCAGGCTTTCGGGCGATATGGCTTCCTCGTCAACACCCTGTAATCCGCCATATACAACGGGCAAGGCATTGATGGTGATGCCGCCGGCAAGCACGCCGCCGCGGACGGGCGCGACATCGCGCCCCTTGTTGTTGACGCCGTCGCCGGAGATGTTGATGAGCGAGCGCGTCGCCTTATAGCCGCTGGAGCGGATCAGATAATCGGCATAGGAAAGCATGCCGCTGATCGATGTGCCCCGGTGTATCTTTGCCGGTGAATTCACCTCAAGCTTCAGCGAAAACAGCCAGGAATCCATCTCATTCGTGATGATGGTCCATGGAATGACCAGCCTTCGCTGCTCGCCGCCCCATTCGACATAAGTGACGGCGATCCGGCCATTCCTACCTGCTGTGATCGCTTCGATGATTTCCGGGCGCCGGAACGCTTCGACGAAGCCCCGCTGCTGCAGCGCTTTTTCCTCCGCATCCATTGATGTCGATACGTCAGCTGCGATCACGAGCTGCATATCCACACGCTCACCGGCCTCGGCGGCGGCGCACATAGCAACGGAAAGCAAAAGGCCGGGAATCAATTTCGCGGCGATACGGCGTTTTCCTTTGCATGCTTCCTCCCGCAGAGGCATGTCGCTCTCCTAAAACGTGTTGATTGAATGCCTGAAGAAAGAAGCATGGACGAAAACGCCAGGCGCGAAGATCGGGCCGGACGATGTTCAATATTGGAAAGCGACCCAACAATAAATTAGTCAAATGTAATATAACGACCGACGCGATTTGCCATCAGCCAATTTCAGTAATACTTTGGAAGTAACTCGCTTTGGTAGAAACGCGCCGCAACATTGCTTCAGGAAGCCGCTTCGAGCGAGGTTGAGATTTGTGTCGAACGATGGGAAGCGGCGCATTGGCGCGAGGGGAATCGGCAGCGCTGCGCGATGCGATACCGCATCGCTTCGCCAGACTCTGCAAAGAAGTTAGCCGCCGGCCCTGAAAAGGACTGACCGAAGCTCTGCGCTCTAAACCCGGATCACATAGTCTTTACGAGTGGTTTCAACAACTTCCCAGATTCCCTTGAAGCCTGGCTTCAGGATCATCCGGTCGCCTGCTTTCAGATGCACCGGCTCACCGCCGTCCTCGGTCACGATCGAATGGCCGGAGAGCACGCTGAAATATTCCCACTCGTCATAGGAAATCCGCCACTTGCCGGGCGTCGCCTCCCAGACGCCCGCATAGAGGCCGCCTTCGGCCTCCTCCAGATTCCAGGTGCGAAATTGCGGGTCGCCGGAAATGATACGGTCCGCATCCAGCGCGCCAAATTCGGGTTCGGTGCCGTCTATGCCGAGGATGATGTGGTTTGCCATGGAACCCTCACACCTTCGAAAGCGACTGTTCGAGGTCGGCGATGATATCCTTGACGTCCTCAATGCCGATCGAGAGGCGGACGACATCGGGGCCGGCTCCGGCGGCGGTCTTCTGTTCGTCGGTCAGCTGGCGATGGGTCGTGGAGGCCGGGTGTATCACCAAAGAGCGCGTGTCGCCGATATTTGCGAGGTGGGAGAAGAGTTCCAGCCCTTCCACCAGGGCCTTGCCCGCGTCGTAGCCGCCCTTGACGCCGAAGGTGAAGACGGAGCCGGCGCCCTTCGGCGAATAGCGGCTCTGCAGGGTATGGTTCGGATCGTCTTCGAGCCCGGCATAATTCACCCAGGCAATCTTGCTATGCGCCTTCAGCCATTTGGCGACAGCAAGCGCATTGTCGCTGTGGCGCTGCATCCTGAGCGGCAGCGTTTCGATGCCGGTGAGGATCAGGAACGCATTGAAGGGCGAGATAGCTGGACCGAGATCGCGCAGGCCGAGCACGCGGGCGGCGATCGCGAAGGCGAAATTGCCGAAGGTCGAATGCAGCACCATGCCGTTATACTCCGGGCGCGGAGTGGACAGCATCGGATAGTTGCCGGACTTCGACCAATCGAAGGTGCCGCCGTCGACGATGATGCCGCCCATGGAATTGCCATGACCGCCGAGGAACTTCGTCAGCGAATGCACGATGATATCGGCGCCATGCTCGATCGGCCGGATGAGGTAAGGCGTCGCCATCGTATTGTCGACGATCAGCGGTAGGCCGCGTCTGTGCGCCACCTCGGCGATCGCGGAGATATCGACGAAGGTGCCGCCCGGATTGGCAAGGCTCTCGATGAAGATCGCCCGCGTCTTCTCGTCGATTTGGCTTTCGAAGCTTGCCGGATCGGCGGAATCGGCCCAGCGCACCTGCCAGCCGAAATTCTCGAAGGCATTGCCGAACTGATTGATCGAGCCGCCGTAAAGCTGCCTTGCCGCGACGAAATTCTCGCCCGGCCGCATGATCGTATGAAAGACGATGACCTGCGCGGCATGACCGGACGCCACGGCAAGCGCTGCGGTGCCGCCCTCAAGGGCCGCCACGCGCTCCTCCAATACCGCCTGCGTCGGGTTCATGATGCGCGTATAGATATTGCCGAAGGCCTGGAGGCCGAAGAGCGAAGCGGCGTGATCGGAATCGTTGAAGATGAAGGCTGTCGTCTGGTAGATAGGCGTCGCCCGCGCCCCCGTCGCAGGGTCGGGCTGCGCACCGGCATGGATTGCCAGCGTATTGAAACCCGGATCGTTCTTCGCCATGTCGTCCTCCCGTCGCTATCGATGGCGGGAGCATAGACTACGATCCGCAAAAGTTAACCGCTTTGCGTTTCAGCCATCGGACGTTCCCCGAAAAATCCATGCACTCATGCGGCAAGGCGCGGGATTTCGATTGCGGGGCAGCGGTCCATCACGACCTTTATACTGGCCGCTTCTGCCTTCGCCGCGGCAGCATCGTCGCGCACGCCAAGCTGCGACCAGATTACCTTCGGCCTCCATATAAGCGTCAGAGCCTCATCCACCACGCCCTGGAGATATTCGGAGGCGCGAAACACATCGACCATATCGACCGGCACTGGGATATCGGCGAGCCGGGCGTAGACGAGCTGGCCCTGGATCTGCTTGCCTGCCTGCCCGGGATTTACGGGAATGACATTGTAGCCGCGCGACAGGAGATAGCCCATCACGCCGTTGCTCGGCCGTGCCGGATTGGGCGACGCGCCGGTCAGCGCAATCGTCTTCACGGAGTTCAGAATTCCGGCAATGTAATCATCAGGATAACGGTCGTGGTTCATCGGCTTTCCTCCAGCCGCCACTATCTGCAGAAAGTTGAAACCGGCGGCTTTTTTCGGGCGTATATATACGCGCTCAGGATCCAAGGAGGAACAACCCATGAAAAAACTTGCTCTCGCCGCAGCACTTGTCCTTGCGGCCGCGCCGGCACTGGCGATCTCCCGCTACAATCCGCTTTCCATGACCTGCCAGAGCGCGCGTGCCACCATCCACAATCAGGGCGCCGTCATCTTCCGCTGGACCTCGCCGCGCGGCCTGCCGCTTTACGATCGTTACGTCCGCAACAGCCGCTACTGCGATGCCAACGAATACGCGGAGTGGAAGAACATACCGACAAGAGACGACCGATCCTGCCCGGTTCTCAATTGCCAGAGCATCGACAACCTGGACGGGATGTTCTTTGTGCCGGACAATTACTTGTAATCCTCCGCAGCGATGCGAAAACGATTTCGTAAAGGCCGGAACCAATCAGCAGCCGACTTTTGGCTGTTCGAAATGATTCGAATTACTACTTGGGTTTGCATCAAAATGGATATAGCAAAATTATAGAACAATCTCCTTATTACAGAAGTATAAATCGAAGGAGGACTAAGCGGAGAAATATTATCATCTATTAAGCTTCTTTCGTCTTCCTTTTGTTCCTTTTTCGTTCGCATATCTATTAGAAACATCTCATAGTTGAATAAGTATGACTAAAATAAACGCATGTCGAGCGCACGCTTTACGGGCCGATTTTGCAATGCTTTAACCGCGGAATTTGAATGTCACAATTCCCATTTCTGAACAGAAGGCCAGCCGCTGGTTGCAAAATACGCCCCGCAAGATTGATTTCTACGTGAACGCGGCTCATACCGTGTTCCCTCCAGATTGCCTCCCGTTTCTCCATTCCGGTCCGCATCGTGTCCCTCGACGTCATTCTGCTCGTTCTCTTCGGCGCATTTTTGCACGCAACATGGAACGCGATCATCAAGGCCGGAACCAACAAGTCGCTGGACGCGGCGCTGGTTTCGGCCGGCGGGGCCGTCGCGGCGATGCCGTTCCTAGCCTTCCTGCCATTGCCGCAGCCTGCGGCCTGGCCTTTCATCGGCGCATCGGCGATCCTGCAATTTGCGTATTTTCAGCTGGTCGCGGCCGCTTACCGCGCAGGCGATATCGGCCTCGTCTATCCGCTGATGCGCGGTTGCGCGCCGCTCCTAATCACCGCCACAAGCGGTTTCGTACTGAACGAGAGCCTTTCGGGCGGCGCTCTTATCGGCACGATGACGATCTGCGCCGGCATTCTGACGCTTGCCTTCGAGGCGCGGCACGGCAGCCGGCATGCCATCATGCTCGCGCTCGTCAACGCCTGCGTCATCGCCAGCTATACCTATGTCGACGGCATTGGCGCGCGCATTTCCGGCAATGCTATTTCCTATACGCTGTGGATGGCGCTGCTGCCGCCGGTGCTGCTTTTCGCCTGGGCGATCGGCCGGCACGGGCTCTTCACCGTTGCCGTTCACGTCCGCTACAACTGGTGGCGCGGTCTCCTCGGCGGCTCAGGCTCGATTGCCTCCTACGGGTTCGCCCTCTGGGCCATGACAAAGGCGCCTGTCGCCACCGTCGCCGCGCTGCGGGAAACGTCGATCCTTTTCGCACTCATCATTTCCGTCGTAGTGCTGAAGGAAAAGGCGAGCGTCTGGCGCTACATCGCCGGTGCGGTCATCGCTCTCGGCGGACTGATCCTGAAGCTGGGGTAAGGCCTACGCAGCAGATTGAGCTGGATCCTCTTCCGAAATCCGCTCGCCGTTTTCACGCTCCGCAACGGCAACAGATTGCAGATTGAGCCAAAACTGCGGATCGCTTTAACGGCCGAGGTGAAGCGGGGCTGACGGCACGCTTCTCGTTGAGAATTTCCGAAATACGGCCACGGATGCGGACGAACGTCGAACATTGCCTTCCTGCTACTCGCCCGTCCATTCCGGCATCCGCTTTGCAAGGAACGCGCCGATGCCTTCCTCCGCGTCCGCGGTCAGCATGTTGTCGACCATCACCTGGGCCGCATAGCTGTAGGCTTCTTCCACAGGCATATCGAGTTGGCGGTAGAAGGCCTCCTTGCCGATCTTCAGCGTCAGCGGCGATTTCGAGGCGATGACGGACGCGTATTTCGTCACGACCTGCGTCAGGTACTGCCTGGGCACGATGCGGTTGACGAGGCCGAAATCCTTGGCGGTCGAGGCATCGATCGTCTCGCCGGTCAGCAGCATTTCCATCGCCTGCTTGCGGTGCGCGGCGCGCGTAACGGCGACCATGGGCGTCGAGCAGAAGAGCCCGATATTGACACCCGGCGTACAGAAGGTCGCATTGTCGGTGCAGATCGCCAGATCGCAGGAGGCCACGAGCTGGCAGCCTGCTGCCGTTGCCAGGCCTTCGATCTCCACGATCACCGGCTTCGGCAGGCGGATGATTTCCAGCATCAGATCGGCAGCGAGTGCAAATGTCTCCTCGAAGAAGGCCACCCCGTCGTCCGGATCGGCGCGATGGGCCGTCAGTTCTTTGAGATCGTGGCCGGCCGAGAAGACGTTGCCGGTCGATGCGATGACCACGACGCGGACAGCCGTGTCCTTTGCGGCGTTTTGCAGTTCGCCCATCAACGTTTCCATGACAGCGATCGAAAGCGCGTGGGCCGGCGGATTGTTGAATGTCAGCCGCAATATGCCGTCGCTGAACTGGCGAAGGACGAGTGCACCCTCACCCGCTTTGCTTGGATCCTTCCTGAAGGATACGACTTCGGCCATGCTCTAACTCCTCACATTGCGATTTCGTGCTAACAGTTCTGGCACAAGCTACCGGCAATTTCGAGGAGAAGCGATGCAACCGGTGATGACGATCGCGGAGCTCCGCCAATTTCTGGAAACCGACTTCCCGCAAATCCATACAGACGGCCGCGTCTTCACGGTGACGGACATTACGCCCGGCAGCGTCTCGATGCAGCTCGATCCATCCGACCGGCACCTGCGCCCCGGCGGCACCGTGTCCGGCCCTGCCCTCTTCACGCTGGCGGACGTCACCGCCTACGCCGCGGTGCTCGCCCATGTCGGCCCCGTCGCGCTTGCCGTCACCACCAGCCTCAACATCAACTTCCTGCGCCTGCCGAAGCTGCAGCCGACGACCTGCACCTGCAAAATCCTCAAGCTCGGAAAGCGGCTCGCCGTCATCGAGGCGGCCATCTTTCAACAGAATCCGGCCGAATTGGTGGCCCATGCAACGGCAACTTATTCGATTCCGCCGCGATAAATTTACGGTAGCATATTACCACATAAGCAACACATTGATTTTGTTCCGTATTTTTTATAGTAGAGCGAATAGGTAATATTGACCGTTAAAGCCTTTCCCTCTATACACCGCGCCAGAAACGCAGCCTTTCCGGGCGGCTTTCTTTTTGGCGCGCCTTCGGGTGCGTCAAACCAAGCAACAAGAAACGCCCTTGGCCCTCGGGCTCAGGGATCCGAAAGAGAGAATTTACTATGGCAACCTTCTCCCAGAAGCCTGCAGAGGTGGAGAAGAAGTGGGTGATCATCGACGCCGAAGGGCTTGTCGTTGGCCGTCTCGCTTCCATCATCGCTATGCGTCTTCGCGGCAAGCACAAAGCTACTTTCACGCCTCACGTTGACGACGGCGACAACGTTATCGTCATCAACGCCGACAAGGTCGTTTTCACCGGCAAGAAGTATTCCGACAAAGTCTACTACTGGCATACCGGTTATGCCGGCGGCATCAAGGAGCGTAGCGCTCGCCAGATCATCGAAGGCCGCTTCCCGGAGCGCGTCCTTGAGAAGGCCGTTGAGCGCATGGTTCCGCGCGGCCCGCTCGGCCGCCGCCAGATGAAGAACCTCCGCGTCTACGCCGGTTCCAACCATCCCCATGAAGCCCAGCAGCCGGCCGTCCTCGACGTCGCCAAGCTGAACAAGAAGAATGTAAGGAGCGCCTAAGAATGGCTGACCTCTCCTCCCTGAAGGATCTCGGCACGTCGTCGGAAGCAGCTGCTCCCGTTCACGTCCGCAAGGTCGATTCGCTTGGCCGCTCCTATGCGACCGGCAAGCGTAAGGACGCCGTAGCCCGTGTTTGGCTAAAGCCCGGCTCAGGCAAAATCACCATCAACGGCAAGGACTTTTCGGCATACTTCGCCCGTCCAGTCCTTCAGATGATCCTGCGCCAGCCGATCGTCGCAGCTAGCCGCGACGGCCAGTTCGACATCGTTGCAACTGTTGCAGGCGGCGGTCTTTCCGGCCAGGCCGGTGCCGTTCGTCACGGTCTTTCCAAGGCACTCACCTACTTCGAGCCGGGCCTTCGCGGCGTGCTCAAGAAGGGTGGCTTCCTGACCCGCGACAGCCGCGTCGTCGAGCGTAAGAAGTACGGCAAGGCCAAGGCCCGCCGTTCGTTCCAGTTCTCGAAGCGCTAATCGCTTCGGCATACGGATTTTTGCGAAGGCCGGGTTTTCCCGGCCTTTTCTTTTTGCCACCCTCGCAACCGTCAGATCGGCAGCTCGGTCGTCGACTTCAGTTCGCGCAGGACGAAGCTCGAAACCACGTTGCGCACATGCGGATTGCGCATCAGGTAGCGTGTCATGAAGGCTTCGTAGGCCTCGACGTCGCGCGCCCTGATCTTCAGCATATAGTCGAACGTCCCCGACAGCGCGTAGCATTCCATGATCTCGGGCCGGTCGCGCACTGCGGCGGCAAAGGCTTCGATCGCCTCCTCGTGGTGATCCTCCAACGTCACATGGGCGATGATGCAGAGCTTGAGATCAAGCTTGGCCGGATCGAGAAGCGCCACGCGCTTGCGAATGACGCCTTCCGTCTCGAGTTCCTGCATTTTGCGCCAGGCAGTGCTTTGCGACATGCCGGCCTTTTCGGCGAGTTCGGCAAGCGACAGACCGCTGCCGGCCTGCACAAGCTGCAGGAGTTTGCGGGCCGCTTTCACGTTTTCTTTCATTTTTTCCCCTCTCCGCGGATTATTCTCCCATATTCCAACCATAATCCGGCAATGCTGAAATGTTTACCCGCATTTCCGGGATATAATGGTGGTGACATGACAGCCGGCGACTGAAATTGCCCCAACTCATTGGATCAGAAGAACGGGAGGCCGCTCATGACCAAGGAAAGCACCTACACGGCGAACCTGCCGGATGCGGACGGCATCTATCACTACACGACCGAGGAAGACCAAATCTGGAGCGAGCTTTATCAGCGCCAGATGACGCTGCTCGCCGACAAAGCCTGCCGGGAATATCTGGACGGCGTGAAGACGCTCGGATTGAAGCCGGACAAGGTTCCGCAGCTTCGCGACGTCAACCGGCGCCTCAATGAAACCACCGGCTTCGGCGTGGAAGGGGTGCCAGCCCTCATCCCGCCGTCGCGCTTCTATGAATTGCTGTCGCAGGGCAGGTTTCCACTGGCGACGTTCATCCGCCGCCGCGAACACATCGACTACATCGAGGAGCCGGATATCTTCCACGAGGTCTTCGGCCATTGTCCGCTGCTGACCAACCAGAGCTACGCCAATTTCGTGCGCCGCTTCGGCGAGAAGGCTGTCGGCCTCGGAAAGGGATATTCTTGGCATCTGTTCCGGATTTTCTGGTTCACGGTGGAATTCGGCCTGATCAAAACGTCGCAGGGACGCCGCTGCTTCGGCGCCGGCATTGTCTCCTCGCCCAGCGAGACGCGGGCGGCGATGGAGGGCAAGGCATGCGAGTTCCGGCCCTTCGACCTGAAGACCGTGCTGAGGACGCCATACCGGATCGACATCGTCCAGCCAATCTACTACGTGATTGACAGCTTTTCGCAGCTGGAGTCGATCATCGAAGAAGATATCGGCGCCCGCATCAACGAGGCCAAGGCGCTCGGCGACTTTCCGCCGACATTCGAAGCCAAGGCGTCCTGAGAGGCCGGAATCTCGCTTCCTTCGAGCTTGCCTTGTCGGCTCTGATTGTCCAACGTCGCGCCAAGCTATAATGGAGGGACGCCATGGCACAGAAGTCGATCGATCACGCCTTTACGGCAACCAGCCTCACTTCGACGGCCACCGATCCGACCTTTGCCGGCGCGCTTTCGTTCATGCGGCGGCGGTTCACGAAGGATCTCGTGGGCGCCGACGCTGTTGTCTGGGGCGTCCCTTTTGACGCAGCAACCTCCAACAGACCGGGAACGCGCTTCGGGCCGCAGGCGATCCGCCGCGCCTCGGCAATCTTCGACAACGATCCGCAGTATCCCTTCAATCGCGAGATTTTCGCCGAGATGGCGGTGATCGACTACGGCGACTGCTTGCTCGACTACGGCAATCACCAAGAGACGCCGGCGGCCATCGAGCGGCAGGCAAACACAATTCTCGACAGCGGCGCCTTCATGCTGACGCTCGGCGGCGATCACTATGTCACATGGCCGATCGTGAAAGCGCATGCCGCCAGGCACGGACCGCTGGCGCTGGTGCAGTTCGACGCACATCAGGATACCTGGCTCGACGACGACCGGCGGATCGACCACGGCTCCTTCGTGGCGCGCGCCGTTCGCGACGGCATCATCGATGCCGGCCGCTCCATCCAGATCGGCATCCGCACCCACGCGCCGGAGGATTTCGGCATCCGGATTCTCTACGGCCACCAGGTCGAAGAGATGAGCGCCGCCGAGATCGCTTCGATAGTGATCTCGCACACGAATGGCGCTCCAGTCTATCTGACCTTCGATATCGACTGCCTCGATCCGGCCTATGCGCCGGGCACTGGCACGCCGGTTGCCGGCGGGCCGTCGAGCGCCAAGATTCTTTCGGTCCTGCAGCGCCTGCACCAGCTCGATATCCGCGGCGCGGACGTGGTCGAGGTCTCGCCGCCCTACGATCACGCAGATATCAGCGCCATTGCGGGGGCGACAGTCGCGATGTATATGCTGGGGCTCCGCGCCGAGAGGCGCGCGGCGGCACGCTGAGGTCGTTATCAATCTGACTCAACTTCATGGCACATTGATCCGGAAGCAATCCGAACTCATTGAAAGCGCAGGATTATCATGGCACCGAAAATCTTCATCGATGGCGAACACGGCACGACGGGTCTGCAGATCCGCACGCGCATGGCCGGCCGGCGTGATGTCGAGCTTTTGTCCATTCCGGAAGCCGAACGCCGCAATGCCGCAATGCGCGAGGACATGCTGAACAGCGCGGATATAGCCATCCTCTGCCTGCCCGACGATGCGTCGAAGGAAGCCGTTCAGATGGTTTCGGCGAACAACAATACGCGCGTCATCGACACGTCGACCGCCTTCCGCGTCAATCCTGGCTGGGCCTACGGGTTTGCCGAAATGGACAAGGAGCAGGCCGGTAAGATCAGGGCCGCCCGCTTCGTCGCCAATCCGGGCTGCTATCCGACGGGCGCCATCGGCCTCATCCGGCCGCTGCGTGCCGCCGGCATCCTGCCGGACGGCTATCCGGTCACCGTCAACGCGGTCTCCGGCTATACCGGAGGCGGCAAGCAGATGATCGCGCAGATCGAAGACCAAAGCCGCGAAGACGCGATCACCGCGCCGCATTTCCTTTACGGCCTGCCGCTGACCCACAAGCATGTGCCGGAAATGAAAATCCATGGTCTGCTCGACCGCGCGCCGATCTTCTCGCCTTCCGTCGGCAAGTTCCCGCAAGGCATGATCGTGCAGGTGCCGCTCTATCTCGACGATCTCCCGGGTGACGTGACGCTAGAGAGCATCCATGCGGCGCTGACGGCCCATTATGCCGGCCAGGACATCGTCACGGTCGTGCCGCTCGAGAAAAGCCGCACGCTTCCCCGCATTGATGCCGTCGAGCTTGCCGGCAAGGACACGATGAAGCTCTTCGTGTTCGGAACGCCCGGCGCGGGCCAGATCAACCTCGTCGCCCTGCTCGACAATCTCGGCAAGGGGGCCTCGGGCGCAGCCGTCCAGAACATGGACCTGATGCTCGCCTCGTAAACCGTCCGGAGCCCCGCCGACATGCCGAACGATACGCTTCGGCGGGCGTTGCCGAATAGTTTCCGCAGCGCTGTCAGAGGATGGTATCCTTGCGTTGATCTTTTTGGCCTTCGTTGCCGGGCTCGCGCGCGGCTTTCGGGCCTCGGGGCGGCGCTGATCTTCATTCCGCTCGGCGAAGCGACCGTCGGCCGGAAGCTGATTCCGCCCGTTTTGCTGCTCATTGACGGACTTGCGACGCTCGGCATGATTCCACCTGCCTGGCACAGCGGCAACCGGCGCGAGGTGTTCGCGATGGCGGCCGGCGCAGCGCTCGGCGTTCCTGCGGGCACAGTCGCACTTGCGCTGATGTGATGCTCCGCTGGATCATCACCGTCATCCCCATCTCACTGCTGGCACCGCTCGTATCCGGCTGGCGCTACCACGGCGAGCCGCGCGCCGCTCAGTGCCGGGGTCGGCCTCACCAGCGGCGCGGCACAGCTCGGCGACCCGCCGGTCGTTGCGTATTGGGCCGGCGGCAAGAGCGACTTCACCCCTGTCCGGGCGAATGTCATCCTCTACTTCGCGATCTCCACCCGATTCAGCGCGATCAGCTATTATGCCGGAGGGCTTTTCGTCCAGGCCGTCTTCGCGCTGACGCTCGTCGTTCTGCCGGGCTATGCGCTCGGCCTCTATGACGGCTCGAAGCTATTCGGATTGGTAAGGAGAGCACCTTCCGGCTGATCTGCTATCTGCTCATCGCCGCGGCCGCCATCATCGGCATGCCGGCGCTCGACGGGATTTTGCAGTAAGCGCCCAACGCCACCTCCTGCTCAGTCTCTTTCGGCAACTATCGTGTCGCGCGGAAACTCGCCGTAGAAGGCGCGCCAGTTGGCGACGGCGAAGCCCAGGACGACGAGGGCACCGGCCTGGTGCAGAAGACCCCAATGAAGCGGGACCTGCAGGAGGAGTGTGGCGATGCCGATTGCGGCCTGCAGCGCGACGAGCGCGAAGAGGACGACGGCGCGGCGGGCGTGGGTGGTTTGAGGGGCTGCGCGGAGCGCGATCACCATGTTGATCAACGCGAGCGCGAAGAGCGCGTAGGCGCCGGCGCGATGGATGAACTGTACGGTCTTCGGGTTTTCAAAGAAGTTGATCCAGGCGGGCTGCTGGATAAGAAGATCGGACGGGATGATCGCGCCATCCATCAGCGGCCAGGTGTTGTAGGTGAAGCCTGCATCGAGGCCGGCAACCAGCGCGCCGAGATAGATCTGGAAGAGCGAGAGGGCTGCGATTATCGCAGCCCATGTCCGCGAGCTTGCGGTGGGCGCGGCGTCATCCGAATGGGGAGAAAGGCCCCGCATGATCCACATGCAGGCCGCAAAGATCAGACAGGCCATGACGAGGTGCGTCGCCAGGCGATACTGGCTGACATCGGTGCGGACCGAAAGACCGGAAGAGACCATCCACCAGCCGATGAAGCCCTGCAGGCCGCCGAGCGCCAGGATGCCGATGAGCGGCCAGCGCAGATGCCGTTCGACCATGCCCGCCACCCAGAAATAGGCAAGCGGCAAAGCAAAAATGACGCCGATCCCGCGGGCGATCAGCCGATGCGCCCATTCCCACCAGAAGATGGTCTTGAAATCCTCGACGGTCATGTCGCTATTCAACTGCTGGAATTCGGGGATGCGCTGGTAGAGCTTGAACTCTTCCTCCCATTCGGCGGCAGTGAGCGGCGGAACGATCCCATGGATCGGCTTCCATTCGGTGATCGAGAGGCCGGAATTGGTAAGCCGCGTCGCGCCGCCGACGAGGACGAGACTGACGAGCGCGAGAAGCACGAAACCAAGCCACATGCGGAGCGCGCGGCGGTTCCTGTCCAGCCTGTGGACCTCGCTCAAGATCGCCTGTTCCGTGGTCGAGTTTGCGACAGCCATGATTGCTCCTTCTTTCCGGCAGTTGATTTGCCCCACCGGCTCATGCAAAACAAGCCCCGAAGCTTTGCGGCATGCCGTCGCGCCGCTCCATACGTTCCGGAAAGAGAATTCATGCCCGTCCGCTTGCGCAAATTCATCGGCACGATCCTCATCGTCGTTCTCGTGATTCTTTATGCGCTTTTGGCGAACACGATCGCCGTCGCGACGCTCGCGGAATCCCCGTGGTGGGTCCACCTTCTCTATTTCTCGCTGACGGGCCTTCTCTGGGTTCTACCAGCTATGCTGATCATCAGATGGATGGCCGGCCCGCCGCCGAAGTGAGTGCCGTTAACGCCGGAATAACCGTGATCCGCGGAAAAGACGACCTCCCCTCTTGCATTTAAGCCAAATGAAGGCACTCGCCCTTTATGTTTCCGGCCAAGCCATCTTGACCGGAGAAGACCCGTGCAGACGCAAAAGCTCGATGCCCATCAACCGCCGCTCGACGAAGCGGCGAAAGCCGACACCAGCATCGCAAGCATTCACTCACTTGGTGCGAAGCTCGCCGTCGCAGAACTCGATGTCACGGTCTTCGACACGATGGCGCCGCTGGAAAAGGATTGGCGCGCGCTGGAGCGGAACAATCTGACATCGCTCCATCAGGCCTATGACTGGTGTCACAGCTGGGTCAGCGCCTACAGACGGCCGCTCGCCATTTTGCGGGGCGTCTGCGGGCTAGAGACGGCCTTTATCCTGCCGGTTGAAATCGAACGCGTCCATGGCGTGCGGATCGCGAAATTCATCGGTGCCGATCACAGCAATATCAATACGGGGCTTTTCTCGGAGCATGTTCTCCACGGCAGCGGTGATCTCGACGCGCATCGGTTCGCCAAGAGCCTTCGCCACGCCCTCCGCGGCAAGGCCGATATGCTGCTGCTGCAGAACGTCCCGCTGGAATGGCGCGGCCGGAGGAACCCGCTCGGCCTGCTGCCGGTGGTGCAGAACCAGAACCACGCCTATCAGCTGCCGCTGCTTGAAGACTTCGAGGCGACCCTCAAGCAATTGAACGCCAAGAGCCGCCGGAAGAAGTTTCGGGTGCAATCGAAGCGGCTCGAGGCCATTGGCGGCTTCGACTATGTCGCAGGCGGGATGGCCGACGAGCAGCACGCCTTTCTTGAGCAGTTCTTTGCGCAGAAAGCCGAGCGCTTCAAGGCACTCGGGCTGCTTGACGTCTTTGCGGATGCGGATACGCGGGCTTTCCTCCATGGCCTGATCGATATTCGCAACGGCGATGATTTCGGGCTGCAGATGCACGCGATCCGCCTCAAGGGCGAGAATGAAGGCCATATCGCCGCGTTGTCCGGCATTTCGCGCAAGGGCGATCACGTGGTCTGCCAATTCAGCTCGATCGACGAGAGCCTGGCGGCCGATGCAAGCCCGGGCGAATTCCTCTTTTGGCAGATGATTTCCGGCCTGCATGGGAAGGGCACCGCGCTCTTCGATTTCGGCCTCGGCGACCAGGTCTACAAGCGCTCCTGGGCACCGATCGAAACGGATCACCACGACGTCATACTGCCGGTCTCTGCTATCGGACGCATCGCCGGGATTGCACACCGGATGATCACGCGGAGCAAGGCCTATATCAAGGCCCGCCCGGATCTCTATAAATTCGCACAGCGCATCCGGGCAAAGATCGGCGCCTGATCAGGCGGCGTGGCGTCGGAGGTCGTCCGCGATGGCCTCGCCGCCGGACATCAGCACGACTCGCTGATAGCCCGCCTTCTCGAACTCCGTCATCGCGAAGACGAATTCCTCTTCGATCACCTCCGGCATCGAAAGGATGATCTCGACATCCTTGCTGCGCGTGAGGCGGGAGACGCCGGCAACATCCGCTGCGCCGCACTCGACGATCACGAGGTCGTAGGCAGAGGACAATGCATCGAGCAGCAGCGAAAGCCGGTCTGCGCCGCGCATCGCCTGACGGATATCGCTGGTGCCTTGCGGGATCAGGTGCGCGTCGGAGTGCCGATCGCCATGGATCGTTTCACCGAAGGCGGCAGCACCGCAGAGCAGATCGGTGACGCCCGGCGCGTTCAGATCCTCAGCCATCAGCTCGGTCGGATAGCCGGAACCGGTCATGTCGACCAGAACCACGCGCCGGCCGGCATCGGTCAGCGTGCGGGCAAGTGTAACGGTTGCCGCGGAGCCATCATCACCGGTTGGCGATATCGCGACGGCGAGCGTTGCCCGGCTGCTCGTCAGGTAGTCCGCGACGGAGCTGATCGAGAATTCGTTTTCTTCTTGCAGAGCTGCATGCGGTTCTGCGGAAGCCTCCTCCGCAGGCTCCTCCTCCACCGGTGCCGAAAGCATGCTGGGCTTGACGTCACGCCTGGCTTTCGGCGCCGCGGCGGCCTGCCTGCCTTCCTCGATCGGCGCGGCGGCGGGCTCGACGCTGCCGACGACCGGGCGCAAGGCCCGGCCGCTGAAGAGCTCAGCGAGCATTATGACGATCGCGCTCGTGATCAGTGTCGCGATGGCGGCAACGGCAACGATCGGCACGACTTTCGGGAAATACGGATCGACTGGCTCGATGGCGCTCGAGACGATGCGCGCATCCGCCGGGCTTGAATTGCTGTCGGCGCGGGAAGCGGCTTCCCGGTAGCGCGCGAGGTAGGTTTCGAGCAGCTGGCGCTGGGCGTTCGCCTCGCGCTGCAGCGCGTTGAGGCCGACCTCGTCCTCGCCCGCCTGGGCACTGTTTGCCTGCAACGTGCCGGACTGGCGCTCGAGTTCGGCGGCCCGAAGACCGGCGACCTTCGCCTCGCTCTCGATGCCGGCCAGGATCTTCTGCGTCTCCTGGCGGATCTGCGTCTTGATGTCGGCAAGCTGCGCACGCAGGCTCTTCAGCCTCGGATGGTTGTTGAGCAGCGACGTGCTGAGATCGGAAATCTGCGACTGGAGGCCGGATTCGGTGGCCTTCAGGCGCTGCATGGATTGCGACGCCATGATGTCCGGCAGCGTATCCGACGCCTCGCCGGAGGCAAGGGCGTTGCGGACGGACTGGGCGCGTGCCTCCGCATTTGCCTTCTCGCCGCGCACGCGGGTCAGCTCGGCTGAGATATCATTGAGCTGCTGCTGCGGAAAATTGCTGCCGCCGTTCGTTGGCAGGAGGCCGTGCTTGGCCCGGTATTCGGCAACCTTTTGCTCGGCCTCGCTCACCTTCCGGCGGAGGCTGTCGATTTCCGGCTCGAGCCAGCGGGTGGCTTCGGAGTTCGTATCGAGTTTGGCGCCGCTCTGCGTCGCGAGATAGACATTCGCCATGGCATTCGGGATGCGCGCGGCAACCTTCGGGTCTTTCGACGTGAAGGTGATGCCGATGACGCGCGAACCCGGAACCTGGTAAACCTGGAGACGTTCCATGAACGCGTCGATCACCCGCTCTTCCGGCGGATTTTCGAGCGGGTTCTTCTTGATTTGCAGCGCCACGAGGATATCGCTCAGGGCCGAGCCGTTGGCGGCATTGTCGAACTCGGGCAGCTCGTAGAGCTTCTCGCTGTTGATGACCTGCTTGATGATATCGGCGGACTGCAGGAGCTGAACCTGGCTTGCAATGTTCAACTCGTCGAGCAGCGGCCCGGCATTACCGTCGTTCGGCCGCGTATTGGCGAAGGCCGGTGCGCGCTGCTCAATCAGCAGACGCGTTTCGGCACGGTATTTCGGCGAGATCATCTTGGCGCCGGCAAAGGCAACCCCTGCCCCGATCAGCGTGATCGCGAGAACCTTTAGCCGGCGCGTCCAGACTGCTCGCGCGAGCTGGCCAAGGTCGATGTCCACATCCTGATTACCCGCTACGCCGGACATACTCGTACTCCAAGAACAAACATGGCGCGAAGTGTAAACGACTATAGTAACCCGACGGTTAATGTTGCCTGGCACAAGCAAAGCAAAGCGTGACCGGGCGAAGAGCAAAAAATCCGACGCATTTTTACCGGCCATTAACCCTAACGGATCGATAACGGCAGCATCGAGTTCGTTTCCTGTGAGCATAACGCGGATGCTTTTCGCCCAGCCCAAGACGCTTCTGGCTCTGAGCCTTGTCGCAATGACGGCGGCATTGAGCGGCTGCAACACCTATAAGCCAGCGCCGAGAGCTTTCAACCAGGCCACCATCCAGCCCTATGCGCTCGACAGCGGCGACCGCCTGCGCATCACCGTTTTTGATCAGCCGAGCATGACCAATACCTATATGGTCGATCAGGCCGGCTACATCGCCTTCCCGCTCGTCGGACAGGTGCCTGCGCGCGGACGCACGCTGCAGCAGCTTTCCGGCCAGATCGCCCAAAAACTGCAGCAGGGTTATCTGCGCGACCCCGACGTGACGATCGATGTCGACCGCTACCGTTCCATCTTCATCATGGGCGAAGTCGGCCAGCCGGGCCAGTATTCCTATGTGCCGGGCATGACGGTGCAGAACGCGATCGCCGTTGCCGGCGGCTTCACCTCCCGCGCCAATCAGGGCACGGTCGACGTCACCCGCAAGATCAACGGCCAAGTACTGACCGGACGCGTCAACATTTCATCCTCGATCATCGCCGGCGACACGATCTATGTCCGCGAACGGCTGTTCTGATCGCTGATGGCTGAACAGCGACCTCTCCGCATACTCCATTGTTTCAGGTCCCCCGTTGGCGGGATATTTCGCCATGTTCGCGATTTGGTGGAAGAACACAGCAAGGCGGGACATGAGGTCGGCATCCTCTGCGACAGTTCCACCGGGGGCGAGCACGAGGACCGGCTGTTCGACGATATCCGTCCCTACCTCTCGCTCGGGCTGACGCGCATACCGATCCGGCGCTCCGTCGCGCTCTCCGATATCGGAGTGATATGGGACACATACAACAAAATCAAAAGTTTGCGGCCGGACGTGCTGCACGGACACGGCGCCAAGGGCGGCGTGCTCGCGCGGCTTGTCGGCTCAGCCTTGCGGGTGAACAGGTATCGCGTAGCCCGCCTCTATACCGCCCATGGCGGAAGCCTGCACTATTCCCGCTCGTCGCTCACCGGACAGTTCATTCTGCGGATGGAGCGGCTGCAGGAATATTTCACCGATGCCCTCGTTTTCATCTGCGAATACGAGCGCGACACCTATGCAAAGAAGGTCGGACGGCCGAGGCCCATGACGCGGCTGATCTACAACGGGATCGGAGAGCGGGATTTTCAGATCATCCCCACACGATCCGACGCCGTGCATTTCATCTATGTCGGCATGCTCCGAGACCTCAAGGGTCCCGATCTGTTTGTGGACGCATTTGCCAAAACCGAACGGCTGATCGGACGGCCCCTCTCGGCGCTGATGATCGGCGACGGGCCGGATCGCGAGAAATACCGCGACATGATGGTCGAACGCGGCCTCGGCAAGCGTATCGGCATGCTGCCGCCCATGCGTGTGCAGGAAGCCTTCGGGATGTCGCAGAACCTGGTGGTGCCATCCCGCGCCGAAGCCATGCCCTACATCATCCTCGAAGGACTCGGCGCCGGAAAGACCGTCATCGCCAGCCGCGTCGGCGGCATCCCGGAAGTGCTCGGCGGGAACAGTCCCGCTCTCGTCGCACCTGACAACGCGGATGACCTTGCCCGCGTCATGGCCGAAGCGCTGACGACACCCGGCTGGCATCATGCCGTGATGCCTTCGATCGACTCGGTGAAATCCGTTTTTTCCGCTGCCGTGATGGCAAGAGATGTCCTGAAACTGTACCACACGCTCGTCGAGGGGGCGCCGACCTCCGAAACCTATGAGGCATCCGTAAATCTTTCTTAGGGCCTTTCTGCTAATGCCGTTTGAGACAACGAGCGGCTGAAGCCCATGAACAAAGCAGAGAAAAGCGATCAGTTCGACGTGGAAGCCCTGCGCAAGCGGGTCTCCGCGGCCAACGCAGACGGCGGCGACCAGGAAACGCCGGGACAAATCAACCCTTATGCCCGGCAGATCGCCGAACAGTTCCGCGAGGGAACGCGTTCGCCGTCGATGGTCATCGGCCAGCTGCGCCTCTTCGAATTCGTCTCGCAATTCACAATCGGGCTGCTCGCCTTCCTGATCTGGCCCGGCGACGGTAGCGAAAGCCTTGCTGCACGCGCGGGCATGGCAGCCGCCGTGGCGGCGCTGGGCGTTGTGGCGCTGCAGCTTGCGGATACCTATTCCATTCCGGCGCTCAGAGCCCGCATTCGCCTACTGCCGCGCATCCTCAGTGCCTGGGCAGCCGCCTTTACCGGAACGGAAGTGATCTTTTCGCTCTTCCGCGATCTCCCATGGTCGCAGATAAACCTGCATATCGCCTGGTTCTCGCTTGCCTCGCTCTTCCTGCTTGGGTCGCGCTTCCTGGTCGCCTACGGCATCCGCAACTGGGCGCGCAACGGCGTCATGGAGCGCCGCGCCGTGATCGTCGGCGGCGGCGAACCTGCCAAGGATCTGATCCGCATCCTCGAGCAACAGGCCGACAACGACATCCGCATATGCGGCATCTTCGATGATCGGGGCGAGAAGCGCTCGCCGGTCATGGTCGCCGGCTATCCGAAGCTCGGCACGGTTGCCGAGCTGGTCGAATTCGTGCGGCTCACCCGGATCGACATGCTGATCATCGCGCTGCCGCTCAGCGCCGAGGCCCGTATCCTGCAGCTCCTGAAGAAACTCTGGATCCTGCCGGTCGACATTCGCCTTGCTGCCCATGCCAACCGGCTGCGGTTCCGGCCGCGTGCCTATTCCCACGTCGGCTCCGTGCCGATGCTCGACATTTTCAAGAAGCCGATCCGCGATTGGGATTCCGTCGCCAAGCGCGGCTTCGACATCTTCTTCGCATCGCTTGCCCTTGCCCTGCTCTGGCCGGTGATGATCCTCACCGCCATCGCAATCAAGCTGACGTCCAAGGGGCCTGTCTTCTTCATGCAGAAGCGGCATGGCTTCAATAACGAGGTCATTAACGTCTTCAAGTTCCGCTCGATGTACACCAGCATGAGCGATTACAACGCCAAGACAGTGGTGACCAAGGGCGATCCCCGCGTGACGCCGGTCGGCCGCTTCATCCGCAAATCCTCGATCGATGAATTGCCGCAACTATTCAATGTGCTAAAGGGCGATCTGTCGCTCGTCGGTCCCCGGCCTCACGCCGTCCTGGCGCAGACGAAGGATCGCGCCTGGGGCGATATCGTGGAAGGCTATTTCGCACGCCATCGCGTCAAGCCCGGCGTGACCGGCTGGGCGCAGATCAACGGCTGGCGCGGCGAGATCGACAATGACGACAAGATCAAATTCCGCACGGCCTACGACCTCTACTATATCGAGAACTGGTCGCTCTGGTTCGATCTCAAGATATTGTTCCTGACGCCGATCCGGCTGCTCAACACGGAAAACGCCTATTGAGCGCGGTCGAGGCGACACAGTTCCGCGTCGCCCAGCCGCAGCGCGCCGCACTGCGCCTCATTGGCTCGGCGATGGTCGCCTTCGGCG
This sequence comes from Rhizobium sullae, assembly GCF_025200715.1. Lineage (NCBI taxonomy): Bacteria > Pseudomonadati > Pseudomonadota > Alphaproteobacteria > Hyphomicrobiales > Rhizobiaceae > Rhizobium > Rhizobium sullae. Next base: position 2,126,515 of record NZ_CP104143.1, read on the forward strand.
TCTTCCTCGCCGGCTTCGTGATTAATGAGCCCGCGCCTTACGAACTGTGGATGGCGGGGCTTGTCGGTATCTGGTTCATCCTCGGCCTTCGCATCTCGCGCTACACCGCGGTGCTTCTGACCCTACTCCTCACCTTCAATGTCGGCGGCATGCTGTCGCTAACCCAAATGAAGGATATGACCGGCGGGCCGATGTATGTCGCTGTCTCGACCTTCCTGGCCCTGACCTCGGTGTTCTATGCGGCAATCATCGAAGACAGCGCCAAACGGCTGCCGCTGATGTTCAATGCCTGGGTCTTTGCCGCCGTCATCACCTCGTTGCTCGGTATCCTCGGCTATTTCCATGCCTTTCCCGGCGCCGAAGTCTTCACGCTCTACGACCGTGCGAAGGGCGCATTCCAGGATCCGAACGTCTTCGGGCCGTTCCTCGTCGCCCCTTCCCTCTACCTCATCCATGGCATTCTGACGCGCGACCTGAAGACCTCGCCGTTGCGCGCCGCCGCACTGCTGATCCTAGCGCTCGGCGTGTTCCTGTCCTTCTCGCGCGCCGCCTGGGGTCTCTTCCTGCTCGCCGTCGCGCTGCTCATATTCATGATGCTGCTGAAGGAGCGAAGCGGCGCCTTCCGGCTGCGCATCCTCGTCCTCTCGCTGATGGCGATGGTCCTGATGGTCTCAGCGCTTTTGATCGCCCTGCAGTTTCCGCAGGTCAGCGATCTTTTCAGCGCACGCGCGCAACTCGTCCAGGAATATGACGGCGCCTATCTCGGCCGTTTCGACCGCCACCGCATCGGCTTCCAGATGATGATGGAAAGGCCGCTCGGCATCGGGCCGATGGTGTTCGGCACGATCTTTCCGGAAGACGAGCACAATATCTGGCTGAAGACGCTGACAACCTATGGCTGGCTCGGCTTCGTCTCCTACGTGTCGATGCTCGTGTGGACGCTTTGCCTTGGCTTCAAGAGCCTCCTCAGGGACCGGCCATGGCAGCCTTACCTGATGATCGCCTGGATCTGCATCATCGGCCATGCGGCGGTCGGCAACGTCATCGACATCGACCATTGGCGGCATGTCTATCTTCTCCTCGGCATCGTCTGGGGATGCGCTGCGCTCGAACACCGCCACCGACAGAATTTCACGGCCCCGGGCGCAGCCTAAATACTTGAGAACGGCGGCATTCGCGCTAAACTTCCAAACATGATCACAGGAATGCAGATACGCGGCGCGCGCGCCATGACCGGGATGAGCATCGATGAGCTTGCCGCTGCGTCTGGCCTGACGCCGGAAGCGATAGAGGCACTCGAAGACGGCGACGGGACGGGCGAGCCCCGCGCCTTTCTGGCCGCCAAGCACGCGCTGGAAGCAGCCGGCGTGATCTTCATCGCAAGCGGCAATCAGGACGAAGGCGGTCCCGGCGTGCGGCTGCGGGCGCGCACGTCAAGCGACGATGGCATCCGCCCCGAAAACCTCAACGCCGCCAACGACGATTGATAGTTGCCGCATTTCCGTCGATGAGAAGTGAGGGCTAGAGATAAGCCTGCGCAAGCGCGGCGAGTTTTGTGCTGTCCTTGGCGCCCTGGCGATAGAGCTGGATGATCAGCGCGCCGAGATGTTCGGCTTCGGGCGTGTTACGGCTCAGCCCCCTCGCCTCGCAGACAATATCGAGCACTCCGGAAATCACATCCAGATCCTCCGAAAAGAGCGGCAAATCACGGGGATGAAAAGGTGTATTGAGCATCGAGCCGCACTTCCCATGAGGGCGAAAGCACAACCGCATCATTCGCCAGCCGCCCATCCATGGCCGACGATATAGACAGTATGCACGCCGATTTCCGGCTTGGCAACTGGAACAAATGTCTCGAGGTTCGAGGTGGGTTGTTGGCGTGACGGCACTTGTGCTCGCACCCCCCTGACTGCCGTTTGCCTACTTTATTTCGCACGCCAATCGAGCTTATGCTTTCCTGCATAAAGCAGAGCACCATCTACCGTTGCGCGCGAAAGACGCGCAACATTGAAAACGTTACGCCGTTACGCGGCAAAACATTTGAAGGCCGGCAATGATGAAAATTCGGTGGACGATTTTGGTGGCTGCACTCGCGTTATCTGGCTGCTCCAGCGGCTCCGAAGGAATTGAGCCGATACGCGGGAGCATCACATATGGCGGCCAGCCACAGGCCCGACTTAGCAAATCGCCGCCCGGCTCCGTTCTTCCCCACCAGTTTATCGACCCGACCGGCCGATGGGTGGAGGAGACCTACATCATTCAGGCAGACAGAAGCCTCAAGCTCGTCAGACGACGTGATGTGGTCGACAGCGCCGACTGAGCAGCCAGTGATCCTCAAGGAAGGGCCGGCCCCCGCAGGAAGCCGGCCTCCTTTTCGACAGCGCCCCGTTACTTGTTGCCGCACAATTCAGCCGTATCAGTCTGGTCGTCACCGCGGCCAGGAGAGGTCCGTGCCTTGTCGTACGCAGAGCAATTGCTTTCCATGGAGCCACCTGGCGTCGTGGTTATGCTGCCGGTTGGATTGGGATCAACCCTGGCAGGCGGATTGTTATCTTGGCCAAAGGGGTAGTCTTCCGCTTCGGGCACCATTGGCGGCGAAGTCGTTGAGCCGGCCGGGGCGCCCTGGCTCTGGGCATAGGAAACCGATGTTGCCATGCCAAGGGCCAAAATCGATGCTGCTAAAAGTTTCATACGCATAGGGTCCTCCAGTGTTGCGTGGGTGACGGAGGCTAACCCTGAGGGGGACGGACTTGTTCCGGAAAAAACCGGCATAACGCGATAACAGATCATCACGGTTTCGCGAGCGGCCGGTTTTCTTCCGGCTTTGCTCCATGACGAGGTCATGGTCAAGTTTTGACTGAGATTTCAAGGGGATAAATGGTCGGGGCGACTGGATTCGAACCAGCGACCCCTTGACCCCCAGTCAAGTGCGCTACCGGGCTGCGCTACGCCCCGACCTGCCGAAACGGCTTGTTTCGTTTAGTTTTTCGCGGCGTCCAATGCAAGCGGAAAAAGCCGTTCTCCGCGCAAAAAGCCGATATCCCACTCAGGCTCCGACGATTCCGATTCCGCTGCCGCCGATTGTCTTCACGGTCCATGCCTCGTAGTCCGCGATCGAGAAATGCGGCGTTTCGAAGGGTGTGGCATGTGTTGCGGTAATGACGGTGACATCGGCTCCTGCACCTTCTCCTGCAAGTATGCCCGCAACCGCATCTTCGAAGACCAGGCAGCGCTTTGGATCGACTCCCAGGCGGCTGGCGCCGAGCAGATAGCATTCCGGGCTGGGTTTGCCTGCCGAAACCTCCTCGCCGGTGACGATGACCTTCGGCATCGGGATGCCGGCGGCAGCCATGCGGCGCTTGGCGAGTTCGATCGGGGCCGACGTGACAATCGCCCACCTATCGAAGGGAATGTTGTTTAGAAAGCGGATTGCGCCGGGGATCTGTATGATGCCTTCGACATCTTCCATTTCCTCGGCCAGCAGCTTATCCGCCTCGTATTTCGGATCCACACCGGGGAGCGCCAGCTGACGGATGACGTCGCTGGCGCGGATGCCGTGTATCGTCTTCAGGAAGACTTCCGGCTCGAGGCCGTGATCCTTTGCCCATTCGCTCCATACGCGCTCGACGACCGCTATGGAGTTGAGCAGCGTGCCATCCATGTCGAAGAGGAACGCATCATAGGCTTTGCCGGGTACATTGGGAGAAGACACAGGGAATTCCTTGCGAAATGGACTTTGGAAGCAGAAAGGCGGACGCAGATCAGGATTGTCCCTTCTGTTTCTCCTGACGGTTCTCGTCGCACGAGTCCGCTCATGCGATCCTCTCTACACAGATGCCGGCAGCTTTGCCAAGGTCAGTGCAGAGGCAGCAGCAGGCGGCGGTGACCTTTTCCGGAACAACGGACCCGTGGGGGCGTTTTTTTATCAAGGCTGGGTAAGGAAAGGAGGTTTGTCCTATGCGCAAGACCATGCTGGCCACGACCGCCGCCGTGCTGACGGCCTGCTCCGCTGCCTTCGCGCAGGGTACGGTTGTCATCGACCCCGCCCCTACGGGTTCCATCGTGTTGCCGGGCGAAGTTCGCACCTATGTGATGGAGCAGCAGGTGCCTTCTGTCGTCTATGAGGGCGATGTCGTCGTCGGAACGACACTTCCGGAAACGGTCGAAATCCATGAGGTCCCGAATGTCGACGGCTATGCTTATACCGTCGTCAACAATCGCAGAGTGATCGTCGAACCTCAGACGCACCGCGTCATTGAAATCCTCGAGTGATCGGATCAGGCGTGAATCCGCCCGCTCGCGGAGGCGAGGCTCGAACGCAATCTTCTACCGCACTTGATCCAGGAGGCGCTTGCATTCCAGAAGATCGTAGAGCGCCTCCTGCAGAAGTGCCCTGTCCTCCTTGCTGACGCTCGATTTGCCGATCGAGACTTCCGCCTGATCGTCGTCGCCGGCAACGAAATTGAAGAAGCGGCGGGTAATCGGCGGCTTGGCGCGGCCGACCAATTGATCCTCCTCCGCAATGCCGACGCGCGGCTCACCCGGAGCGCTGTCCCTGCCACCCGAGGCAAGTGCCTCGACGCTGGCAAGATCACCCTGCGCAACAGCGACGACGAACTTGTTGCCGTTGGTCTTCAAGAGCTTCTGAACGCCCTTGATCGTATAGCCGTGGTCGTAAAGAAGATGCCGGATGCCCTTCAGCAGATCCACGTCTTCCGGCCGGTAATAGCGGCGCCCGCCGCCCCTCTTCATCGGCTTTATCTGCGGAAAGCGTGTTTCCCAGAAACGCAGAACGTGTTGCGGCAGATCGAGGTCGTCAGCGACTTCGCTGATTGTTCGGAAAGCATCGGGGCTCTTGTCCAAGGTCGTACTCCCTACGCGATCACCGGCGGCGGTTCAAACCGCGACTCATCATATTTCAACGGTTTGCGGCGTCGAATTCAAGTCACGTCTTCGCATAGCCCACAAGTCGGAAGCGCGATTGAAGAAAAAATGATCGGGAGATAGCAATCAGGGACAGGTGCAAACCTATCTCTTTGCATCCTTACATGGCCGGATTTGCGGGCTTCTGCTTGACCTTGCGCAGCGTATGCGCCTTGAGAATACGGGTCTTCAGGACATTCGAAGCCTTGAAGGTCATTACCCGACGGGGCGAGATCGGCACTTCTTCGCCCGTCTTGGGATTGCGGCCGATGCGCTCGTTCTTATCGCGGACCTGGAAGGTGGCGAAGGAGGAAAGCTTGACGGTTTCGCCACGGACGATCGCATTGCAGATTTCGTCGAGCACGGTCTCTACGAGTTCGGCAGATTCGGTCCTGGAGAGACCGACCTTCCGGAAAACCGATTCCGCCAGGTCTGCTCGCGTCACTGTCTTTCCGGTCATGGTCTCCCCGCCAATTCTACAAAATATTTTTTAAAAGCGAGCAAAGACTATTTGTCTTGCGCCTTACGGTCAAGCTCTTGTTCGTCGCCAGTTTTTTGCGATTCTTCGCCGTCACCAGCGCAGCAGCATGGCACCCCAGGTGAAGCCGCCGCCCATCGCCTCCAGCATCACCAGATCGCCCTTCTTGATGCGTCCGTCGCCTGCGGCAGTGGCAAGTGCGAGCGGGATCGAGGCGGCTGATGTGTTGCCGTGCAGGTCGACGGTGATGACGACCTTCTCGGGAGCGATATGCAGCTTCTTGGCGGAGCCGTCGATGATACGGCGGTTCGCCTGGTGCGGCACGAGCCAGTCGAGGTCTTCGGCGGTCGTTCCCGTCGAATCGAACGCGGCCTGGATCACGTCGGTGATCATGCCGACGGCATATTTGAAGACCTCGCGGCCTTCCATGCGCAGCTTGCCGACGGTGCCGGTGGTGGACGGGCCGCCATCGACGAAGAGTTTCTCCTTGTGCGATCCATCGGAGCGAAGATGCGCCGTCAGGATGCCGCGGTCAGCCGTCGTTCCTTCACCTTCGGCAGCCTCGAGCACAATCGCGCCGGCACCGTCGCCGAAGAGCACGCAGGTCGTGCGGTCGTTCCAATCAAGGATGCGGGAGAAGGTTTCCGCGCCGATCACGAGGGCACGCTTGGCAAGGCCGCCGCGGATATAGGCGTCCGCCGTCGTCACGGCATAGACGAAACCGGTGCAGACGGCCTGAACGTCGAAAGCAAAGCCGTGGTGCATGCCGAGGCGGTTCTGAATATTGACCGCCGTCGCCGGGAAGGTGTTGTCGGGCGTTGAGGTGGCGCAGATGATGAGATCGATATCGGCAGACGTCAGGCCGGCCTTGTCGAGCGCCGCACGCGCAGCCTGCTCGCCGAGCGAGGACGTCGTTTCGCCGTCGCCTGCGATGTATCGCTGGCGGATGCCGGTGCGCTGGACGATCCACTCGTCCGACGTATCGACGACATCTTCCATCTCGCGATTGGTCATTACGCGCTTCGGGAGTGCGGCTCCGAACCCGCGAACCACTGAACGGATCATTCTGCTAAAACCCTGTCGCTCATGCAGCTTCCGGCCCCATCGGGGGCAGCCGCTTGGCATGATATTTCTTGAGATCGTTTTCTATTTTCTGATTAAGGCCATTCTTGGCCATGTCATAGCCGACCTCGATGGCTGCGGCGATGCCGTCTGCATCGGCGCCGCCATGGCTCTTGATGACGATGCCGTTGAGACCAAGGAATACGCCGCCATTGACCTTGCTAGGGTCCATCTTTTCGCGAAGCATGTCGAAGGCGCTCTTGGCGAAGAGATAGCCGATCCTAGCAAGTAGCGTGCGCGACATCGCGGCACGCAGGTATTCGGCGATCTGCTTTGCCGTACCTTCTGCCGCCTTCAGGGCGATATTGCCCGAGAAACCTTCGGTCACGACGACATCGACGGTGCCCTTGCCGATGTCATTGCCTTCGACGAAACCGGAATATTCGAGCGAATCGATATGGGCCTCGCGAAGCAGCCGGCCTGCCTCCTTGACCTCCTCCTGGCCCTTCACCTCTTCGACGCCGACGTTCAGCAAGCCCACCGTCGGACGTTCGAGTTCGAAAAGCGCGCGCGCCATCGCACCGCCCATCAGAGCGAAATCCATCAACTGCTGAGAATCAGCGCCGATCGTGGCGCCGACATCGAGAACGATGCTCTCGCCCCGAAGCGTCGGCCAGATGGCCGCAATCGCCGGGCGCTCGATATTGGCCATCGTGCGCAGACAGAACTTTGCCATGGCCATCAGCGCGCCGGTATTTCCCGCGGAAACGGCGACATCGGCGTCGCCCTTCTTCACGGCCTCGATGGAGCGCCACATGGTGGAAACATAGCGGCCGCGGCGCAGCGCCTGGCTCGGCTTCTCGTCCATGCGAACGGCAAGTTCGCAATCGTGGAAGACAGACTTTTCCCTGACCTTCGGAAACTTGGCGAGAACCGGATCGCACTGCTCTTTCAGTCCAAAAAAGACGAAGGAGATATCCGGATGCCTTTCCAAAGCTTTCGCGGCACCGGGGATGACAACTTGGGGACCAAAGTCGCCACCCATGAGGTCGAGAGATATTCTTATCACGCGTCCCTGATCCTTTTCTTTCGCCTGAGGGGAGCGAAAATTTCGGCCAAAATACCGGTTTTCCTATCGCTTACAACTGAATTGTATCAAATACTCAACGGGTTTTCAGTCCTTCTTCCAATCCTTGAGCACCGCAAAGGCAGAAGGCTTCTTGTCGTTTTCGCCGGTATCCTCGATATGGCCGGTAAACTCGACACCCTGCTTGCGGGGATAGGGATCGATCGCCAGCGCGGCGAATTCCATCACCACCTCACCCGCGTCGATCGTGTCGCCGCAGAAGGTCTCCGGCAGGTCCGGCCCGTCGGGATCGAGAATCATTTCGCCGGCCTCGCTGGCCGGAGGTCGGGCGAGTTTCGAATTTTCGGGCACGAATATCTGATCGAACTGCTCGTCAATATCAGCCGGCACCGGCTCGAGCGTCACCACGCAGGCCTGAACGATCTTTGCCTGTACCCTGCCCTTCACGCGGATGCCATCCTTCTTCCAGCGATTGATCTGCAGGTCCGCACGCAGATCGTCGACGGACAGGACGTTCCAGTTTTCGGCAAGCGCCTTCCGCTCCTTCTCGTCCGCTTCGAGATGCACCTCGACGGGGTTCGCGGAGATATGGCCGACCTTGACGAGGTAAGAAAACGGAATGTCGTCGTTGCGGTGCTTCATGGCGTCCTCCTTACGCTGTCTGTGGCAGCGTCGCTGAGCCGGTGGCGATCCGGTCTTCGGACTGGGCCGACAGGTCGGCTTCGGCATCAAACATCCAGTTGGCAAGCCTTGCCATATCGTAAGCGCCGGCGGCTTGCGGATGGATGTTGCGGTTAAGGGCTGCGGCAAGGGCCGCGCGGTCGCCGGCATCCATTGCCGCCGAATAGGATTCGAGCCGTCCATAGAACATGCCGGCAAGCTTCTTCATGCGTTTCGGCACACCATTGTCGCTGATGCCGAGTTCGCGGATCGAATGGTCGATATCCTCAAAGAAGGCATCGACGATCTCCTGGGCGATTTCCTGTCCGCTGGTTCCGGAAGAGCGTGTGCGGCGGAAGAAGAGGATCATCACCAGCGACAGCATCTCGAAGCGGCCCATCACGGTGTCCGGAACATGCATGGTCTCATAGAATTCCGGCATGCGGGCTGCTGCGGTCAGTACCGAATACTGCCGCTCGACGATCACCTGATTATTGTTTTTCTTGCGAAAGAGCCCGAGGATCATTGTTTCTTCCGGAAAAGCCTCATTCTTCACGCGGAGTTGCGTGGGTCGTGTTGCATGATTTCGAAAGCTGGTTTACCGAAGCAGGCGCGAATTGCAATGCCGAAGGTGGCCACTTTCGGGACAGTGCCCTCGTCGGTTCGATCTCGGGGAATTGGGAGTATTCGACCCCGGAAAGGCCACAAAGGTTTTGCATCAGCGGTGATTGCAGGGCCGAGAAGTTGCCTATCGATACCTCAAGGGAGTAGATGTCGTTGAAGAAACGGTATTTCAAGTCTGATATAAAATTCTTCAGCAGCGCAGCCATTGCCATCATGATTGCCTCAGCAAGCCTCACAGGTTGCCAAACGGGAACAGTGCTCAACGGCGGCTATATCGTCGACGACCAATCCCTCAATCTCGTTCCGGAAGGCTCGAGCCGCGAACAGGTGCTCCTGTCGCTCGGCACGCCTTCGACGACGGCAACGTTCGACACCGAGGTCTTCTATTACATCTCACAGAAGCGCACTCGCGCCGTCGCCTTCCAGAAACTGAAGGTTGTCGATCAGAGCGTGCTTGCGATCTACTTCGACAAGGACGGTGTCGTCGCGCGCCGCGCGAACTACACGCTCCAGGACGGCAAGGTCTTCGATTCGGTCTCGCGCGTGACCGCAACCGGTGGCCGCGAACTGACCTTCCTGCAGCAGGTTCTGGCAGGCGGCGCAGGCGGCGCAGCAAAGAGCCTTTTCGGAACGCCTTCAGGCAACCCACAGAATCCTGCAAGTATCCGGTAAATATCCGACTCAACAAAGAAACCCGCCGGAGCGATCCGGCGGGTTTCTTCTTTGTCTCTATGCGTTCGATCAGGCTAGGACGGCCAAGAGCAGCAAGGCGACGATATTGGTGATCTTGATAGCCGGATTGACGGCCGGACCTGCGGTATCCTTATAAGGATCGCCGACCGTGTCGCCGGTGACGGAAGCCTTGTGTGCGTCCGAACCCTTCATGTGGCGGATGCCGTCCTTGTCGACGAAGCCGTCCTCGAAGGACTTCTTCGCGTTGTCCCATGCACCGCCGCCGGACGTCATCGAGATGGCGACGAACAGGCCGTTGATGATGACGCCGAGGAGCGACGCGCCGAGTGCGGCGAAGGCCGAGGCCTTGGAGCCGGAGACCAGCAGAACACCGAAGTAGACGACGATCGGCGCCAGGACCGGCAACAGCGAGGGGATGATCATCTCGCGGATTGCGGCCTTGGTCAGAAGGTCGACGGCTTTACCGTAGTCCGGCTTTTCCGTGCCCTGCATGATGCCCGGCTTTTCCTTGAACTGACGGCGCACTTCCTCGACGATCGCGCCGGCGGCGCGGCCGACGGCCGTCATGGCGATACCACCGAAGAGGTAGGGAATGAGCCCACCGAAAATCAGTCCAGCCACCACATAGGGGTTGGAGAGATCGAATGAAATTTCCCCTATGCCGGCGAAGTAGGGAAACTTGTCGCCATTTGCCGCAAAATACTTGAGGTCATAGGAATAGGCCGCAAAGAGCACGAGAGCGCCAAGACCGGCAGAGCCGATCGCGTAGCCCTTGGTCACGGCCTTCGTCGTGTTGCCGACGGCGTCGAGCGCATCCGTCGATTTGCGGACTTCCGGCGGCAGATGGGACATTTCGGCAATGCCGCCGGCATTGTCGGTCACAGGACCGAAGGCATCGAGCGCGACGATCATCCCGGCAAGGCCGAGCATGGCGGTAACGGCGATGCCGGTGCCGAAGAGGCCGGCGAGCTGGTAGGTGCCGATAATGCCGCCCACGATGACGATCGCAGGCAGCGCCGTCGATTCCAGCGAGACCGCAAGGCCCTGGATGACGTTCGTGCCGTGGCCGGTCACGGATGCCTGGGCGATCGAATTGACCGGGCGCTTGTTAGTGCCGGTATAATATTCGGTGATGACGACAATGAGCGCCGTTACCAGGAGGCCGACGAGGCCGCAGAAGAAGAGATTGGTGCCCGTAATATCCGCACCGCCGGCCTGTCCGAGCGAACCCCAACCCACCGTCAACGATGTTGCGGCGCCGAGACCGATGATCGACAGGAGGCCGGTGACGACAAGGCCCTTATAGAGAGCGCCCATGATCGAGCCGTTGGTGCCGAGCTTGACGAAGAAGGTGCCGGCGATCGACGTGAGGATGCAGGCGCCGCAGATTGCCAGCGGATAGATCATCGCCGATTGCAGGATCGGCGCGCCGGCAAAGAAGATCGAGGCGAGAACCATGGTGGCGACGACGGAGACGGCATAGGTCTCGAAAAGGTCGGCAGCCATGCCAGCGCAGTCGCCGACATTGTCGCCGACGTTGTCCGCGATCGTCGCCGGATTGCGCGGATCGTCTTCCGGAATGCCTGCCTCGACCTTGCCGACGAGATCGCCGCCGACATCGGCACCCTTGGTAAAGATACCGCCGCCGAGACGGGCGAAGATCGAGATCAGCGAGGCACCGAAGCCGAGCGCGACAAGCGCATCGATGACTTCGCGCGCACCACTTTCATGACCGAGCAAAATTGTAAGGATGAAATAATAGATGGATACGCCGAGCAGCGCCAAACCGGCGACCAGCATGCCGGTGATGGCTCCGGATTTGAAGGCGATATCGAGGCCGGCCGAGAGGCTGTGCGATGCGGCCTGCGCCGTGCGGACGTTGGCACGAACGGATACGTGCATGCCGATAAAGCCGGCGGCACCGGAAAGCACAGCGCCGATCAGAAAGCCGATGGCGGCCATGCCGGAGAGAAGCAGCCAGGCTGCAATGAAAACAACGATGCCGACGATCGCGATCGTCTTGTACTGGCGCATGAGATAGGCCTGCGCGCCTTCACGGATATAACCCGCGATTTCCTGCATGCGGCTGTTTCCCTGATCGGCGGCCAGCACCGAACGGGTTGCCCAGATGGCATAAACCACCGAGAGCAGACCGCATGCAATTACGCATAAAAGAATGATCATTTCGCTCTTTCCTCCAAAAGTGCCGGAGCACTCCTCCCTCCGGCCACGAACGCAGCCGAATCGTCTTCTCTCCACAGAAACGCTCTAGCTTTGCGTGCGGAGATTGCGGGGTGAGAAACAGGACGTCAAGACCGCAAGGGACGAAAACCCTTGCAGTGCAGCGTAAAGAGCGAAATGGTCCGATAGAGGACGGAAGGCCTACTTCTTCGTCTCGCCGCGCACCTGTTTGGCGATGCGGTCGAGAACGGCGTTGACGAGCTTCGGCTCGTCATCCTCAAAGAAGGCCTGGGCGATCTCGACATATTCCGTTACGATCACGGCTACCGGCACGTCCTTGCGGTCGAGAAGTTCAAAGACGCCAGCGCGCAGGATGGCCCGCACGGTGCTATCCAGGCGCGACAGCGCCCAGTCGTCCTGCAGGGCGGAGGCGATCAAAGGATCGAGACGAACCTGCTCGCGCACGACGCCCGAGACGATGGAGCGGAACCACGAGGCATCGGCCTTGAGATAGGTTTCGCCGTCGATTTCCTGGCCGAGGCGATGCGCCTCGTATTCGGCGACGATTTCCAAGACGCCGGTGCCGCCGATATCCATCTGGTAGAGCGCCTGAACGGCAGCCAGACGCGCAGCGCCGCGCTGGTTTGCAGTTTTCACCTGACGCTCCGGATTTTCATTGCTCATTCGTATGCACCCAGTTTCTTCTTCAGCTCAATCATCGTGAGAGCTGCGCGAGCGGCAAATCCGCCCTTGTCCTTCTCCGAGCGGCGGGCGCGTGCCCAGGCCTGCTCATCGTCTTCGACCGTCAGGATGCCGTTGCCTATGGCAAGGGATTCGCTGACGGCGAGATCCATCAGTGCGCGCGAGGATTCGTTCGACACGATGTCGAAGTGATAGGTCTCGCCGCGGATGACCATGCCGAGCGCGACATAGCCGTCATAATGCGTGCCGCCATTGTCGGCCCCATCGAGGGCCATGGCAATCGTCGGCGGAATTTCCAAAGCGCCCGGAACGGTGACGACATCGTAGGTCGCGCCCGCTTCCTTGAGCGCAAAGGTGGCTCCTTCCAGAAGCGCGTCGGCCATGTCGTCGTAGAAGCGGGCTTCGACGATCAAAATATGGGGAGCGTTATCTCGCGCCATGCATCACCTTCGGTTTCTGAGGACTTGCCATTCGGCAGGCCGCGGTCAAAACATGCCTTTCGACGAATGGCAAGCAAATTCGGATCATGGCCGGAATGCAAATCCGGAAATCCCTGCAACAGGATATCAGAAATATACGCAGGCCGCTTACGCCGCGCCTCGCAAGCACGTTGAAAACGGCAAATCGAGGGCAATCGGCATGAACAATTTGTAATGTTATTTCAGGTAGTTAGCTATTGATTTAGCGCCGCGGCCGACCCAACTCAAGAAGCGTAACGCCGACGATCCCCTGCGCGACAGCCGACCGTCATAGCAGATGAAAGGATACCATCATGAACCGCGTTGCCACAATCGCCATCGTTTCCGCCTTTTCCTCCCTCGCGCTTGCCGGCGCCAGCCGGGCGGAAAGCTTTGGCATGAACAGCCCATCGGGCATCGAACAGACGCTCCGCAATTTCCGGGGCAACGACTTCAACGTTGAGCATTTCTATAACTGGCGCGATGCAGGTCCCGAAGCTTATGGTCCGCGCTCCGCTCCGCCGCGCTCAGCACAGGATGTGCGGCAGATCCAGGCATCGATCGGCGCCAACAGGATGCTGACGCGCAAGCTCGCCAATGACGGTGTCAATGTCCGCAACGTCATCAATGCCGAAAAGGCGGCCGACGGCAGCATCACCTTCTACATCGACTGATGGGCATGAGGCGGCACAGCGATTTGCGCCGCCTCTCCCCGACAATTCTGCTGGCGCCTATTGAAAACTATCCCGGATTAATGGTCTGTTCCCTCTACAAAAGGGAAGAAGACATGCCACGGGACATCAAACCAGTTCTCAACATTGCCGACCTGACACTGGAGCAATGGAAACAGGGCGCGCTCTACGAGAGCGCCGACACATCCTTCGGCCGCCTGCTCGGCCTTTCCAATCTCGGGATCAGCTACAACGAGGTGCCGCCCGGCAAGTCGGGCTGTCCGTTCCACAACCATCATGTCGAAGATGAGTTGTTCTTCGTGATCGAAGGAACAGGGGAATATCGCTTCGGAAGCGAACGCTATCCGATCAAGAAAGGCGACACGCTCGGCGCGCCCGCCGGGGGCAAGGAAACGGCGCATCAGATCCTCAACACCGGCAGCACGACTCTGATCTATCTCGGCATCTCCACGATGGCGAAGACTGAGATCGTCGAATACCCGGATTCCGGAAAATTCCTTGCCAAGACGAACCGTGACGGCACAAGATCCGGCCGCTTCGCCGTCATCGGACGCGAAGAGAGCAATCTTGACTATTGGGACGGGGAGCCCTGCGCGTAACGCGCAGTTTTTCAGAGAGCGATATTCATGATCGATATTCCGACCATCGAAACGGAGCGATTGGTTCTGCGCCCGCACCGGCTCGATGATTTCGACGTCTATGTCGGTTTGTGGGCCGATGAAGACGTCGTCCGCTATATCAGCGGTGTGCCATCAACACGCGAACAGACATGGTCCCGCCTCATAAGGGCGAGCGGAATGTGGCATCATATGGGTTTCGGCTTTCTAATCATCGAAGAAAAGGAAAGCGGGCGGCTGATCGGCGAAGCGGGCTTCCATGAAGCCCGCCGCGACATGTTTCCCTCCATCGAGGAAACATTGGAAACCGGCTGGGTGTTGCTGCCTTCAGCACACGGACGGGGCTATGCGACTGAAGCGCTCGCGGCGCTGATCGCATGGGCCGACCGTCATATCCCCGGCAAGGAGATGACCTGCATTATCAGCCCTGATAACAAACCATCGCTACGCGTCGCGGAAAAGCTCGGCTTCCGTGAAGTGACACGCACCAATTATCACGGCGAAATCATTCTGTTCTCGCGGCAGGGAACTCAGCCAGCCTAGCCGCATAGCGCGCCATCGTGTCGACTTCGAAATTGACGAAGTCGCCCGCCTGGCGCTCGCCCCAGGTGGTGACCTCGAGCGTGTGGCGGATCAGCAGGACGTCGAAATCCGTTCCATTGACGGCATTGACCGTCAGCGACGTGCCATCGAGCGCGATCGAGCCCTTGGGCGCCACGAACTTTGCAAGATGCTCCGGCGCACGCAGGCGGAAGCGGGTCGCGTCACCCTCGGTGGTCACCGACAGGATTTCCGCCTTGCCGTCGACATGCCCGGAGACGATGTGGCCGCCGAGTTCGTCGCCGATCTTCAGGGAGCGCTCGAGATTGACGCGGGTGCCTGATTTCCAGTTCGTGAGCGTCGTGAGCCTCAGCGCCTCTTCCCAGGCCTCCACCTCGAACCAGCGGCCGTTGCTGCCTTCGCCCGGCAGGCCGGTTACCGTGAGGCAAATGCCCGAGTGGGAAATCGACGCACCCATATCGATGGTCTTGGGGTCGTAATTAGTCGCGACGCGGAGCTTCACACCCTCGTTCATGGGCGAAATGGATTCGATCGTGCCGATATCGGTGACAATTCCGGTGAACATCAGGATTCTCTTTCGTATTCGTCCAGCCGGTCGTCGCCGAACATGAATGTGCCCTTGTGGACAAAACCCGGTGGCATATCGGTCTTCGTCAAAGGCGATTCAATACCGCCTTCGCCGATGATCACCTGCCCCTGGTAAAGCTGGATGCGGTCGACGAGACCGACGTCGAGGAAAAGCCGCGCCGTCTTCGCGCCACCCTCGATGAGGAGCGAGGAGATGCCGCGCGAGGCAAGTGCAGGGAGCAGCACTTCGGGATGGTAAGGATTGCAGTAAAGGATTTCGACGCCTGCGGATTCCAGGGCTGAACGGCGGGTTTCGATTTCGAAGGTTTCGGCGAATGGCTTACCCCCCTCTGCCCCGCTGGGCATCTCCCGCACAAGTGGAAAGATTGGACGAGCGTGGGCTGCCTGCCCCTCATTCTCGGTCACGGGGGTCGAACTATCGCCGCCGGATTTTCTGGAATTAGGATCGTGCTGCTCGCCAATCTCTCCCGTTGTGGGGGAGATGTCCGGCCGGACAGAAGGGGGGGCCTCGCTGGCAACCACGATGACCGGCACGTCTCGCGCCGACCTGACCAGCTTGCTCGTGAGCGGCAAGTCAAGCCAAGGATCAAGCACGACCCGCACCGGCGACAGCGATTGCAAGCCCGGCGTTCGCACCGTCAGTTCCGGATCGTCGGCGATCGCCGTGCCGATGCCGACGAGGATGGCGTCGGTTTTGGCGCGGAGCGCCTGAACCTGCGCGCGCGCAAGCGGGCCGGTGATGGCGATCTGTCCCTCGCCTTTGCGGCCGATCATGCCGTCGGCCGAAACGGCAAGCTTGACGGTCACATAGGGCCGGTTCTTCGCCTGCCGGGTGAGATAGCCGGCAAGCGAGCGAGCGCCTTCCTCCTCCAGCACGCCGGTGTCAACCTCAATACCGGCGTCGCGCAGCATGGCGATACCGCGGCCGGAAACGCGGGCGTCAGGATCCGTAACACTGATAACAACGCGGGCGACACCAGTAGCGATCAGCGCTTCCGCGCAGGGCGGCGTCTTGCCGTGATGCGAGCAGGGTTCGAGCGTCACATAGGCGGTGGCGCCGCGGGCAAGATCGCCTGCCTCGGCAAGCGCCTGCGGCTCGGCATGCGGACGGCCCCCAAGCGCGGTAACCGCACGCCCTACGATTTCGCCGTCTCTGACGATAACGCAGCCGACGGAGGGATTAGTCGAGGTCTGGCCGAGATGCAAAAGACCAAGACGGATTGCCTCGGCCATGAAACGCTCGTCCTGCGGCCCCGTGCTCATGGCTCAGGTCTCCAGCGTGTCGCGGCTGATCTTGGCGTTGATTTCGGAAATGACCTTTTCGAAATCCTCGGCATGCGAGAAATCCCGGTAGACGGACGCATAGCGGACGAAGCCGACGTCATCGAGGCTCTTGAGCGCTTCCAGCACCTGAAGGCCGATGGCCTCGGAGCTGATCTCGACTTCGCCGGAGCTTTCGAGACGGCGGACGATGCCGGAAACGGCCCTTTCGATGCGGTCGCGGTCGACCGGACGCTTGCGCAGCGCGATCTCGAAGGAGCGCACCAGCTTGTCGCGGTCGAAAGGCACCTTGCGGCCAGTCTTCTTGACGACCATCAGCTCGCGCAACTGCACGCGTTCGAACGTCGTGAAGCGGCCGCCGCAATCGGGGCAGATACGCCTGCGGCGGATGGACGTATTGTCCTCCGCCGGGCGTGAATCCTTAACCTGGGTGTCTTCCGATCCGCAGAATGGGCAGCGCATGCGCTATCCTTAGCCGATGTAGTCGTACATTGGGAAGCGGCCGGTAAGGTCGACCACCTTGCCACGAACGGCTGCTTCGACTGCTGCGTTGCCTTCGTCGGAATTGGCGACCTTCAGGCCGTCGAGAACCTCAACGATGAGGTTACCGATTTCCTTGAATTCCGCTTCCTTGAAGCCGCGCGTCGTGCCTGCCGGAGCGCCGAGACGGACGCCGGAAGTGACGAAAGGCTTTTCCGGATCGAACGGAATGCCGTTCTTGTTGCAGGTGATGTAAGCGCGGCCGAGCGCTGCTTCGGCGCGCTTGCCGGTGGCGTTCTTCTTGCGGAGGTCGACGAGCATCAGGTGGTTGTCGGTGCCGCCGGAGACGACGTCGAGGCCGCCCGCCATAAGGGTCTCGGCAAGTGCCTTGGCGTTCTTGACGATCTGAGCGGCGTAGTCTTTGAATTCCGGCTGCAGCGCTTCGCCGAAGGCGACGGCCTTGGCGGCGATGATGTGCATCAGCGGACCGCCCTGCAGACCAGGGAAAACGGCCGAATTGAACTTCTTCGCCAGATCTTCGTCGTTCGTAAGGATGACGCCGCCGCGCGGGCCGCGGAGCGACTTGTGGGTCGTGGTCGTCGCGACGTGGCAGTGCGGGAATGGCGACGGATGCTGGTCACCGGCGACGAGGCCAGCAATATGGGCCATGTCGACCATGAGATAGGCACCGACCGAGTCGGCGATCTCGCGGAAACGCTTCCAGTCCCAGATACGGGAGTAAGCCGTACCGCCGGCAATGATCAGCTTCGGCTTGTGCTCTTCGGCCTTGCGGGCGACTTCGTCCATATCGAGCAGGTTGTCGCCTTCGCGAACGCCGTAGGACACGACGTTGAACCACTTGCCGGACATGTTGACCGGCGAGCCGTGCGTCAGATGACCGCCCGAATTCAGGTCGAGGCCCATGAAGGTGTCGCCCGGCTGCAGCAGCGCCAGGAAGACCGCCTGGTTCATCTGCGAACCGGAGTTCGGCTGGACGTTGGCGAAGTTGACGCCGAAGAGCTTCTTGGCCCGTTCGATCGCCAGTTCCTCGGCGATATCGACAAACTGGCAGCCACCGTAGTAGCGCTTACCCGGATAACCTTCCGCATATTTGTTCGTCATGATGGAGCCCTGGGCTTCCAGCACCGCGCGGGAAACGATGTTCTCCGATGCGATCAATTCGATCTCATGCCGCTGGCGGCCGAGCTCCTTTTCGATCGCGCCGAAGATATCCGGATCGGTGTCAGCAAGCGAACGATTGAAGAAGGTCTGCGTGGAAGCATTTGTCATGGGCGGGCTCCTCAACTGGAATGCGCGAAGGTTTAGCGTTCCACCCCGCAGAGAGCAATACGAAGAACGACATTTGCTGGGCAATCTACGCGCAGCCTATGCTCCCAACTGAGTATCTTAGGATTTGGAGAGCTGAGTCCCTCGCCCAGCGCCATTCCTGTGGGCGCCCTTTCAGCGGCGTCGCATGCTTAGCGATGTGGCTGTTTCGCTGCGCTTCCCGCAATATCCTCATCTCTGTGCTTGTCACAGAGATCCAACCACGGCGGCCCTTGCCTGCGATTCAAGTCAAGAATGCCGCCTGCCCTCGCCCTCGACTGACTTGCGGCGTGGCCTCCACAACAAAAAGCCGCGCCCGAAGACGCGGCTTTCAGAAAGCTACAAGCATCAATTTTTACTGAACCGGCTGCTCCATTCCAGCGGTCGTATCGAGCGCCAGTTCGGCGTTGCCGTCCATCTGGTAGATGTCGTCGCGGAACTGGACGAGGCCGTCGGGCATGCCCCAGGCGGAGATGTAGACGAAATAGACCGGGATTTCCTCGGCGAGCGTGATCGGCGTGTTGACGCGGCTCGCGATCACCTGCTCCATCTGCTGACGCGACCACGGCGGGGTGTCGCGCAGCAGCCAGGTCGTCAGGTCGCGGACGTTCTGGACGCGCACGCAACCGGACGACTCGAAGCGCATCAGCTTGTTGAACAGGCCCTGCTGCGGCGTGTCGTGCATGTACTCGCCGTTCTTGTTATGGAAATTGATCTTCGCCGAAGCCATGGCGTTAATCTTACCCGGATCCTGACGGAACATCAGGTTCGGCGCCTCGCCATTCCAGTCGATCGTTTCCGGGGCGACTTCGTTGCCCTTGCCGTCAATCAGACGAATGGCGTTCCTCTCGAGATAGGTCGGATCCTTGCGCATCAGCGGCATGATGTCCTTCTCGACGATCGAGCGCGGCGCAGTCCAATAGGGATTGAGGATGACCTCGTAGATCTTCGAATTGACGATATGCGTTGGACGGCTGATACGTCCGACGACGGCCGCATGACGCGTCGCCACGCTGCCGTCTTCGACCGCCTCGACATAGGCGGCCGGAATATTGACCATGACGTGGCGGCGGCCGAGATCTTCCGGGAAGGTCTGTAGCCGGACGAGGTTGGTGTTCAGCTGCTGCAGGCGCACGTCGACCGGAATGTTCATCGCCTTTAACGTGAATTCGCCGATGACGCCGTCTGCGGGAAGGCCATGACGGGCCTGGAAGCGCTTGACCGCACCGTCGACATAGGAATCGAAGGCGGAAGACATGCCGGCTTCGCGCGGCAAGTCGCCGGTGATGGCGAGGCGCTGGCGCAGCGCCTGAACGGAAGGATCCGTCACGCCGAGCTGGAGACGCACGCCAGCAGGATTGACCTCAGGCCAACCGCCTGCGGACGCGATCTGCTGATATTCCATGATCGCCAGCTGGATGCTCGGAACCGATTGCGGACTGAGGATCGGGGTATTGGAAACGGCGGCGTTCGCCGTGCGCGATGCGGCCTTGGCGTCGAACTGATCGTCCCAATCGCCGCGGCGGGGCGCGTTGATCAACGCATCGAGCGCGGACTGCGCGAAAGCCGGGGCGGCGATTGCGCTGGCGCCGACGGTTGCCGCAGACGCAAGAAAGGCGCGGCGCGAAAGAGCTTCAATTCGGTTTTTCTTCGACATAATCCCAACCACTGAATGCCGCAGCCTGATAAGGAAAACCGCGGGCTTTAAGATTCACTGCGCCACGGCGCAGATCACTACCATTCCGTTCTCCGGCGCATCACAAGTTTTCCGCGCCTGGCCATCACAAGATTGCGAGCCGGAAGCGCGGACGACTTTGAACTATTGTGTTAGAAAGCGCCGCTTTGCCGTGCATTTCCGCTGTCATACCAATATGGCCAATTCGTGTCGCCGACGTCCAATATGCCTACCATTGGTAGGGAGCGGCACGGACGAAACCATATCGATCCGTAATCGGTGCTGGTTAATAACGGCTAAAAGACCGCCTGAATACAGGGCCGCTGCGCGCGGGCGCGATGCGTTGCAAAGATGACACGCTGGCTGCGAACACGGCAAACCGGACGCGCAGGGACGCATCCGGTTTTCTTCGACCTTGGAGGAGGTCTCTTACCTTAGAGCCGATAAAGGATCTGGTCGTTCCAGAAGCGGTCGAGGCGCTGCAGGAGCTTGTTCATCTGGGTGAACTCGTCGGTGCCAATGCCGCCGACCTTGTCGATCGAAGTGATGTGGCGTTCGTAGAGCTTGGCCACCGTTTCGGCGATCTCCGTGCCGGTTTCCGTCAGGCTGATGCGGACGGAGCGGCGGTCGATGCGCGAACGCTGGTGGTTGATGAAACCGAGATCGACCAGCTTCTTCACGTTGTAGGACACATTCGAGCCGAGATAGTAGCCACGCGAGCGCAGCTCGCCGGCGGTCAGCTCGGAATTGCCGATGTTGAAAAGGAGCAGGGCCTGGATGGCGTTGACGTCGCTGCGGCCCTGACGGTCGAACTCGTCCTTGATGACATCCAGAAGGCGGCGGTGAAGACGTTCGACAAGGTGAAGGGATTCCATGTAAAGATCACGGATGTCGTGGTCCTGCTGATCACGGAAGTTCGATACCGCCTGCGGCTTGATTTTCGTATTCATGATGACTGCCTCACTGTTTTGTTTGGCGGCGTTGGTTTTCTTCCCGCCTTGAGACAGACCCTATCGAATACAAATAAAATTCTACTTAAACTGCAGGCTTAACAGCACCTTACCGAAAACCCCGCGTTGTATCAGGGTAAATCAACGCTTACTTTGCGGCGTTGGCGGCGCTTCTCCAGCCAGAGCGCCAGGCGGAAAACCAGGTAGACAGCGGCAACCGCGCCATGCATCAGCAGGATGAGCCGGTTGGAGCCGAAGGTCTGCGGCAGCAGGCCGTACATCAGGATTTGACCGCCTGCGGCGAGCACCCAAACGACCGGCCCCCAGGATACCGTCAGCCAGAGGCCGAGCGACGCGACGGGGAAGAGAACGGCAAGGCTGGTGGCCGCAACCTTCCACGGCAGGCTCAGGAGATCGAAGCGCCCTGCTCCCACCAGCGAATAGCCGACGAGCATCGCCCAATATTGCAGGCCGAACCAAAAGCAGGAGATCGCAACCAGCCTCAAGAAGAGGATGAACAGGATGTCTATCAGCGTCCGCTTCGGCATCGTCGGAGAATCATTTTCCATGGCGCAGACTTTAGGGTTCCCGTTGCAGCTCCACCAGCGGCTTATCCGCCGCGGCCAATCGCCCGGTTTGGTTTTCCGGATCGTCATGATAATGAGCGGACCTATAAATGGAATGGCCAGGGACGAAAGACAATGCAGACCAGGACCCACCTCGTTGACGAGATCACCGGACACCGCCGCATGCGCCGCAACCGCAAGGCGGATTGGACGCGGCGCCTTGTGCAGGAAAACCGGCTGACGGTGGACGACCTGATATGGCCGGTCTTCATAGTCCCCGGTTCAGGTATCGTGGAACCGATTCCGGCCATGCCGGGCGTCAACCGCATCAGCGTCGACAAATTAGCGGAAGCCGCCCGGGAGGCGGCCGATCTCGGCGTCCCGGCGATCGCCACCTTCCCAAACATCGAGATGGCACTGCGCGACGAGACGGGCTCGAACAGCCTTCAGGCCAGCAATCTCATCAATCAGGCGACGATTGCCATCAAGAAGGCCGTCCCGAACATCGGCGTGATCACCGATGTGGCGCTCGATCCCTTCACCAGCCACGGCCATGACGGCATCCTGCGCGGCTCAGAAATCGTCAATGACGAGACCGTCGATCAGGTGGCGCGCGCTGCCGTCATGCAGGCTGATGCCGGTTCCGACATCATTGCCCCGTCGGAAATGATGGACGGCCGCATCGGAGCGATCCGCCGGGCACTCGATGCCGCCGGGCATCAGAATGTCGGGATCATGAGCTACGCGACCAAGTTCGCGTCCGCTTTCTATGGCCCGTACCGCGAGGCGATCTCGACCGGCAGCCTGCTGAAGGGCGACAAGAAGACCTATTATATCGATCCCGCCAACGGCACCGAGGCAATCCGCGATGCAGCACTCGACGTTGAGGAGGGCGCGGATATGCTGATGGTCAAACCTGGTCTTCCCTATCTCGATATCTGCTGGCGGATGAAGGAGGCCTTCGGCCTTCCGACCTTCGCCTATCAGGTTTCCGGCGAATATACGCAGATCAAGGCTGCGGCGATGAACGGCTGGATCGACGGCGAACGGGCGATGCTGGAAACGCTGCTCGCCTTCAAGCGCGCCGGTTGCGACGGGATCCTGACCTATTTCGCGATCGAGGTCGCCAGACTGCTGGCAAAGCGCTGATCTTCACGCATTATTGTATCTCCGGCCACCGACACCATATCAGTGGCACCGATTTCCAGAGGAGACCGCAGATGAGCCTTAACCCGAACCCGCTTTATGCCGCACCGGAAGACTGGCGCGCCTATAGCGGCACGCTGAGCCGGCGGGTCTTTGCGTTCATTCTCGACTACATCATCGTGCTGCTGCTCTGCATTCCTGCCGCAGTCGTGCTGTTTTTCCTGTCGATTCTGACGCTCGGCCTCGGTTTCTTTCTCTATCCGGCGCTCTTCGTGCTGGTTGCCGGCCTCTATTTCGGCTTGACGGTCGGCGGGCCGAGTCAGGCATCGCCTGGCATGCGGGCGATGGGGATCGCAATCGTGCGCGTCGATGGCCGCCCGATGGATTTCCTCCTAGCGATCGCACACCTGGCGCTTTTCTGGATCCTGAACTCTGTGCTGACGCCGCTGATTCTGCTCGCCGGTCTGTTTACCGAGCGCAGCCGACTCATTCACGATCTGCTTGTGGGCACGGTCACGGTGCGAACCGCCTGACGCGGCGAAATAAAGCCCGCCGCCGGTCTTTGCCGACCAGCCGGAGGCGCCATATCAAAAAAGAATGGGAAGATGATAGCGCGGACAGACCAGCCGCGCTGTTGACGTTTTCTATTCTTAGGTCATGCTGTCATAGTAAAACAATCAATGCGAAAGGACGTCTCTCCGGCAAATGAATACGCAGGCCTCGCCATCACCGCAGTTTTATCTGACGGCTCCGGCTGCATGTCCGTATTTGCCGCATGAGATGGAGCGTAAGGTCTTTACGCATCTTGTCGGTCCGCGCGCTGCCGAAATGAACGACATCCTGACGCAAGGCGGTTTCCGCCGTTCGCAGAACATCGCCTACCGCCCAGCTTGCGAATCCTGCCGCGCCTGCGTCTCGGTGCGCATCCTCGCGCAGGAGTTCCAGCCGACAAAATCGATGAAACGGGTGCTCGCTCACAACGCAGATGTCATTGCGACCGAATTTTCGGCGCAGCCTTCCAGCGAGCAGTATTCACTCTTCCGCCGCTATCTCGACGACCGCCACCAGCAAGGCGGCATGTCCGACATGACCGTTCTCGACTATGCGATCATGGTGGAAGATACGCACGTAAACACCAAAATCATCGAATACCGCAAACGGGAAGAAGGCTCGGGTCTCGATGCCCGCCCGCGCGGCGAACTCCTGGCTGCCGCGTTGACCGACACAATGAGCGACGGCCTTTCCATGGTCTATTCCTATTTCAATCCGGAATATGACAGGCGCTCGCTCGGCACCTTCATGATCCTGGACCATGTGAAGCGCACCAAGGCGCTCGGCCTTCCGCATGTTTACCTCGGCTATTGGGTTCAGGGATCGCGCAAAATGGATTACAAGACGCGCTTCCAACCTCAGGAACACCTGACGCCACGCGGCTGGGAACGCTTCGATCCCTCTACCATGCCCGAAAGCACGCACGATTAAATGCCCCTCACCTGGATGCGTGCGGAAGCCGTCTTCGGCATGCGGTGTTTTTCTGCTGCGGAACGGCTACGAAATAGAAACGACAGACGCGCGTCTATACGAGTTCGTCCTCGCTGTTGCCGCCGGCGAGATAGACGAAGCAGGCGCGACGCGCTTTCTGAGTGATTTCTCCGTTCCCCTAGCTCGCCAGCCGGTCCGTCTGCTCCAGCACCCGTTCCAGGCCGTCCATAACGTGCATCCAGCCCTGGCGCGTCTTCTCTTCGAACGCCGCCCATTCGGCGCACATTTCGTGCGTCAGCGTTAGGCGGCTGCCGTCGCCCAGCGGCTCGATGTCGATTTCGACGCGGTCGGGATTGTGGTCGTGCTCTTCAGCTGAGAAGCTAAAAACCATGTGTTTCGGCCTACGAAGTTCGAGGAAGATGCCGCAGTGGCACGCGTCGCCGGTCGGGCGTCGGTCGATGATCAGGAAGCGGCCGCCGACACGGGGATCGATTTCGGCGCGGACAACATGCCCCTGCTCCGTCGCAAAAAGAAAACGTTTGGCCATCTGCGGATTAAGCCATGCGTCATAGACGACGGAAGGCGGCACGTTGTAAGTGTGATCGACATGCAACTTGATAGTGTTGGCAGACATTGAGGCTCCTCCGTTTCAGGGCAGCGCTCGCGCGCAAAGCCCAACGGCCATTCCGTCCGCCTTCGGAATGAACCCGTTCCCAATATTTGATAACAGGAAGGAGATAGAGGACGCGACCCGCGTGCCAAGAGCGGATCGCCAATTTGTCATCGCATTCAGCCGGAAAATTTGCCGCTGCGCGGGAAGCCCTTCGGAACGAGGCGGCCCGCGGACGCACGGTCAGCCAACCATTCAGCCAGTTCTTCCTTGTTTTTTGTGAAGGTACGGCCCGCGCTGTCTTCCCAAACAAGGCCGTCAGCGATCGCGAAGCACCGAACGTCGGAAATGCCGCCATCCTTGTATCTCTGCAGGCGCACGCCCTTGCCGCGGGCCATTTCCGGCACCTGGGTCAGTGGGAAGACCAGCATCTTGCGGTTCTCACCGACGACGGCAACGTGATCACCGCTGACGGGCACGATGAGCTTGGTCTCGTCCGGCATCGCAACGTTCATGATCTGCTTACCCTTGCGGGTATTGGCAGCCATTTCGGATTCCGCCACGACAAAGCCGTTGCCGGCGGTCGAGACGATCAGCTGCTTGCGCACCGGATCATGGACGAAGGCCGTCAGCACGTCCTGATCATTATCCATGTCGACCATGATGCGCAGCGGCTCTCCGTGACCGCGTCCGCCGGGCAGCTTGTCGCCGCCGAGCGTGAAAGCTTTGCCGCCGGTCGTGACGACAAGTATCTTGTCCGTCGTCTGTGCCGGAAAGGCTATCTTCAGCGCGTCGCCTTCCTTGAAGGTCAGGCTCGCCGTGTCCGCGATGTGGCCCTTCAGCGCACGTATCCAACCTTTTTCGGAAACGACGACGGTGATCGGTTCCTTCTCGATCATGGCGTGCTGAATGGCCTGCTCGTCGGCTTCGGGCGCCTCCGCGAACTGCGTGCGGCGGCGGCCTATTTCGGTCGCCTTGGCGAACTTCTTCTTCACCTCGCCGATTTCCCAGGCGACCGTCTGCCACTGCTTTTCCTCGGAGGCGAGCAACGCCTCGATGCCGGCCTTCTCTGTGGTGAGCTCGGCAAACTCGGTCCGGATTTCGAACTCTTCGAGCTTGCGCAAGGAGCGTAGCCGCATGTTGAGGATCGCTTCGACCTGGTTGTCGGTCAGTCCCCAGCGGGCCACCATCACCGGCTTCGGCTCGTCCTCCTCGCGGATGATGCGGATCACCTCGTCGATGTTCAGGTAGGCGATCAACAGGCCGTCGAGGATTTCGAGGCGTCTGTCGATTGCGGCGAGGCGGAAGCGCGAACGGCGCTGCAGGACCTCGCGGCGGTGAGCCAGCCACTCCTTCAGCACCTCGTTCAGCGCCATGACGCGCGGAATGCGCCCCATGGAAAGAACATTCATGTTAAGCGGAAAGCGGTTCTCCAGCTCCGTCAGTTTGAACATCGACTCCATCAGGATCGTCGGATCGACGGTCCTGCTCTTCGGCATCAGCACGACGCGGACGTCTTCGGCGGATTCGTCGCGGATGTCTTCCAGCAGCGGCAGCTTGCGGGCAATCAGCAGCTCGGCGATCTTTTCGATCAGACGTGACTTCTGCACCTGGAAGGGGATTTCGGTGACGATAATCTGATAGCCGCCGCGTCCCAGATCCTCGATCTGCCATTTGGCGCGCACCCGGAAGCCGCCGCGGCCGGTGCGGTAGCTCTCGATGATGCTTTCGCGGTTGTCGATGATGATGCCGCCCGTCGGAAAGTCCGGTCCCGGAATGAATTCGACGAGCTTTTCGACAGTCGCATCCGGATGCTTGATGAGGTGCAGCGCCGCATCGCAAAGTTCATGGGCGTTGTGCGAAGGAATGGAGGTCGCCATGCCGACGGCGATGCCGGAGGAGCCGTTCGCGAGCAGGTTAGGAAAAGCGCCGGGCAGGACGACCGGCTCGGAGTTGGATTCGTCGTAGGTGTCGCGGAAATCGACGGCATCCTGATCTATGCCTTCGAGCAGCAGCTCCGAGACTGCCGTCATCTTCGATTCGGTGTAGCGCATGGCGGCGGGACTGTCGCCATCGATGTTGCCGAAATTGCCCTGGCCGTTCACAAGCGTGTAGCGCTGCGAGAAATCCTGGGCCAGCCGGGCGAGTGCGTCGTAGATCGACTGGTCGCCGTGCGGGTGGAAGTTACCCATCACCTCGCCGACGATCTTGGCGCATTTCCTGAAGGCTGAGTTGGGTCTGAGCCCCATCTCGTTCATCGCATAGACGATGCGCCGATGGACCGGCTTCAGGCCATCGCGAACGTCCGGAAGCGCGCGGTGCATGATGGTCGAAAGCGCATAGGCCAAGTAACGCTCTTCGAGCGCGGCCTTCAGATCAACCGGGTGAATGCTGTCGTCGTCTCCGCCGGAGGGCGGCAAAATCTCTTGTCCCATAGGCTCTGCCTAGCCTAGAAGACGATTCACGGCAAGGAATCGAGGGCTTTGGCCTGTGGATGACGTCCCGGAACGACATGAATGGGTCATCATGCATCGCCACAAATTTGGACTTCGTTTGCTTTCCCCTTCAACAGAAATTTAGAACCCTCCAAATATAAACCGCGTTCGATCCGCAATAATTCGCTGCAATTTGCAACCGCGACCAAAGGACTTACCGATGACTTTTTACCGGACAACCCGGCTGATGCTGTCTGGCGCCGCATTTCTGTCGCTCGCCGGCTCCGCAGTCGCCCTCGACGGGCAGGATATTCTGAAGAAGTTGAATGCCGCCTATAGTACCCAAGGCGGAACGATCACTGCCGATGGTGTCGACGTCAACGACACGACGGTGACGCTGAAGAACGCGAGCTTCAAGCCGACTGGCAGCGACGCCCTCAACATCGGCGACATAACGATGACCGGCGTCGAGGAAGACGAAGACGGCGGCTACTACATCGAGGAAGCAGCCTTCCCCGACATCAACGTGACCAAGGATGGCACGACGGTCAGCGCCTCCGAACTGACACTCGGCGGCATCTCGATCCCGGCAGACGCCAACGGTGACCGCCTCGATTCGATCCTGCTTTATGAAACCGCTCATGCCGGTCCGATAAAAGTGGTCAACGGCGGCAAGGAAGTCTTCTCACTCGGCGAGACGGAGATGAACCTGACGCTGCGCGAGGACGAATCCGGCTTCGACTTCGACGGCGCGTTCAAGAGCATGAAGGCAGACCTCAGCGATACTCCGGACCCGCAGGCGAAGGAAGCGATCGAGAAACTCGCCCTGCAGCACCTCAACGGCGACATCACCATGAAAGGCGCGTGGGACCTCGGCCCCGGTGCAATCGATATCTCCGAATTCGCCCTCGACGTCACGAATGTCGGCCGCCTGAACCTTGCCTTCAAGATTTCGGGATACACCCTGCCCTTCGTGAAGTCGCTGCAGGAGGCAACCAAGGCTTCCGAAACCAATCCGAACAAGGAAGAAGCGCAGCAGGCGCTCGGCCTCGCCATGCTCGGCCTCATGCAGCAGCTTTCGTTCAACGGTGCCGAAATCCGCTTCGATGACGCGTCGATCACGAAGCGGGCGTTGGAATATGCAGGCTCTAAGCAGAACATCTCGGCACAGCAGATGGCAGACGCGCTGAAGGCGATGGCGCCGATCGCGCTGACGCAGCTCAACATCCCGGAACTGCAGAACGCGATTTCGGCAGCGGTCAACACCTATCTCGACGACCCGAATAGCTTCACCGTCAGCGCCGCGCCGCCTCAGCCGGTCCCCTTCCCGACCATCATGGGCGCTGCCATGGGCGCACCGAACACTTTGCCGAACGTGCTTGGTGTGAAGGTAACGGCGAACCAGTAAGTTGACGAAAAGGCCCGCCTTGTAAACCTGCCCCCGAAGTGGTCCAACTTTCGGGAGTAAGTTTACAAGGCGGGATTTTCTTTCTGCGTCGCTTGACCTCAACTTAACTTGAGGAACTAGACCGGTTGCCGTGACATCGAAAACCAAGGAGATGGTGATGAACGGCGCTTTTTATCGCGTGGACAAGTTTGTGGTGCCGGAGGCGGCACGCGAGGAGTTTCTGATCAATGTGCTGAAGACGCACGAGGTGCTGCAGGCCCAGGAAGGCTTCATTCGGCACACCGTTTTGGAGCAGGTTTCGGGACCGGGCGAATTCAATTTCGTGACGATCGCCGAGTGGGAAAGCGCTGAGGTCCTCGAGCGGGTGAAGGCCGCTGTCCAAGCGGCGCACCGGGCACGGAACTTCGATCCGCAGGCGTTTTTCGCACGGCTCGGCATTCGCGCCGACATCGCCAATTACAAGCCAGTTGCGGCGTAGGAACATGGCATCGGCCCGGCGGTCAACAAGCCTTAATGGGGCCTTAAGATCGCTACTCTACAACCTCTGCGGCGAGCCTCAGGGCTTTTCAGAGGTTGGATATGGACAGGGAACGCCACATCGCTAGCCTTGACGGTCTGCGTGGCATTGCTGCCGCAGGCGTGATTGTCGCGCACGTCAATCTGATGTTTCCCTCCGCTCTCTCCATGCCTATCCGCGATATCGGCAGCAATGCAGTAGGCCTATTTTTTGCACTAAGTGGCTTCCTGATGGCGTACATCTACGGCAATCGGCCGCTCAGTCCGAAAAGCTGTGCCGACTTTCTCGTAACTCGCTTCGCGCGCATCTATCCTGTTTATATTGCTGCAGTGCTGGCCATTGCGCTCCTGTCGCTCTTTCAGGACCTGAATTATTTCCAGCCGATCAACGGTATAGGTCAGGTCCTCCGCCATATGGCACTAATGGGCTCCAGCGGGGTTTTCTGGTCTGTCCCGCCCGAGATTCAATTTTATCTGCTCTTCCCATTAATATGGCTCTTTCTATCGAATCCCATTCGCTACCGGAATATCGCGATTGCCATCGCCACCTTCCTGGCGGTCGACGGACTACTCGGATTTCCCGGTAGCGGCATCATGCTGCCATCCAAGCTGCCGTTCTTTTTATTCGGCGTTGTCGCAGGTCGAATGCACCGGCGCATCGACAGACAAGAGCCAAACATCATCATTGGAATGCTTGCGCTGCTGTTACCGCTGTTCCTACTGGTTCGTCAGGGCGTCGCACCGCAAACCGCGAGCTCACTCTGGGATATGGCGACGGCTTTTGCGGCTGCGCTATCGGTCTTTCTGGTGGCACTTGAGCATCCGATCTCCGTAGTAGCCTTCGGCGCAGCTCCGTTACGCTTCGCCGGCAGAATCAGCTTCTCGCTCTATCTCTTCCACGCGCCTGCGCTCTTTCTCGTCGAGAAGGCGCTCGGCGGTACCACACCGTCGGATCTCGTTATCGCCGTCGGACTAGCCACTGCCTTCGGGCTTGCTTGCGTGAGTTACTATGTGATCGAGGTACCGGCACGCCGCTTTCTCGTATCACGATGGAAACGGCATCGGGAAGACGCGAAATGGCTAGGGAAGCTCGATGCGGCTCAGGCGCCGGCCATTTTCTCCTCGCGGCGCACGAGAATGTAGAAACGTGCGCAGAGCATGATGGCAGCCGCCGCAAGGCCGACGAGGAAGCCGAACCAGATGCCGACGCCGCCGAAGCCCATCGGGAAAGCGAAGAACCAGGCAAGGAAGAAGCCGATCGGCCAATAGGCGATCAGCGCCATGATCATCGGCACGCGCGCATCCTTGAGGCCGCGCAGCAAACCGCTGGCAACAGCCTGCATGCCGTCGACAAGTTGGAAAAGGCCGGCGACGACGATCAGCGGGCCGGCATAGGCAAGCACTTGCGAAGCCTCGGGACGACTGACGTCGAGGAACCAGCGCGCCAGGAACTCCGGCATGACCGCAAACAGGATACCCCCGATACCCGAGATCGCCGCCGCGATGATCAGAACCGCGATCGAGGCGCGAACCAGAGCGGAATGGTTCCCTTGCCCGTGCGCAATGCCGACGCGGACGGTTGCGGCCTGCGAGAGGCCGAGTGGAATCATGAAGGCGATCGACGCCCATTGGAGCGCAATGCCATGTGCCGCAAGCTCGATCGTGCCGATATAACCCATCAGCAGCGAGGCAACCGTAAAGAGGCTGACCTCCGCAAGAATGGTCACGCTGATCGGCAGACCGAGACGAACGACATCCCAAAGCGCGTGCCAGTCCGGCCGCCAGAAACGCACCAGGATTTCATAGCGCCGTGTCTCCTCCCTCATCTGCACATAGGCGAGGATGAAGACAAAGCCCGCGGTCTGCACCGCGACCGAAACGATCGCAGCGCCCTGAAGGCCCATTGCCGGAAAACCGAAATGGCCGAGGATGAGGGCGTAGGCGAAGATCGCGTTCATCACCAGCATGGCAATGGTCACGTTCAGGACGACGGCAGCCTTGCCGATCGCGCTGACGAGCGCCCGCACGACGTTAAAGAGAAGCCCCGGCAGCACGCCGAAATGGCCGATCAGGATATAGCCGTGCGCAAGCTTTGCCACTTCCGGCTTCTGGCCAGCGACGAGCAATATCTCCTCGGCATAGAAAAAGGCCGGCTGCATGACGAGCCAATAGACGGTGACCATCCAAAGGCCCATGCGCATCGAGCGGCGAACTGTGACGATATCGCCCCGGCCGTAAGCCTGCGCGACCATCGGAATGACCGCGATGGCAAAGCCCGAACCAAAAATCAGGATCGTGAACAGAAACTGCGCCGAAAGGACCATGGCAGCGAGATTCTCGGCGCCGAGGCGGCCGACGATCATCACGTCCGTCGTGTTGATGCCAAGCTGGGCAAGCTGTGCGCCAATGAACGGAATGCCGAGCGCCAGCGTGGCGCGGAAATGCGCACCCCAACGGTTGTCGGTTTGCGGCGCAAGCCTGTGCACCTCGATCGGCGCGTCCATCAGAGCCATTCCTGTTTGGTTGAATCAGTTTGGGCCGCATTTCGCGGCAAAGTAATACCGGGCCTTAGATCAAAGCCCCGCAAAGAGCCACCCCGAAAGAGGCAAATGATGAAAAATTCATCACATCATCACGAATTCTGATAGCTCACTCTGCCGCCGCTTCCAGGGCTTCCGGGCGCTTCGCAGTCTTAACCTTCGCGAGAAAGACCAGAGCCGCCGAGAGAATAAAGAAAGCGGCCAGCAGATAGGGCGCACCGGCAAAGGTCACTGGAGCATCCGGCTTGGTGAAATAGCCGAACATCTGCGTGAAGATCAGCGGGCCGACGATCGTCGTGATGCTACTGAGGCTCGTGAGCGCTCCCTGCAATTCACCCTGTGCAGACGGCGGCACCTTGCCGGCGGCAATACTGCGAAGCGGCGGATCGGCGACGTTTTCCATGACGGTCAGGATGATGACCGTATAGACAACCCAGCCCTCCCAGGCGAAAGCATAGCCCGTCAGGCCGACGACCGAGAAAGAAAGGCCGACGACCGCCGTCTTCCACTCGCCAAGCACCGGCACGATCTTCGGCAGCACGAGGCCCATGACGATCGCGGCGCCGATACCGTAGATGCCAAGCGAAAGGCCGATCTGGCCCTCGCTCCAGCCGTAGCGATAGGTCGAAACGAAGGACCAGACGGACGGATAAACGGCATGTGCCAGCCAAAAGAGGAACATGACGGCGCCGACCCAGCCGATGCCGGGATAATTGCGCATCTGCTTCAACGCGCCCAGCGGATTGGCCCGCTTCCATTCGAAGGTGCGCCGATGTTTGGCGTCCAGCGTTTCCGGCAGCAGGAAATAGGCCGCGACGAAATTGAGGAAGGAAAGCGCCGCCGCGCCGAAGAACGGAACGCGCGGGCCGAACTCACCGAGGATGCCGCCGATAACGGGGCCGATGGTGAAACCGACCCCGAAGGCGATGCCGATTAGGCCGAAATTCTTGGCGCGGTTCTCGTCATTGCTGATGTCAGCGATATAGGCCGAACACGTCGCATAGCTGCCGCCGCTGAACCCTGCGAGCGCCCGGCCGACAAAAAGCATCCAGAAGCTGGTGGCGACCGCGCAGATCAGATTGTCGATCGCGAAGGTCAATACGGAGAGAAGCAGGATCGGGCGGCGGCCGAAACGGTCACTGAGATTGCCAAGCAGGGGCGAGAACAAGAATAGCATGCCGGCATAGACGACCAGCAGCCAGCCGCCGTCGAGTGCGGCATCGCTGATGGTGCCGCCGGTGAGTTCCTCCAGATAGGCGGGCAGCACCGGCATGATGATCGCAATGCCCATTACGTCCAGAAACAGGATCACGAAAACGAGGAAGAGGCCGCGGCGAACGAATTTGGGATCAAGCATGGAACATCTCTCAACAGGGAATTGCTTTCTGGAAAGACGATCTCGTCGCCGGGGTTGTTACATAGCTCATCGAGAAAAATGAAACAATACGTGAACATTTCAAAGTTTTTGATCAAGCCGCCAGCGAAATTGATTGGCGGGCGGAACAAACGGGGATTTTAGCCGGTCCGCCGCTGCTCCTTCACGAAATCGACAAATGCGCGCAACGCCGACGGCATGTGCCTACGGCCGGCATAATAGAGAAACGGACCGGAGAATTCCGTGATCCACTCCTGAAGGATCGGCACCAGTTCGCCGCGCGCGATGGCAGGAGCGAGGACTTCCTCGAAGGAGCCGATGACGCCGAGGCCAGCGACGGCAGCACCAACCTCCATCTCGATGACGTTGGCCACCAGCGGCCCGGACGGCGAGATCACCAGTGTTTCGCCACCGCGCTCGAATTCCCAGGCGAACGGTGCGCCGCTCAGGAAACGGTGGCGGATGCAATCGTGCCCGAGCAGGTCTTTCGGGTGCTGCGGCACGCCGCGTCGTTCGAGGTAGGCAGGCGACGCAGCAACGATATAGCACTGTCGGCGTGGGCCGATCGGCACGGCGATCATGTCGCGCTCCAACCGCTCGCCATAGCGTATGCCGGCGTCATAGCCCGCGGCGAGCACGTCGATGAAGCTGTCTTCGGCAACCACTTCAAGGGTGATCTGCGGATAGCGCTGCAGAAACCGGTTGGCGAGATCCGGCAGGAAGAGCTTTGCGGCGATCACCGGCACGTTAAGGCGCAGCGTCCCCGCCGGACTGTCGCGAAAGGTATCGAGTTGGCTGAGTGCCGAAGCGACCTCGCCAAGCGCCGGCGCGAGGCGCTCCAGCAGCCTTTCGCCGGCCTCGGTCGGCGTCACGCTGCGGGTCGTGCGGTTGAGAAGACGTACGCCGAGCCGCTCTTCGAGGCGCCGGAGGGATTCGCTGAGCGAGGAAGGCGACACTCCGCGCTTGCGGGCTGCCGCGCGAAAGCTCCGCTCTCTTGCAATGGCGGCAAAGGCAGCCAGATCACTGAGAGGCAAGTCATCCATTGTGCATATTTCCGTACAGGTTGTTCAAGATTATCCAGATTATCGCACAAATTCTGCCGTAGTAAAAATACTTCAAGGATGCCGCTCGGGTATCGAAGAGGAGAAAGAGATGCAGACCTATCGTTTGGGAAAGACCGGGCCCGAAGTTTCCGCCATCGGCCTCGGCTGCATGGGCATGTCGGGCATGTACGGCCCTTCCGATCGCGAAGAGGGCATCGCCACCATCCACGCCGCGCTGGATGCCGGCGTCAACCTGCTGGATACTGGCGATTTCTACGGCATGGGCCATAACGAGATGCTGATCGGCGAGGCATTGAAAGGCCGCAAACGGGACAGTGTCGTGATCAGCGTCAAGACCGGAGCGCTTCGCGATCCGCAGGGCGCGTGGCTCGGCTACGATTGCCGGCCCGCGGCACTCAAGAACTTCGTCGCCTATTCGCTGCAGCGTCTCGGCGTCGATTACATCGATATCTACCGCCCCGCCCGACTCGATCCCAATGTGCCGATCGAAGAAACCGTCGGCGCGATCACCGATATGATCAAGGCTGGTTATGTCCGGCATGTCGGGCTTTCCGAAGTGGGCGCCGACACGATCCGCAGAGCGGCCGCCGTCCATCCAATCGTCGATCTTCAGATCGAATATTCGCTGGTTTCCCGCGGCATCGAAGATGTGATCCTGCCCACCTGCCGCGAACTCGACATCTCAATCACCGCTTACGGCGTCCTTTCACGAGGCCTGATCAGCGGCCACTGGCACAAGGGCCTGGGCAGCAGCAAAGGCGATTTCCGCAACGACAGCCCGCGCTTCCAAGAGGGCAATATCGAGCAGAACCTGGCACTCGTCGAAGAACTCCGCAAAATCGCCGAGGCAAAGCGGGTCTCGGTCGCACAGATCGCGATCGCCTGGGTTGCCGCACAGGGCAAGGACATCATCCCGCTCGTCGGCGCCCGCCGCCGCGACCGGCTGACAGAAGCGCTCGGTTCAAGAGCCGTCGAGCTTTCGGCCGACGATATGGCCGCGATCGAACGCGCCGTGCCAAAGGATGCCGCGGCAGGCGCGCGCTACCCGGATGCGCAGTTGAAGCATATGGATAGCGAGAGATAGCGACAGTCCGTCGACTGCGAGTACCGCTTGCCCTCCCTTCGAAAGGTGAGAGAGCAAGCGGCAACGCCGCTCGACTCAGACCGGGCCGGAGAACGTATCGCAGGCGGCGAGCTGACCGCTGTCGAAGCCACGCTTGAACCAGCGCATGCGCTGGTCCGACGTGCCGTGATTGAAGCTTTCCGGCACGACATAGCCTTGGCTGCGCTTCTGCAGCGTATCGTCGCCGATCTGTTGGGCGGCGTTCAGCGCCTCCTCAAGGTCGCCGGCTTCGAGGATGCCCTTCTGCTCGGTATATTTGCCCCAGATGCCCGCAAAGCAATCGGCCTGCAGCTCGATGCGCACCGACATCTTGTTGGCGTCGGCTTCGCTCATGCGCTGGCGCGCTTCGTTGAACTTCGGCAGGATGCCGAGAAGGTTCTGGACGTGGTGGCCGACTTCGTGGGCCACGACATAGGCTTCGGCGAAATCGCCGGAGGCGCCGAACTTGCTCTCAAGCTCCTGGAAGAATGCGGTGTCGAGATAGACCTTGTGATCGCCTGGGCAATAGAACGGCCCGGTGGCGGCGGATGCGAAACCACAGGCCGATCGTGTGGCATCCGCAAAGAGCACCAGCGTCGGGTCTTCATATTCCCTGCCCTGTGCCTGGAAGATGCCGCGCCAGGTGTCCTCGGTCTCGGCGAGCACGGTGCGCATGAACGCGGTCATCTCGTCATTGGCAGGCGTGCTCGTGCCCTCCGATTGGCTTTGCTCGTAGCCGGAGCCGCCCGTCATGCCGCCGTCCAACGCCTGCATCAGGTCGATGCCCATCGCCTTGAAGATCAGATAGATGACGACGAGGAAGATGATCGTGCCGATCGAAAGCCCGCCACCCCTGCGCCCCACACCGCCGCCGGACGGAAAGCTGAAGCCGCCGTTGCGACCGAACGGATTGCGCCGGAGCCCGCCACCTGTCGCATCACCGCGGCGATCCTCGACATTGTCCGACTGGCGGCGCCCCTTCCATTCCATCTGAATTCTCCCCCGACGATGCGCAGGCATGCGCTCTAAGTGCAATTATATATCCGGCAAGGGTGCGAATGCCAGCAGGTTTCAGGCGAAGAGCTTTAGACGCGGACGAAGCACGAGAATAGCGCCGATAGTCACGAGCCCAATGCCGGCCATGGCCGAAGCCGTATCATTCCCGCTGAAGATCACCTCATTCATGATTCGCCCCGGCACGAGCGTGAACAGACCAGCGCTGACAACGCCGCCGAAATAGAGGCCTTTGACGATACGCTTGTGCGTACGAATGTCGCGCCGGCGCGCCGCAGCTATCGCCTGCCAGCTGCCGAAGAGCGTTGCAGTCGAAAGGAGATGGATGGGGCCGAAGCCGAAAAACAGATCGATCTCATGAATAAAGAAGCTGGAAAGCGCCGTGACCACCATCAGTATCATCCAGATCCTGCCAAGCGCCTTGTGGCGGCGGGTACCTTTCGGGCGAAGCAGAATGTAGGCGCCGAGGAGTGCTGCAGGCGTGACGGCAGCAACGTGGATCTGGATGGCAAGCGGGGCTTGAAGAAGCGGCTCAAGGGTCATGGTTGGTATCCGGTTGAACTTGAGCGATCTTTCCGCCATGAGTTCTCTCTCTCAATCGATTTGCCGTGAACGGCAGGAAAAATTCGTGGATCACTCCTTCATGCAATCCACGCTTCGCGAATTGCGGCTATTCATCCGTTCGCCGCGCTTCTGGGGAACCTTTGCCGTAGTCATTCTGATCTTTGCGGTCAGCGGTCCCTACGGGACGTCCGAGCGAATGACAGCGGGCCAAAGGCTCGGCTACTGGCTGGTCATTCAGGCGGCGGCCTGGTCGATCGCGATCCTCTGTTCGGTGATTGCGGAGGTTCTGTTGCGCCGCCATATCGCGAGCATGTTCTGGCGGATGATGCTCGGCGCGGTCGCCGCAGCGCTGCCGATCGGCTATGTTCTTAGCCTTATAGACTTCATCTTCGACGGCACCGGGCATTCGATGCAGAGCGGCCTGCAACGCGCGTTCTTTGCCGTACCGCTCTGCGCGCTCTTCTGTCTGCTCACCTACATGGCAATGAACGAGCGGATCAAAGAAGTGGTTGCGACATCAGGCAGTACGCCGCGACCGCCTTCCATTCTTGACCGGGTGAAGCCGCAGAACCGGGGCGAACTGCTCAGGCTCTCGGTGCAAGATCATTACACCGAGGTCGTGACAAGTCTCGGGCGCGAACTCGTGCTGCTGCGCTTTGCCGACGCGCTGAGGGAGACGGGCGGCACAGCCGGGCTTCAGGTTCATCGCTCGCATTGGATCGCCGATGCCCATGTCGAGCGCTTGAAGCGGGACAACGGAAAGCTGCTTATCCTGACGCGCGACGGCTTCGAAATTCCAGTCAGCCGCAGCTACGCGGCAGAGGTGCGGCGGCACTTTGGTTGAGGAAATTGCAGCAAATGCTTGACGGGACTCCTGCTTTCGCCCTCACTGAAGGAGAGGATGCAGGAGGATCTAATGAAAGCTGTGCGCCTGGAAGCGACGGGACGGCTTGCGGTGAGCCGTGTGGCAAAACCGGTACCGGAGCCTGGCGAAGTGCTGGTGAAGGTCGAGGCCTGCGGCATCTGTGGCACTGACCGTCATCTGTTCCTGGGTGAATTTCCGTCGAAGCCGCCGGTGACGCTCGGGCATGAATTCACCGGCATCGTCGAAGTCGCCGGAGAAGGCGTAACCGCCTTTCGTCCCGGCATGCGGGTGACAGGCGACCCGAACATCGCCTGCGGACGCTGCCCGGACTGCCAGCGCGGACGTGTCAATCTCTGCCGGAACCTGCAGGCGATCGGCATTCACCGGGATGGCGGTTTTGCCGAATATGTCTGCATACCGGAGCAACAGGCGTTCGAGCTGCCACAGTCGCTGGTACCGCTGCATGGCGTCTTCTGTGAGCCCCTCGCCTGCTGTCTGCACGGCGTCGATCTGGCGGAGATCAAGGCCGGCGCATCCGTGGCGGTGCTCGGGGGCGGCGTGATCGGCTTGCTCGTCGTGCAGCTTGCGCGGCTTGCCGGCGCAACGCGCGTCGTGCTCGTGACGCGCAACGCCGCTAAACGGCGGCTCGCCGAAGAGCTTGGCGCGACGGTCACGGTCGATCCGTTGGCAGGCGACACCGCCGGTCTGGTGACGCCTGACGACGGCCTTCTGCCGGGCGGGGCCGATATCGTATTCGAATGCGCGGGGGTGACTGAGACCATGGAGCAGGCGCCTCTCCTCGCCCGCCGCGGCGGCACCGTCGTGGTCCTCGGTGTCATGCCGCAAGGCGCCAGAATTTCGCTGCAGCCCTTCGACCTGCTGTTTCGCGAGATCAAGCTGGTGAACTCGTTCCTAAACCCGTTCACCCATGGCCGCGCCGCGGACCTGATCGCCTCTGGCGCCATCAAGGTCGAGCCTCTCATCTCCCGCCGGATCGGGCTTGATGACGCACCGGACGCGATCGCCAATCCGGCGCGAAACGGCGAAATTCGCGTGATCGTCGTGCCGGCTCCCTGACCGGCATTTCAGGAGTTTTCGGATTCCTGTCGATTCCGCGATTTATGGGGTTCCGTTTGCAAATACATTTGCCTATAAGCCGCTTCTAGCCTGAAAAGACCCTCCATGCGCGACCCGACCCGGTGCCTCCCACCCTGGCCGGCTTTTTGCGCAGCTAGAAACGGATATCGCCATGCCGAAGCGCCAAGACATCAAATCGATCCTCATCATCGGCGCGGGACCGATCGTCATTGGCCAGGCTTGCGAATTCGACTATTCCGGCACCCAGGCCTGCAAGGCGCTGAAGGAGGAAGGCTACCGCGTCATCCTCGTCAACTCCAACCCGGCGACGATCATGACCGACCCAGGTCTCGCGGACGCGACCTATGTCGAGCCGATCACCCCGGAGGTCGTCGCCAAGATCATCGCCAAGGAGCGGCCGGACGCGCTGCTGCCGACCATGGGCGGCCAAACGGCGCTGAACACCGCTCTGTCGCTGAAGCGCATGGGTGTGCTCGACCGCTACAGTGTCGAGATGATCGGCGCCAAGCCAGCCGCAATCGATATGGCCGAAGACCGCGCCCTCTTCCGCGAAGCCATGGCCCGCATCGGGCTGGAAACGCCGCGCTCGATGCTGGCGAACGCCACAGACATCAAGGATACCGACCGCAAGACGCACGAGGCCGAACGCACGAAGCTGCGCGAAAGCCTCTCCGGCGCGGCATTGGACACTGCGCTGGACGAGCTAGAAAACCACTGGAACCTCGGCGAGAGCGACCGCAAGCAGCGCTATCTGAACCACGCCATGGCGATCGCCGCGCAGGCGCTCGACGACATCGGCCTGCCGGCCATCATCCGCCCGTCCTTCACGCTCGGCGGCACCGGCGGCGGCATTGCCTACAACCGTTCGGAATTCTTCGACATCGTCAGCGGCGGTCTCGATGCGTCTCCGACGACCGAGGTCCTGATCGAGGAGTCGGTCCTCGGCTGGAAGGAATATGAAATGGAAGTCGTCCGCGACAAGGCGGACAACTGCATCATCATCTGCTCGATCGAGAACATCGATCCGATGGGCGTCCACACGGGCGACTCGATAACCGTCGCGCCGGCGCTGACGCTGACCGACAAGGAATACCAGATCATGCGCAACGCCTCGATCGCGGTGCTGCGCGAGATCGGCGTCGAAACCGGCGGCTCGAACGTGCAGTTCGCCGTCAATCCGAAAGACGGCCGCCTCGTCGTCATCGAGATGAACCCGCGCGTGTCGCGCTCCTCCGCGCTTGCCTCGAAGGCCACCGGCTTCCCAATCGCCAAGGTCGCCGCCAAGCTCGCGATCGGCTATACGCTCGACGAGCTGGAAAACGACATCACCGGCGGCGCAACGCCTGCGTCGTTCGAACCCTCGATCGACTACGTGGTCACCAAGATCCCGCGCTTTGCCTTCGAGAAGTTCCCGGGCGCCTCGCCGGTCCTGACGACAGCGATGAAGTCCGTTGGCGAAGTCATGGCCATTGGCCGCACCTTCGC
Source organism: Rhizobium sullae (assembly GCF_025200715.1). Lineage (NCBI taxonomy): Bacteria > Pseudomonadati > Pseudomonadota > Alphaproteobacteria > Hyphomicrobiales > Rhizobiaceae > Rhizobium > Rhizobium sullae. The sequence goes on from NZ_CP104143.1 coordinate 2,166,823, forward strand.
AGAATCGCTGCAGAAAGCCCTGCGCGGGCTGGAAACGGGTCTGACCGGCCTCGATGAAATCGAAATCCCCGACGTCGAAGAGGGCGAATCCAGCCAGAACGCCATCCGCGCCGCCATCGGCACGCCGACGCCTGATCGCCTGCGCATGGTCGCCCAGGCGCTTCGCCAGGGAATGAGCGAGGCCGAAGTCCATGAGGGCTCCAAGATCGATCCTTGGTTCATCGCCCAGTTCAAGGCAATCGTCGATATGGAGGCCCGTATCCGCGAGCATGGCTTGCCGGCGGATGCTGCGAACCTGCGCATGCTGAAGGCCATGGGCTTCTCGGACGCGCGCCTCGCGACGCTGACGGGCAAGCGTCCGAAGGAAGTGGCGGAATTTCGCAACAGTCTGAATGTCCGCCCGGTCTTCAAGCGCATCGACACCTGCGCCGCCGAATTCGCCTCGCCGACTGCTTACATGTACTCGACCTACGAGACGCCTTTTGTCGGCGTCGCGCGCTCCGAAGCGCAGGTCTCGGACCGCAAGAAGGTCGTCATCCTCGGGGGCGGCCCGAACCGCATCGGTCAGGGCATCGAGTTTGATTATTGCTGCTGCCACGCCGCCTTCGCGCTGAAGGATGCGGGTTATGAAGCGATCATGATCAACTGCAACCCGGAGACGGTCTCGACCGACTACGACACGTCAGACCGCCTCTATTTTGAGCCGCTGACGGCCGAAGACGTGATCGAAATCCTGCGCGCCGAGCAGGAAAAGGGCGAAGTCGTCGGTGTCATCGTCCAGTTCGGGGGCCAGACGCCGCTAAAGCTTGCCGAAGCGCTGGAGAAGAACGGCATCCCGATCCTCGGCACCGCACCGGATGCGATCGACCTTGCCGAAGACCGCGACCGTTTCCAGAAGCTCCTGATGAAGCTCGACCTCAACCAGCCGAACAACGGCATCGCCTACTCGGTTGAGCAGGCCCGCCTCGTCGCCGCCGAAATCGGCTTTCCGCTGGTCGTGCGCCCGTCCTACGTCCTAGGCGGCCGTGCCATGCAGATCATCCATTCGGAATCGATGCTGCAGGCCTATCTGCTCGACACGGTTCCGGAATTGGTTCCGGAAGACATCAAGCAGCGCTATCCGAACGACAAGACCGGCCAGATCAACACGCTGCTCGGCAAGAACCCGTTGCTCTTCGACAGCTATCTGACGAATGCCATCGAGGTCGACGTCGACTGCCTGTCAGACGGTACGGATGTCTATGTCGCGGGTATCATGGAACACATCGAGGAAGCAGGCATCCACTCCGGCGACTCGGCCTGCTCGCTGCCGCCGCGCTCGCTGTCGGCGGACTTGCTCGACGAGCTCGAGCGCCAGGCGAAGGCCATGGCGAAGGCGCTGAGGGTCGGCGGTCTAATGAACGTGCAGTTCGCCATCAAGGATGGCACCGTCTACGTACTCGAAGTCAACCCGCGCGCCTCACGCACCGTGCCGTTCGTGGCAAAGACCATCGGTGCGCCGATCGCCAAGATCGCTGCCCGCGTCATGGCCGGCGAGAAGCTGGATGCGGCCTTCGCAGCCTACGGCGAAAAGCCCGATCCGCGCGCCCTGAAGCACATTGCCGTCAAGGAAGCCGTCTTCCCCTTCGCCCGCTTCCCGGGCGTCGATACGCTGCTTGGGCCGGAAATGCGGTCGACCGGGGAGGTCATCGGCCTTGACACCGATTTCGCTCTTGCCTTCGCCAAGTCGCAACTCGGCGCCGGTGTCGAACTGCCGCGCGACGGGACGGTCTTCGTCTCAGTTCGTGATCACGACAAGCCGCGCGTCCTGCCTGCGATCCGTGTTCTCGTAGGCGAAGGCTTCAAGGTACTTGCCACCGGCGGCACGCAACGGTTCCTGGCTGAAAACGGCATCGAAGCGACGAAGATCAACAAGGTGCTCGAGGGCCGGCCACACATCGAGGATGCGATTCGCAACCGCCAGGTCCAGCTCGTCATCAACACGACGGACGGCAACAAGGCGATCTCCGACTCGAAGTCGCTCCGCCGTGCGACGCTGATGCAGAAGGTGCCCTATTACACGACGATGGCGGGTGCTGAAGCCGCCGCACAGGCGATCAAGGCGTTGAAGGCGGGCAATCTCGAAGTCCGCCCGCTGCAGAGCTATTTCTGAGTATTAGACGACCGGAAGTTGCCGCAAAATCTCTCGGATGTTACCCTTTCGGCGGTACATCCGGAGCGGTTGATGGCAAAGAACATCGTCATTCTGTTCGATGGCACGTCGAACGAGATTTCGGCCGACCGGACCAATATTGTCAGATTGTTCGGCACCCTGAAACGCTCGGACGAGCAGATCGTCTATTATGATCCAGGCATCGGCACGTTCGGCGCGGCGAATGCCTGGTCGAGGCTGCTTCGCAAATCCTATGAGGTTTTCGGACTTGTCACCGGCTGGGGCCTCGACCAGAACGTCAAGGAAGCCTACCGTTTCCTGGTCGAGACCTACGATCGCGGCCCGCCTGACGCCGATGGGCGGCATTCCGGCCGCGACCGCATCTACATCTTCGGCTTTAGCCGCGGCGCCTATTCGGCGCGTGTCCTGGCAGGCTTTATCCATGCCTTCGGTCTGACAAGCCGATATCATCTCAACCTGCTCGATTATGCCTACAGAACCTACAAGGGAATTCCCGCGCAGGAAGAGAAAGCCGGCGGCGCTGCAGAGGATAGCGGCGACGATACCTCCTCTGCTTTCGCGGCCATGCGTCTCTACGAACGCATGCTCAGAAACGATCGCCCGCCGATCAAGCTGCTTGGTCTTTTCGATACGGTGACCTCAGTGATCGAAGCAGGGAAATGGCTTCCGCAATTCAAGACCCACCCTTTCACCCGCAAGAACCCGAGTGTCGAATGGGTGCGGCACGCGGTCGCCATCGATGAGCGGCGGACCATGTTCCAACCGGAGATCTGGGAGCGAGACCAGGAATATTGGGGCCGCCCGTTCCGGCCAAAGACGCCGGCAAAGCAGAATTTCAAGGAAGTGTGGTTTGCCGGCGTCCACGGCGATATCGGCGGCGGCTATCCGGAAGCGCAAAGCGGAGCCGTCAAGATTCCCCTCGCCTGGATGATAGAGGAAACGCAGCCGGCCGGGCTCCTCTATCGCACCCGCACCGTCAACGACATCGTACTCGGCAAGAACCACAAAAAGTATGTGCCGCTGAACTCCAGTGCTCCGCTCCATGATTCGATGACCGCCGGATGGAAAATCCTTGAATACATCCCTCGGCGCGTGCCGGAAAATTCCTGGCGCAAGCGCGGCAACCGGAATGCCATCTATCTCCCTCTGAGCGACCAGCGCTTCATTCCTGACGACGCGTTGATCCATATTTCGGTCAAGGAGCGGAAGGATGCCGGCGCCTACAATCCGCCGAACCTGCCTGCAAATCCCGTCTTTGTCCCTTAATGGTTGAATCATTCTTTGATCCGACTCACCCGTTCCAGGGCAGCCCAATCGGGAACGCTGGCCGAGAGCGGGCGGTTAGCGGGCAGCGCGCCACATTACGAATTTTATGGAAATCGGCCGCAACGATCTGCTATAAGCGAGTGATTAGGATTATTGCACGGTTCCGAAGTCCCCTTCGGGACCTGTTTTCTTTTGTGTCGCTGCCTGACTATAGGACACGAAGATCAAAGGACAGGAAAATGGTTGATAAGGTTCCGATGACACAGGGTGGTTTCGTCAAGCTGCAGGAAGAACTGCGCTGGCGTCAGCAGGAGGAGCGCCCGCGTATCATCGAAGCGATCGCCGAAGCCCGTGCTCATGGCGATCTTTCGGAAAACGCCGAATATCACGCAGCCAAGGAAGCGCAGAGCCACAACGAGGGCCGCATCAGCGAGCTCGAAGACCTCACGGCGCGCGCCGAAGTGATCGACCTTGCGAAGATGTCCGGCGACAAGATCAAATTCGGCGCCAGGGTCAAGCTCGTCGACGAGGACACCGAGGAAGAAAAGACCTACCAGATCGTCGGCGATCAGGAGGCCGACGTAAGGGCCGGCCGCATTTCCATCTCCTCCCCGATCGCCCGCGCACTCATCGGCAAGGTTGTCGGCGATTCCATCGAGGTCATCGCACCGGGCGGCTCCAAAGCCTACGAAGTCCTGTCGATCTCCTGGGGTTGATAGCCTGTGGCGGAAACGGTCAAGCCGGCCGCGATAGATATAGCTGACGTCGAAATCATCGCGCCGAACTTCAAGCAGCGATTATCCGGCGTCACGTCGACGATCGTCCAGCTGGTTCCCTGCCAGATCAAACTCGGCATCAAGATCGCAACGCTCGGCCCCGGCCTGCCGGACGGCCTTCCGAAGTTGTCGTGGAGCCAGCTTCTTTCCGCCTGGCGTCCGCCTGCTGGACGCCAGCAGCGTGTTTGGCACGCACGCCGCAACAATGAAATGGCCGCGGGCGTCGTGCTGCGGCATATGTTCCGCATGCCGCTAAAGCTGCTGTTCACGTCGGCCGCGCAGCGCCGGCATACCGCCTATACGCGCTGGTTGATCCGCCGGATGGACGCCGTCGTTGCGACCAATGCCCGATCAGGATCCTTTCTTGAGGTGCCGCACACCGTGATCCGCCACGGCATCGACCTGGAACTTTTCCATCCGCCACAAACCGCCGAGGACAGCACCGAGGCCACTAGCCTGCCCGGCAAGTATCTCGTCGGCTGCTTCGGTCGCATCAGGCACCAAAAAGGCACCGACCTCTTCGTGCGGTCGATGATCGGACTGTTGCCGGAACATCCGGAGTGGACGGCAGTGATCTCCGGCCGGGTAGCGGCGGAGCATACCGCTTTTGCCGACAAATTGAAGGCTGATATCGCCGCCGCCGGTCTCGCCGACCGGATCGTCTTTCTGGGCGAAGTGCCAGACATCAAGGTCTGGTATCGCCGGCTCACCCTCTATGTCGCTCCTTCCCGCAACGAAGGTTTCGGGCTGACGCCGTTGGAGGCCATGGCATCAAAGACGGCAGTCGTTGCGTCGGATGCCGGGGCCTATGCCGAAATGATCGAGGAAGGAATGAACGGCAACATCGTTCCGGCCGGCGACGGCGAAGCCCTCACCAGGGCAGTCGCCCCCTACCTTGCCGATCCGCAAAAGGCCCTCGCCCATGGCGAGGCGGCGCTCGCGCATGTGCGGGCGCATTTCGCGCTGGAAGGCGAAGCGAAAGCATTGAAGGCTGTCTATGAGGATCTTCTGCGCCGGTAAAGTAGCCGTCAATTCTATCGGCTACGGCTTGCGCTTGAAAAGTTCGAGATAGGCATTGGCAATCGCATCTTCCGAGAACTGGCTCATCAGCGTCGCGTAGCCGCCCGCCGCCACCTTGGTCGCCAAAACCGAATCATTGATCAGCCGCTCGATCGCGCTCGCGAAGCCATCGGCATCGCCGATGTCGACAAGAAGTCCGTTCTCGCCGTCGTGCATAAACCAACTCGGCCCCTCCGACCGGCTCGAAACCACCGGCTTGTGCTGCGCCCAGGCTTCGAGGATGACGTTGCCGAGCGGCTCATGGTTCGACGGCATCACGAAAATATCGGCGGCCGCCACAAACGGCCGCGTATCCTTTTGCCAGCCGAGGAAGCGCATGCGATTGGTTACACCGAGATCGGCCGCAACCTTCTCGACATTCTTCCGCTCCTCGCCGTCCCCGGCAAGCCAGAGATAAACGCCCGGCAGCTTGGCAACGGCAGCCGTCAGCAAAGCGAATTCCTTGCGTGGAACGAACCGCCCCATGGACATCACGACGGGAGCATCTTCCGGTGTCTTAAGCGCCGCCCGATCGACGGGCGCGACGCGCTCCGTATCCGTGAAATTGGAAATCACCTCGACGCCGCGCGTCCAGCCCAGTTCGCGCACATGCTGGCCGATGCCGGGCGTATTGCAGACGATGACGTCGGTATTCTTGAAATGGCGGAGATTGGTCGGGTAGTCCCCCAGACGGGAAATCTTGATACAGCCTCTGTAATCCGGCATTAACTCGCTCGCCCGCTGCGCCCAGGCGACCAAGGCATCCGGCTTTTGGGTCCGCGCCATGCGGGCCGCCTTCATTGGAAGAAGCAGGCGGTCCAATGACAGGTTGCGGAAATTGCTTTCAGTTATGTTCGTGACAGCTTCGATATCCTTGCGCCACAGCCTGTTCGGCCGAATGATGGCCGTCTGTTCGACATCACGCCGCGCCAGTGCATTGACCAAATGCACGAAGAAACGCTCGGCGCCGCCATCCTTGCCGAAATGAAAATGCAGGACCTTCATGGTGCGCTCGAACCGGTCTCGAAGAGGCGAAGATAGGCGTTGGTGATCGCCTCTTCGGAAAAGCGCTCGCGAAGCGTCCGCCATCCGCCGTTCTTGAGATGCTCGCGCAGCGCAGGATCGTCGCGCAGGCGCATGATGGCCTTCGCCAACCCATCGACGTCGCCGCAATCGGTCATAACGGCATCTTCGCCGTCGGTCATCACCCATGAAGGACCTTCGGCGCGCGATGAGATCGTCGGTTTTCCCGCGCCCCACCCTTCGAGGCAGACATTCCCCAAAGGCTCATGCAGCGATGTGATCGCAAAGGCATCGGCAGCCGCGAGATAGGGATAAGCGTTGGTCTGCCAACCGGCAAAACGGACCCGGTCGCGCAAACCCAGCTGATCGGTGAGGGCTTCCAGGTTTTCCCGTTCCGGCCCGTCCCCGAGGAGCCAAAGATGGGTATTCTCGACCTTCGCCATAGCCCGAATGATCACGTCGAAGCCCTTGCGCTTGACGAAGCGGCCCATCGCCATGACAACAAATGCGTTCTCCGGCGTCTGCAGAGCATCCCGGGAAATCGGCGCGCTCGGCGTGGAACGCGTAAAGTTGGCTATAACCTCGACGCCGCCCGTCCAGCCGAATTCCCGCACCTTGGCGGCAATATCCGGCGTGATGCAGACGAGGGTTTGTGAATTCGTGTAGTAGCCGAGATGTTCAGGGTAATCCCCAAGGCGGGAAATACGCCGGGCCTTGTTGTAGTTCGGCATGAAGCGGCTCGCGCGCAGCTGCCAGGTCATGATCACGTCAGGTTGGAATTCTTTCAGGATGCCGCGCATGCGAGCAGACAGGACGAAACGTGACAGCGATATCCTGCGGAAGATTCCTTCGTAGACCGTGCCGCAACTTTCGACATCCTTCTTCCAGCTCCGGTCCGGACGAATGAGCATCCGCTGCTCCACGCCCCGGTCGGAGAGAGCGTTCACGAGATTGACGAAGAAGCGCTCGGCTCCCCCCTCTTTGCCAAAATGGATATGCATGACCTTCATGAGCGGTCCCCGACCCTATCGTTGTTTCGCGTCGTCGATATTCGGACGCCGCTTCAGCGCTTGCCGTTGGTAGATCTTCGCCTGCGTGAGAAACGCATAAACAGCTCCCGTCATCGCCTCTATGAAGCCTGACGCACCGCAGCGCCACAGGCCGTTTTTGAAATAGAGACGGAGAAAATAGAGCGGAGGGCTGAAGACAAGGCCGGAAAACCGCGCTGTCCTGCCGGCTGCGACCTGCTGGTCCGCCTTCAGTGTCGAATACTTGTTTTCCTTGAGAATCTGCTCGTCAATGATCAGCGGGCGGTAGTGAAGCAGACTGCCGCTCTTTGCCTTTTCCACCCGCCCGTCGGGCACGATGCCCTCATGCACGGCCTGGCCGAGGTCGTAGCCGCCCCTGCCCTTGCGGATAAGGCGGAGGTTCTTGCGTTCAAGCACATTTTCCGGCGTGTAGCCATAGCCGATCAGGTAAGGCCGCCGCGCCACACGCCAGCCGACGATCTCTTCCGGCCCTGCGATCAATTCCGGCAGCAGCTTGCGCAACGGTGCATCAAGCCGCTCGTCGGAATCGATGTTGAAGCACCACGGCTGGCTGCATTGCTCCAGCGCGAACTGCTTCTGCCCGGCATAGCCATGCCATGCCTCATGAAACAGCGTGATCGGCCAGCCCTTGTCGATATAGGACTGCACGAGCCCAACTGTCCCGTCCGTTGATCCGGAGTCGACGATGACGATCTCCGAAAATTCGGCCAGTGACTCTATACACCCACCCAGGAACTGCTCTTCGTTCTGGCAGATAATAAAGGCGGAGATCGGCAGCTTCAAAAGAGTAGTCCCCAAAAGAAAGAATGTGCAGTTCGCCCATATGGCTCCTGTTGTCGTGGCTGCTAGGCGCCGGCGAGCAAGCTATTTCGACAACCAAGCCGAAGCATCATCGACAACGACTTTCTCAATTCCCATTCTGTCTCGCCAAACTCGGCCGGTATCCTCGGCGACACAATACTCGGACTTTCCGACATACAGCCGATTCCGAAATTTGGAGACATATTGCATCAGTTGCGGGTTTCGCAGTGAACGAACCTGCTTCTCCGGATCGAGGGTCTCGTCCAGCAGTTTGCCCCAACCGCGCGCGAAGTCTCCCCGAAGAAAAGCAGGACTCGTCGTGAAGTTCGGATACTTGAGCCTTATCGGAAGCTCGAATCCCAGAAATCGGTAATTCTTTCTAGCGTAATGGAACATCCCCCGGCGCTCGACGCTCCAGTTCTTTTCCTTCGTCATCAGCGAGACCTGAGAGATGCTTTTCTCCCCAAAAAGGTCCAAAATTCCAGCCGGAATCTCCTCCAGAAGCTCCCAATCATCCTCCATGTGAAAAACGAAATCTGCTTCACTGTTCAGCCAGAGGCGCTTCACGGCAGCAGCAAAGCCCGGCACAGGCGGTGCATAGACGATCGCTTGCGGATAGAAGCTTTTCAGCACCTCGATGCAGTTGCGCTCATCTTCTTCATCGCCCCATAGCTTATCGACATTCATCGAAACGCGCGAAAAGCTGAAGTTCTTGAACATTTTCTCGTTGAAGCTTTGAAGCGTTGCGCGAAGCAACTCGGGCCGGCGGGTCGCGACGATGGTCAACTCTATGCTCACAAAAATCTCCTGATTATCGGCACTGCCCGAACCGGGATCATTGTCAAACCTCAACCAGCCCCAGCCTCTTCACTTGCCGGATCGTCAGCATCGTGCGCACCGTGTCGACATGCTCGTTGGCGGTCAGTACTTCGATGACGAAATCCTGGAAGCGGGTCAGGTTTTCTGCGACGCAATGCAGCAGAAAATCGCTGTCGCCGGAGACCATCCAGGCCTGGCGCACCAGCGGCCAGTTTGAAGTGGCGGCGGCAAAGGCCTTGAGGTTGGTTTCGGATTGATGCTTGAGGCCGACCATGCAGAAGGCGACGAGGTCAAAGCCGAGCTTCGGACTGTTCAGCATCGCGTGATAGCCCTCAATCACGCCGGCCTCTTCGAGCTTACGGACACGCCGCAGACAGGGCGGAGCCGAAATGCCCACGCGGTCGGCGAGCTCCACGTTCGTCATCCGGCCGTTGGCCTGGAGTTCCCGCAAGATCTTTATGTCGATGACGTCGAGTTCGGCGCGAACCACCGCATTGCCTTTCTTTAATTTTCCGGAGGCAGCTTCTATATAAAGCGGCGGAATACGCAAGAATCTTTCGCCCGCATGACCGAATCTTACACAGGCGGGCGCAATGCCTTGTTGGTAATGCAAGGCTGCCCTTGAATAATAGCATTGGTCGTTCATAAATGGCTGAGGATCGCGATACGGCCGCATTCGCTCTTTAGCCGACGCCTCCCGCCAATCGAAAGGAAATGACATGTCCGCCCGCCATACCAAGGTGCTCATCATCGGCTCCGGTCCCGCCGGTTATACCGCCGCCGTCTATGCGGCGCGTGCGATGCTGAAGCCGGTTCTGATTGCCGGGATGGAGCAAGGCGGGCAGCTAATGATCACGACGGATGTCGAAAACTATCCGGGCTTTGCCGATCCGATCCAGGGCCCGTGGCTGATGGACCAGATGCTGCAGCAGGCCAAGCATGTCGGCGCCGAGATCGTCAGCGACATCGTCACCGAAGTCGAGATGAACCAGCGCCCCTTCGTGGCCCGCACAGACAGCGGCCAGGTCTGGACCGCCGATACGCTGATCATCGCGACGGGCGCCAAGGCGAAGTGGCTCGGCATCGAAAGTGAACAGCATTTCCAAGGCTTCGGCGTTTCTGCCTGCGCCACCTGCGACGGCTTCTTCTATCGCAACAAGGACGTCATCGTCGTTGGCGGCGGCAACAGCGCCGTCGAAGAAGCGCTTTATCTTTCCAACATCGCGAAGTCGGTGACGGTCGTGCATCGCCGCGATGCATTCCGCGCCGAAAAGATCCTGCAGGAGCGCCTGTTCTCGAAGGAGAACGTGAAGGTTCTCTGGAACACCGAAGTCGCCGAAATCACCGGCACGCCGGCCAAGCCGCCGATGCCGCCATCGGTTACCGGCGCGCGGCTGCGCGATACCCGCACCGGCGCCGTCAGCGACGTTGCCATCCACGGGGTCTTCGTGGCGATTGGCCATGCGCCGGCAACTGAACTTTTCAAGGGCAAGCTCAAGCTCAAGGACAACGGCTATCTCTGGACCGCTCCGGATTCCACCGCGACCAGCATAGACGGGGTTTATGCTGCGGGCGACGTGACGGACGATACCTTCCGGCAGGCGGTCACCGCCGCCGGCCTGGGATGCATGGCTGCCCTCGAAGCCGAACGTTATCTGACGGGCCACATGCCCGTCGCCGTGGCCGCGGAGTAAGATCGGCTATGAGGGGTGGGGGAATGCCATTGGATTGGGACAAGCTGCGTATCTTTCACGCAGCTGCCGAGGCCGGATCGTTCACGCATGCGGCCGACAAGCTGCATCTCTCCCAGTCCGCGATCAGCCGCCAGGTCAGCGCGCTGGAGCAGGACGTCGGCACCAAGCTCTTCCACCGCCATGCCCGCGGCCTGATCCTGACGGAACAGGGCGAACTGCTCTATCGCACCGCTCATGACGTGCTGCTGAAGCTCGAGACGGTGAAGATGCAGCTCACCGAGACGACGGAAACGCCATCCGGAAAGCTGCGCGTGACGACCACCGTCGGTCTCGGCCAGGGCTGGCTGACGGACAAGATCCAGGAGTTCATGCAGCTCTATCCGGACGTCCAGATCCAACTCATTCTCGACAACGAGGAATTGGACGTGAACATGCGCCACGCGGATTGCGCCATCCGCCTGCGCCAGCCGCAGCAGTCCGATCTCATTCAGCGCAAACTCTTCACCGTGCATATGCACGTCTATGCGGCCCCTTCCTATATCAACCGCTACGGCGAGCCTCAGTCGGTCGAGGATCTGGACAGTCACCGCATCATCACCTTCGGTGAACCCGCCCCCAGCTATCTTCTCGATGTGAACTGGCTCGAGATCGCCGGGCGCTCGTCTGACAACAAGCGGATTCCGCATCTCCAGATCAACAGCCAGACCTCGATCAAGCGCGCCTGCCTGCTTGGCATCGGCGTCGCCTGCATGCCGGATTACATCGTCGGACGCGACCCCGGCCTCATCCAGCTCGCGATCAACGCAGACGTACCCTCCTTCGACACCTATTTCTGCTATCCTGACGAAATCAAGAATGCCGCAAAGCTGAAGGCATTCCGCGATTTCATCGTCAGCAAGGCGAGAAACTGGAACTTCTGATTCCCGTTTTTGTTCACTAAAATGCCGACCATGCAACCAGCGCATGACTGGCATGCACAAAAGAGGGTTGCCGTTTGCTCAATTAAACACCATATCGCACTCAGCTGATGCACATGGTGGCTTTTCCTCCCAGTTCCACCGCATTGGCTGTTCCCCTCTGGAGGTTTTTGACCTTCACACCTTAAAGGGCCCCGAGCTTTCGGTGGCCCTCTTTTTTTGCCCATAATCGCTGCATTGCAGCATAATTTGTGCAGGGCATGGCAGGCATGCATAAAAATGCATTGAAAGATGCCCAGCAAAGCACCATATCGCCTATAGCTGATGCACTTCGGTGGCTTCTCTCCCAGTGCCACCGCATTAGCTGTTCCCCTCTGGAGGTTTTTGACCTTCACACCTTAAAGGGCCCCGAGCTTTCGGTGGCCCTCTTTTTTTGCCGAAAATTTAGGCGCCAGTCAAAACTGCGCAGCTCACGCCCTCGTGATTTGCATATCGGAAATTGACGATCCATGTATCGATAGAGTTCGATTTATAGATCGGTATTGGACGATGGACAGAGACGAAATCCTGAAGGCGCTTTCGCACCCGAAGCGGGTGGAAATCCTCAACTGGCTGAAAAATCCGAACGAGCATTTTGCTTCCCAGGAGCATCCCTTGGAGATGGGCGTCTGTGCCAGCCAATTCGAACGCTGCGGCCTTTCGCAATCGACCGTCTCCGCTCATCTTGCAACATTGAGCCGCGCCGGCCTGGTCACCACCAGGCGCGTCGGCCAATGGGTTTTCTACCGGCGCAACGAAGAGATGATAGCTGCCTTCCTCAAGCAATTAAGCCAGGATCTGTGATGGCCTGATCGGCCTCGGTGCCACTGCATTTTGCCAATCTCTCCGCCGGATCGAGTTGCCCCGCTCCGGCCGAGTGATCCTCCCGCCGAAACAAGAAAGGACTTCCATGAACAAGCTTTTCGAACCCGCGCAGATTGGCGACATTGCCGTCAGGAACCGCATCGTCATGGCACCGCTGACGCGCAATCGCTCACCGGGCGCGATCCCGAACGATTTGAACGTCGAATACTACCGCCAGCGCGCGACGGCCGGCCTCATCATCACCGAGGCAACTGCGATCACGCATCAGGGCCAAGGATACGCCGACGTTCCCGGCCTCTACAAGAAGGAAGCGCTCAACGGTTGGAAGCACGTGACACATGCCGTGCACGCAGGCGGTGGCAAGATCGTCGTGCAGATGTGGCATGTTGGCCGCATCTCGCACACCACGCTGCAGCCGGACGGTGGCAAGCCGGTCTCCTCAACCAGCCGCGTTGCCAAGGCCAAGACCTACCTCGTCAATGCGGACGGCACCGGCTCCTTTGCCGATACCTCCGAGCCGCGTGCGCTCGAGACATCGGAGATCCCCGGCATCATCGAGGATTATCGCAAGGCCGCACGCGCGGCGATCGACGCAGGCTTCGATGGCGTCGAAATCCACGGTGCGAATGGCTATCTACTCGACCAGTTCCTGCGCGACGGCGTCAACGACCGAACCGACCAGTATGGCGGTTCTATCGAAAACCGCGCCCGCTTCACGTTCGAAGTGGTCGACGCGGTGACCAAGGAAATCGGCGCAGGCCGCACGGCGATCCGCATCTCGCCGGTCACCCCCGCAGGCGACAGCTATGATTCCGAGCCGCAGACGCTCTTTGCCTATGTCGTAGAAGGCCTCGCCAAATATGACCTCGCCTATCTCCACGTTATCGAGGGCCAGACGGGTGGCGAGCGCGATTACACGCAGGGCACAAATCCCCCCTTCGATTACAAGGCTCTGCGCCAGACTTATGAAAAGGCCGGCGGCAAGGCGGGTTGGATGGTCAACAATGGTTACGACCGCGACATGGCGATCGACGCCGCAGAAAGCGGTCGCGCCGATCTCGTCGCCTTCGGCAAGCCTTTTATCGCCAATCCGGATCTGGTCGAGCGCCTCAAGAAGAACCTGCCGCTCAACACACCAGACCAGGCCACCTTCTACGGCGGCACCGCAAAGGGTTACATCGACTATCCGCTGCTCGAAAAGGTCGCCTGATCTCCCAGCGTACCGGACGAAATCCCGCCTCACGCGGGATTTCTTTTTCGACTGCTGCCGTTAGGATGCGGCCATGTTCGAATCCCATCTCCGCCGCTGGTCGCTGATACCGGACGGCGAACCGATCATCACCCATTCCAGCCACCTCCTGCCGGTCCTCTGGAGCGGCCGGCCGGCAATGCTCAAGAAGTCTCGTGACGAGGCCGAAAGGGCCGGCGGCGCGTTGATGCACTGGTGGGATGGTGACGGTGCCGCCAAGGTCTATGCCCACGATGACGAAGCCGTTCTGCTCGAGCGGGCGACCGGCAACCGCTCCCTATTCAAGATGGCGACGGACGGTGAAGACGACGAGGCTAGCCGCATCATCTGCCGCACAGTCGAAAGGCTGCATGCGCCACGACAAAAGCCCTTGCCCGAACTTGTTCCTCTTCGCCGCTGGTTCAGGGAACTGGAGCCCGCCGCGAAAACCTATGGCGGCGTGCTTGCCGAATGCAGCGCGATCGCCGAGACGCTGCTTGCCGATCCGCGCGATCCGGGCGTGCTGCACGGCGACATTCACCACAGCAACATTCTCGATTTTGAAGAGGACGGGTGGCTTGCGATCGACCCGAAGGGTCTATTCGGCGAACGCGGCTTCGACTATGCCAATACTTTCGCCAACGAAGATCTTCCGGCCGTCAGAGTGCCGGGACGGCTGCAGCGTCAGCTTCGGATCGTTTGTGCCGAAGCCGGCATGGAACCCAAACGCTTGCTCCAATGGATCGTCGCGTATTCCGGCCTGTCTGCGGCCTGGTTCCTCGGCGACAATATGAATACGTCTGCTGAAAGCCCGCTTGCCGTCGCGCGCATCGCGCTGGCGGAGTTGCAGCAAGCCTAGCGGCTTCCTTCAATAGAGGTCAGAGGAAGTTTCATCATGTGGCAGATCGTGCCGCGCGCGAGGGAGCCTGCGCTTGAATGCCGCGGGTTGATCAACACGATCGTCGAACGGACGCTCGGCTCAGGCACGAGGAAAGGCCTCGGCGGAACCGCCGCTCTTCCATTTGCTGTCGACGACTTCCGTCTCCGGCCGGTCGCCACCTTCGGCATATTCCTCATGCCATTTGCCCTTCTCGTCCTGCCAGCTGATCTCGGCGGAATCGCCGCCGACCTGCTGCTCGGCCGCGACGATGCGGGCTGCTTCCAGCGCCTCGGCATGCGAGGGGAACGCTTCGGAATAGACGTCTCCCAGCCGGTAAGCCCAGCCGCCGTCGTGGGGAACGACCTCGTAAACCACCTTGATCATGCACCTCTCCTCTTTTTCAGTGGCCCGATTTATCGGCGATCAGCCGAAGGCTTCCGGACTGCATCCGGCTCCATCGCGGGCGGCAAGGCGAGAGTTATGAGGCACGCCGCGATTGCTTCCGGCTGACCAATTTTCGGCAGTATTCCATTAAATGCACAAGACTGCAAATTCACCCCGCACCTGCCCTGCCTGATACGGAAAATCATCGGCTGCCGAAGAGCGGGATCAGAATTTCAGGGCCAGCGGATGGTCAGCCAGTGCCCGGTCGATCGTCACAAGCCGCAGCCCTTCGATCTGGCATTGGGCAAGCAGAAGGCGGTCGAAGGGATCGCGGGTATCCGGCTCGGGATCGGCCGCGGTTATGACGTGGCTGACATCGATCCCAAGGAGCGACAATCCTATTTTCTGAAGAGATTGCGCCATCTCTTCAAGAGGCATACCGGGATCCAGCTTGCCTAGTCTTGCCTTGATCGCAGTTTCCCATAGGCTCGCGACACTCACAAATCCGACTGTTTGCGGCTCGCCTAACAAGGTCGTGACCACAGGAAATCGCTGTGCAACGTCCTTTCGCAAGATCGCAAGCACGATATGCGTGTCGAGCAGCAGCCTCATGGTTCAGGCAGGGGCCTAAGGAGAAAATCCTCCGGCAAAGGATCGTCGAAATCGTCGGCTATGAAGGGCACGGGATTGGTAATGCCCTTCGACCGGAGGTAGGCTTGGCCAGCCTCCAAATTCAAACCGCCGCGCGGCTTGTGCGGGACGAGATCAAAGACCGGGCGGCCGTTTCGCGTCACGACAATCGTCTCCCCTTCCTCGACCTCGCGAGCGAGTTCAGTCAGGCGGTTCTTGGCATCGCGGATCGATACGGTTTTCATACGCCAAATGTAGCCACATGCAGCCACATCGTCAACGATCCTATAAAATAGAAAGGCCCGCCATTGCTGACGAGCCTCTCTTCAATTTCTGCCAACTGCCTTACTTGCAGGCCGCGCAGAAGCGCTGGATGCGCTTGCAGGCCTCTTCGAGCAGGGCTTCCGAAGTCGCATAGGAAATGCGGAAGTTCGGGCCGAGGCCGAATGCCGAGCCGTGCACGACGGCGACGCCTTCGCTTTCGAGCAGTTCGGACACGAAATCTTCGTCGGTCTCGATGACCTTGCCCGAAGGCGTGGTCTTGCCGATCAGGCCGGCGCAGGACGGGTAGACATAGAAGGCGCCTTCCGGCGACGGGCAGACGATGCCTTTGGCCTGGTTCAGCATCGACACCACCAGATCGCGGCGGCCTTCGAAAATCTTCTTATTCACCGGGATGAAATCCTGCGTGCCGTTCAGCGCTTCGACGGCGGCCCACTGAGCGATCGAGGTGGCGCCCGAGGTCTGCTGGCCCTGGATCATGTCCATCGCTTTGATGAGCGGCAGCGGTCCGGCCGCATAGCCGATACGCCAGCCGGTCATTGCATAGGCCTTGGAGACGCCGTTCATGGTCAGCGTGCGGTCGTAGAGCTCAGGCTCGACTTCGACCGGCGTCACGAACTTGAAGTCGCCATAGGTCAGGTGCTCGTACATGTCGTCCGTCAGCACCCAGACATGCGGATGCTTGAGCAGCACATCGGTCAGCGCCTTGAGTTCCGCATGCGTATAGGCAGCACCCGACGGGTTCGACGGCGAGTTGAAGACGAACCACTTGGTCTTCGGCGTGATCGCCTTGTCGAGATCGGCCGCCTGGAGCTTGAAGTTGTTTTCCTGCGTCGCCGAGACGATGACGGGTGTGCCGCCGCAAAGCGCCACCATCTCCGGATAGGACACCCAGTAGGGCGCCGGGATGATGACTTCATCGCCCGGATTCAGCGTCGCCATGAAGGCATTGAACAGGATCTGCTTGCCGCCGGTGCCGACGATCGTCTGCTCCCAGGAATATTCCAGGCCGTTCTCGCGCTTGAACTTCGCGGCGATCGCCTTGCGCAGCTCCGGGATACCGGAAACCGGCGTGTATTTCGTCTCGCCGCGATTGATAGCGTCGATGGCGGCCTTCTTGATATTGTCCGGCGTATCGAAGTCCGGCTCGCCGGCGCCAAGGCCGATCACATCGCGCCCCTTGGCTTTCAGCTCGCGCGCTTTCTGGGAGACGGCGATGGTGGCTGAAGGCTTCACACGGGAAAGAGCATCGGCAAGAAAGGCCATGATAACGGTCCTATACGGTTGAAACGGGCAGAAGGCCGGGACCGGAGTTCTGCGGTTAGCTCTATGTCCAATGTACAGCAGCATTTCAAGCGCAAAGGCGTGATGGTGCCAATGATTCTTATTGATCATTGGCCACGCGCGGCGGCGCAAGCATGAATCACTTTGCGAAGAACTTGAACCAATCTCTGAAGGGATGTGGATTTCGTCCCTGAAATCAAAAACTTCGCGGATTCGGCCTTTGCCATGATTATGCCGCAACAAATGACGCGGCATGCCACAATTCGGTCGCGAGCCCGCCGGGATCGAAGCCTCATCTTTAGCGCTCCTAATTGGTTGTTGAGGGTATGCCAATGTTTCTGGAGGAAGAGCGGGCCGCAGCGCGGCTTCGCGCCCGCCGGGTTTCGCTTTCATTTTTGATTGCAGTAAGCGTCGTCGCCGCTTCGACGATTGCGTTCGGAATCATTTCGACCGCCCGCGCCGAAGAGGCGCCACAGCCGCAGAAGACCGAGCAAATTGCCGGCTCCTTAACCGCACCGGTGGCGACAAACGACGCGACCGCCCAACCCGCCGCTTCGGCCAAACCGCGGACGGCGACGCATGCCGACGGACAGATCATGCGCGGGCTGACTCTGCTGCTTTTCGCCCTGACCGCAGCGGGCGCACTGGCCGTGTGGCGCCGCCGCATCAAGCGCCTGATGACGGTGAGGAGCAGGTAATGGGCCGCAACGGAAACCGGCTTCAGGACGCGGGCGAGTTCGAACCGCTTCCCTCTTACCTCGAACTGGCCATGGCGACCGCTGCGGCCACGGCCCACGACGCGCCGCGGCAGCGCGAGAAAGGCTTCCTTTTCTCGCGCCTTTCGATGGTCGAGCGGATGATTGCGCTCGGCATCGCCGGGCTTGCCCTGTATGGCGTCGCGCTGATGAGCGACGGCTTCTACATCAAGGGAAAGGCTGCGGTCGCGCAGATCCTGCTGCAGCGCTCCTTTGCCGAAGCCGACGTGGTGGACACGACGCCGACCGCCTCCATTCAACCGCAAAACACAAAGCCGTTATCTGCGCCGCAATAAGGTTGAAGAGCCCTGCCCGCCGCTCCACGTTGAAAGCGTATGACCGCGACGGGGAACGCCACATGACTATCGCCAGAACATTCGCCGCTTCCCTGCTTGCTGGCGTGCCCGTCTTCGCACCCGGCTTCGCCGCGGCAGCAGACAGGGTCGAGACCGAGAAGGTCGCAGTTAGCGTCGAAACCCTGGCGAATGGGCTGGAGCATCCCTGGGCCGTGGAAGTCATGCCCGACGGCGCCTATCTGGTGACTGAGCGGCCAGGCCGGATGCGGATCGTCAGGGAGGGAAAGCTTTCAGATCCGATCGGAGGCGTGCCGGACGTCCGTGCCCGCGGCCAGGGCGGCCTGATGGACGTAGCGCTCGCGCCGGACTTCGCAACGAGCCGCACGATCTATTTCACGGCATCGACCGCCAATCGCAGAGGCTCGGGAACCGAAGCCTTCAGCGCCACGCTTGCCGCCGACGGAAGCAGGCTCGAGAACGTGAAGCCAATCTTCACCATGGACCAGTTCACCGGCGGCAGTATCCAATATGGTGCGCGCATCGCCATCGCCCGCGACGGCAGTCTCTTTATCAGCATAGGTGACCGCGGCGACCGCGACCGCTCTCAAGACTGGAAGGATGATGCCGGCTCCATCGTGCATATCAATGCCGATGGGAGCATCCCTGCGGACAACCCGTTCAAGAACGGCGGCAAGGCACTGCCGGAAATCTGGTCGAAAGGCCATCGCAACCCGCAGGGTATCACCTTCGACACCGCCGACGGCAAACTCTACACCGTCGAACATGGTGCGCGCGGCGGTGACGAAATCAATGTCATCGAGCCCGGCAAGAATTACGGCTGGCCGATCATCAGCTATGGACGGAATTACTCCGGCACAAAGATCGGCGAAGGCACGGCCAAGAAAGGGCTGGAACAGCCGCTGCACTATTGGGACCCGTCCATCGCCCCCGGCGCGCTCGCGATCTATCGCGGCAAGATGTTTCCGGAATGGGACGGCAACTTCCTCGTCGCAGCCCTCAAATTCGAACTGCTCTCCCGCATGCAGCGCGATGATAGCGGTGCTTTCGTTGCAGAAGAGCAGATTTTCGAAGGCGATTACGGCCGCATCCGCGACATTGTCATCGCACCGGACGGAGCGCTCCTGATGGTCACGGACGAAGCCGATGGCGCGCTGCTGCGCGTCTCGCGCGCCGACCGTCAGAACGGTTAGGACGAAGCTCCTTGCGGTCACCAGAAAGGCCGCCTGCCCGTCCCTCAGGCCAAGCTTTTCGCAAGCGGAGTTCCGGAGTAGCCGGCGGTGATTCATGCGGCCATGCGAGCAATCTGGCACTCTGAACGCGCCCCTCTTCGCCCTTGCCGAAACGAAATGCAACTGGTAACCGTCGCTGCCACAACCTGCCCCACATCAAGGACTGACATGACGCGCGTCCAGGCGAACCTCCTTCTGTTGCTTGCTGCCGCGATCTGGGGCGGCGGCTTCGTCGCGCAGTCGACGGCCATGAAGGCAATCGGTCCCTTCTGGTTTATCGGACTGCGCTTTGGGGTCGCGACGGTCGCGGTCCTGCCTTTCGTGCTCCTTGAGGCACGCAAGGCCGGGGTTAAGACCACGCGCCGTCATCTCGGGCTTTATATCCTGATCGGCTTTGCCCTTTTCGGCGGCGCCTCGACCCAACAGATCGGCCTTCAGACGACGACTGTGACGAATTCGAGCTTCATCACGGGTCTCTATGTCGTCTTCGTGCCGCTGATCGCCGTCGCCTTCGTGCGCCGCCCGCCGCACTGGATCATCTGGCCGGCTGCCGTCACGGCCGTCGCCGGCATCTACATGCTGTCCGGCGGACAGCTTTCCGCGCTGACCATGGGCGACGGACTGACGGTCATTTGCGCCGCCTTCTGGGCGATCCAGATCACGCTCGCAGGCACGACAGTTTCCGAGACCGAACGGCCGCTTATGCTTTCTGCCGCCCAATTTGGAGTGACAGCAGTCTGTGCCCTCGTCGTGGCCGCCACCATCGAGCCGATCAGCGTGGAAGCGGTCACGGATGCAGCACCCGAAATCCTCTACGTTGGCATCTTTTCCTCCGGCGTCGCCTTCGTGCTGCAGGTGATCGGCCAGCGCTACACGACACCGTCGCAAGCTGCCATCTTCCTCTCCTCCGAAGCGCTCTTCGGCTCGGTGCTCGGCGCGCTGCTGCTCGGAGAGACTATGCCCCGGCTCGGCTATGCAGGCTGTGCGCTGATGTTTACCGCTATGCTTGTGGTCGAACTGGTACCGGAACTCGGAAAAAGGCGCAGCCAGCCCGCTTGAGCTATGGCTTTTTCTGCGTTGGACGGCGAATTCGGAAAAAATTTCTCGCCTCATCGAGGACGCGCTATCGTTGCATTTTTGGGAAAATCTGCTCTCAACTTATATTGCGAACAATACAAAACGTTAATCATGCGTCCGCTGTGAGCGAAAATTTGCGTTTTGACGCAAATAGGATAGCCGCACTAAATGTGCTTTCGCTAACACGTTAAAAAACTTTTGCTTGCCAATTCCCGATAATCGCAGCAATCTCACGGCGTTCGGGCATTTTGCGAGCATGGGAAGTCCTTAAGAATGTGCGCGCCGGAAACGCTAATATTCCGGTCAGCCGGTCTCGCCAAGGTGGGGAATAATCCCGTCATGAGACAGGCCGGGGTAGAGGGGACCTTTTTCTCGAATTTCAAGAATTGCCTGCCAACGCCCCGCAAGGGACATAGTTGATGCTGCCCGTGTGGATGGCGGGCAGAGAGAAAAGGACCTGACGCATGGCCGAGACTGGCACTGTTAAATTCTTCAATAGCGACAAAGGCTTTGGCTTTATCAAGCCGGACAAGGGTGGCGCCGATATCTTCGTTCACATTTCCGCCGTTCAGGCTTCCGGCCTTGCCGGTCTGACCGAAAATCAGAAGGTCAGCTTCGACACGGAGCCGGATCGCCGCGGCAAGGGGCCCAAGGCCGTCAATCTGCAGATTGACGGCTGAAGCCTCAACAAGACCGCCTAATTCGAGTTGAGGCCCGGCAGCTATGCCGGGTTTTATCATTCAGCGTCCGTTCAGATAGCCGCCACTATCTTGTCATCATCACGGCGCAGGAACCGCTCACGGGGTTCCAAGAATAGGATATGACCATGAACAGGCTCGCCAAGACACTTCTTCTGACAGCTACTGCCGCAGCCCTCACCCTTTCTGTAATCGGCGAAGCATCCGCCCGTGACCGCTGGCATCGCCACAGCAATGGCGACGCAGCGCTTGTCGGCGGCGCGGTCGGCCTTGCAACCGGCCTGATCGTCGGCTCGGCCATTGCCAATCAACCGCGCTATTATGAAGAGCCGCGCTATATCGATCCGCCCTATGAGCCGGAATATGAAGCCGTGCCGGTTTACCGCGCACCGCCGCGTTACTACGCCCCTGTCCGCGCTGATATCGAGCCCTGGACGCCGCAGTGGGAGCGCTACTGCTCTTACCGCTACCGCAGTTTCGATCCGAGCAGTGGCACCTTTGTCGGCAACGACGGCCGCGAGCACTTCTGCACCGCAGGCTGATCCGAGACCCCCTCCAAACGCAATGCGCCGCTCATCGAGCGGCGCATTTGTTTTGGCCGTTTGACGAGATCAGATGCCGCTGAGGAATGGGTTGCTGCGTCGCTCGTCGCCGATGCGGCTGCCGGGGCCGTGCCCGCAGATGAAGCCGACGTCATCGCCGAGCGGCAGCACCTTGTCGCGGATCGAATCCAGCAGTTGCTGGTGATTGCCGCCTGGCAGATCGGTTCGGCCGATCGAGCCATTGAAGAGCACGTCGCCGAGATGCGCGAAGTTCTGGGCCCGATTGAAATAGATGACATGGCCGGGCGCGTGGCCGGGCGTGTGATAAACTTCGAACTCATGGCTACCGAAGGAAATCCTGTCGCCATCCTTCAGCCAGCGGTCCGGCACGACGTTCT
The DNA here is from genome assembly GCF_025200715.1 of Rhizobium sullae. Lineage (NCBI taxonomy): Bacteria > Pseudomonadati > Pseudomonadota > Alphaproteobacteria > Hyphomicrobiales > Rhizobiaceae > Rhizobium > Rhizobium sullae. The sequence continues at coordinate 2,188,968 of NZ_CP104143.1, forward strand.
GCAGACCGGTGATGCCATATTTCTGCGCCTGTATCTCGATCCGCTCCAGCAGCGGCCGATCATCCTCGTGCGGACCGACGATATCGACGTCGAGCGCTTCCTTGAGTTCCTTGGCGCCGCCGGCATGATCGAGATGCCCGTGTGTCAGCCAGATCTCCTTGATGACCAGGTCGTTCTCCTCGAGCGCTTTGAGAATGACCGACACATCGCCGCCCGGATCGACGACCACGCCCTCCTTCGTGTCCGGATCGAAGAGAACGGTGCAGTTCTGCTGGAAGGGTGTTACCGGAATGACGCCGGCTTGGAGCATGCCCATGATATGCCTCGCTTGGTCTCTCTGCCTGCTTCGATATAGCCGGAAAGATCGCCAAATCCAGCCGCTTTTTTGGCGATCCTCACACTGACTCACACTATCAAGACGCCTCGTAACAACTGTTCATCGCAGCAGAAAATGGCACGCAGCATTAATCTTTATTATTAACTTTCAATGTCTTGAGGCGTTCTGGTGAATCCGGTTTTCAACCCGACCTCTCGAAAGGCGGAACCAGATGGTGAACGGAGCGTTTCACTCCAGCAAAAAGCAAGGAGAAAAAGAATGACCTTCACGAGACATCTTTTCCTGGCAGGCGCCGTGCTCGCCGCGAGCGCTGGCTTCGCCCATGCGGAAATGACCGCGACGGCCATCAATGACCTCAATGTGCGTTCCGGGCCTGGCCCGCAGTATCCCTCGGTCGGCGTCGCAACGCGCGGTTCGCCCGCCTTGCTCGACGGCTGCATCCAGGGCAGCCGCTGGTGCCGCGTCGATGTGAACGGCATGCGCGGCTGGGTCTATGCCGAATATCTGCAGGTCCTGCGCGACGGCAATCCTGTCATTGTCGAAGAGAACGAAGCGGTGCTTGGCGTCCCGACCGTGACTTATGAATCGACCGCAAGCATCCCTGCCGATCCCGCACCGGGCGACGAACTGCTTGGTCCCGTCGGCTCCGTGGAGGCGATAACTCCGCCTGAGACGGTCCGCACCTATATCGAAACCACACCGGCGCAGACAGTCCAATTGAGCGGCGACGTCGTCGTGGGTGCCGAGGTTCCGGAGAGCGTGACGTTCCAGGAGATTCCGAACTACGAGTATCGCTACGTCCGCATCAATGAGCGACCCGTCCTCGTCGATCCGGGCACCCGCCGCATTGTCTACGTCTATCAATGAGATGTGGCGCGAGGCGGTCCGTAGATCGCCTCGCTAGCCGAATCTCTCGTATGGGTTGTTTTTAGCTCCCCTTTCCCTCCAGGACATGATAAAATTCTAATACGTCGCAGGGAGCGATGTGCAGGCGGTTCGCATCGATCGCCATTTGGAGGGAAATCATGGAAGCGTTACTTCCGCTCATCACGCAACTGATTGCCGGCGCCGTCGGCGGCAATGCCGCGAGCGCGGCGCTGAAACAGCAGGCGGTCAGCGTCGTCGCCCGGACGATCGCTGGTGCAATTGGCGGTATCGGCGGCGGCATGCTTCTCAGCATGGTCGGCGGCGAAGCGGCGTTGACCGGACTAATTGCCGATGGCATCGGCGGCCTGATCGGCGGCGGTATCCTGTCGACCATCGTCGGAATGGTGATGGCGCGGGCGCGGTAATATAAAAGCCCGGCCCGCGGAAGGCGCGGCCGGGTTTCCTTGTCGAGGTTATTCGGCCGCGATAGACGCCGCCGAATACACTTCCGTCATGTAGTCGTTCATCAGCGTCTCGGAGATCGTCGCCGGCGCGAACTTATAAGGGCCGATCTCAGAGACCGGCGTCACTTCCGCGGCAGAGCCCGTCAGGAAGCATTCGCTGAAGCCCGAGAGCTCTTCCGGCTGGATCGCGCGCTCGACGACTGGATAGCCGCGGCGCTTGGCAAGCTCGATCACCGTCTGGCGCGTGATGCCGTTCAGGAAGCAATCCGGAAGCGGCGTATGAATGACGCCGTCCTTAACGAAGAAGATGTTGGCACCCGTCGCTTCGGCGACCTGGCCGCGGTAATCAAGCATCATCGCGTCCGCGTAGCCTTTTGCCTCTGCGGCATGCTTGGAAATGGTGCAGATCATGTAGAGACCGGCAGCCTTTGACGAAGCCGGCGCGGTCATCGGGTCGGGACGCCGGTATTCGGCGATGTCGAGGCGGATGCCCTTGAGCTTTTCGGCAGGATTGAAGTAGCTGCCCCACTGCCAGATGGCGATCGCGACATTGATGCGATTCGACTGGGCCGAGATCCCCATCATTTCGCTGCCGCGCCAGGCGATCGGCCGCACATAGGCCTCGGAAAAACCTTGGCGCTTCAAGAGTTCGATCGTTACCGCATCGAGTTCCTCGACCGGGTAAGGCACCTTGAAACCAAGAATTTCCGCGGACTTGTGAAGACGCTGATTGTGTTCCGTCAGCTTGAATACCCGGCCGCCATAGGCACGCTCGCCTTCGAAGACCGCGCTCGCATAATGCAGGCCATGCGTCAGCACGTGGATCTTCGCGTCCTTCCAAGGCAGGAATTCGCCATTGAACCAGATTTCCCCATCCAGCTGGTCGAAGGGAACTGAAGCCATTCTCGTATCCTCCGGCGCTCGCGCGCCATACCTGTTGATTGTTGCCCATATTACGTTTTATCCACTGCGCAGTGGGGAAAAAAAGCGTTGTATGGGGAGGGAAGACGGGCCGGTTTCGAACAAACGCCCGCCTCCGCAAAGTCCGGGGAAGCTAACAGCGGCGCAAAATTATGTCAACAAAGCTGACATATCTTTGCTATAGTTTCGCAGGGCGCGCAGAACGAGAAAGGAAATGACGTGGCGCCACGACAGACCAGCTCGAAAGCAGCCAAATCCGAACCGTTGGCCGCGCCGATGGAAAACACCGGAATCATCGATTTCGAGATCATCGAGCTCTTCTTTTTTGCCTATCGCGATTTCGTCTCCGATCCGGACGCGATCCTGGAAAAGAGCGGCTTCGGCCGGGCCCATCACCGGGTGGTGCATTTCGTTAACCGTGAACCGGGCATGACCGTTGCCGATCTTCTGGATACGTTGAAGATTACCAAACAGAGCCTCGCTCGGGTGCTCAAACAACTGATCGATTCGGGGTATATTCGTCAGGTGGCGGGGCCTGAAGACCGGCGCCAGCGTAAGCTATATCCGACAAAGACCGGGCGCGAACTGGCCCTCGCTCTGGCGGAGCCGCAATCGCGCCGCATTGAGAGAGCATTCGACGGTGCCGCTCCGGAGGTGCGCGAAAGCGTAAAGGCATTTCTAAGGGGTATGAGGGACAGACAAACAACGAAAGCGGGTTGAATGGCGGGAAAAACAATCATTTCGGATGACGCGGCACATCTATTGGTGGTCGATGACGACACCCGAATCCGCGCTCTTTTGAACCGTTACCTGACGGAGAACGGCTTCCGGGTGACCGTGGCTGCGGATGGCGCCGAGGCGCAACGCAAGCTTGCCGGGCTCGACTTCGATCTCATCATCATGGACGTGATGATGCCGGGCGAATCCGGCATCGACGTAACGCGCGGCCTGCGCGCCATCAAAAACGTGCCGATCATCATGCTGACAGCGCTCGCGGAGTCCGACAATCGCATCGCGGGACTTGAAGCCGGCGCCGACGATTATCTCTCGAAGCCTTTCGATCCGCGTGAACTGGTGCTGCGCGTCAACAATATCCTGCGCCGCAACGCCTCCGACGCGCCGAAAATCGAGCAGATTATGTTCGGCCCGTACACTTTCTCGCTCACTCGCAAGGAACTGAAGAAGGCGACGGAAGTGATCCGCCTCACGGACCGCGAGCAGGAGATCATGCTGCTTTTTGCCAGGCGTGCCGGCGATACCATTCCGCGCCACGAGCTCATCGGCAATGACGTCGACGTCGGCGAGCGCACGATCGACGTGCAGATCAATCGGCTGCGCCGCAAGATCGAGGACGATCCCGCAAATCCTGTCTGGCTGCAGACGGTTCGTGGTATAGGATACAGGCTGAGCATCGATTGATGGCCTCAACGTCAGGATCGCGACTGTGATGGTGACTTTCGACTCCCTACGCCGCGAAGAGCGCTCGCCAGCCTCCGGATGGAAAGGGTTCGGCCGCTGGCTGCGCCGCCGTCTGCCGACCGGCCTCTACGTCCGTTCGCTGCTGATCATCATCATTCCCATGGTGCTGCTGCAGTCCATCGTTGCCGCGGTCTTCATGGAGCGCCATTGGCAAATGGTGACGCAGCGCCTGTCGATGGCGGTCACCCGCGATATCGCAGCGATCATTCAAATCATCGAAACCTATCCGCAGGATGCGGATTTCAGCGAAGCCACGCGCATCGCCCGCGAGCAGTTGAACCTGCAGATTTCGATCGAGCCCGACGGAGAACTGCCGCCACCGCGCGAAAAGCCGTTCTTCTCCATCCTCGATGGCATCCTGAGCGATGAGATCAGCGACCAGATCAAGCGGCCCTACTGGATCGACACCGTGGGAGATTCGAGCCTCGTTGAAATCCGGATAAAGCTGGACGCCAAGATTCTGCGCGTTTTGACCAAGCGCAACCAGACCTATGCGTCGAACACGCATATCTTCATCGTCTGGATGGTCGGCGCCTCTCTCGTGCTGATCGGCGTATCGATCCTCTTCCTGCGCGGCCAGATTCGGCCGATCCTGACGCTCGCGCAAGCCGCCGAGAGCTTTGGCAAGGGACATAAACACGATGACTTCTATCCGCGCGGCGCCGACGAGGTCAGACGCGCAGGACTTGCCTTCATCCTGATGCGCGAACGCATCGAACGGCAGATCGAACAGCGAACCGCGATGCTGACCGGCGTCAGTCACGACCTGCGCACGGTGCTGACCCGCTTCAAGCTGCAGCTAGCCCTTGCCGGCAACAGTCCCGAACTCCAAGGCCTGAATGACGACGTCAACGACATGCAATCGATGCTTGAGGCCTATATGGCCTTTGCGCGCAGCGAGATCGAAGAGGATGTTGGAGAACTGAAGCTCAGCGAACTGCTCGGAAAGATCGAAACGGACTTCGCCCTGCACGAAAAGACGCTCAGCTATTCGATCGAAGGCGAAGATGAAATCCTGGTTCGGCCGAACGCATTCACGCGCCTGGTGGCTAACCTCGCCTCCAATGCCCGCCGCTATGCGAATGCGCTGAACATTGAAGCAAAGCACAGTGCGAAATGGCTGACGCTGAACTTCGATGATGATGGCCCCGGCATTCCCGAGAAAAATCGCGAGGACGTCTTCAAGCCCTTCTTCCGTCTCGATGAAGCGCGCAATCTGGACGCTTCCGGCACCGGCCTCGGCCTTGCCATCGCCCGCGATATCGCCCGCAGCCACGGTGGCAACGTCACGCTCGGCGACAGTCCTCTCGGCGGCCTCCGCGCCACCATCCGCATCCCGGCGTGAGGTCCAGATGGCGATCGACCCGAAAGAGATGATCTGGCTCAATTCTCCGCCCCTGGCGGAGGTTTGTGAGGGTGCATTGCACGTCCGATCAGGCAAAAAGACAGACTTCTGGCAAGGCACCTATTACGGCTTCCATCGCGACGACGGTCATTTTCTGCATCACCAGCGCAAGGGCGACTTCACGGCAGAAGTGACATTCTCAGGCCGCTATCAGGAGCTTTACGACCAGGCCGGCCTGATGGTCCGTGCGGATTCAGCACGCTGGATGAAATGCGGGGTCGAATACACCGATGGCGCAAAGCACTTCAGCACCGTCGTCACCAATGGCAATTCCGACTGGTCGGCCTTTCGCATCGAGCATGAATTCGAACGGCTCTCCCTTCGCGTGACCCGCAACAAGGACGCGCTCTTTATTCAGTACCGGACCGACCGGATCAGCGAATGGCGCATGGCGCGCCTCGCCTGGTTCAATCCGTCGATTGAAGAGGTGATGGTCGGCCCGGCATTCTGCTCGCCGCAGCGCGCAGGCTTCGAGGCCGTCTTTCACGATTTTACGCTGACCGATCCGGTCTCGCGCGACATTCACTGATCACATCAGCTTCTTGCCATTCGGCACCGCTTTGTCTGTCGCGGCGAGAACGATCGCGCCCGCTTCGTCCTCGAAGCCGAGGGTCAGGACCTCCGAGCGGAACGGCCCGATCTGGCGTGGCGGGAAATTCACCACTCCTAGAACCTGGCGGCCGACGAGGTTTTCCAGCGTGTAGTGCACGGTGATCTGTGCCGAGGATTTCTTGACGCCGATCTGCGGGCCGAAATCGATCAGCAGCTTGACCGCCGGCTTTCGGGCTTCCGGAAAGGGTTCGGCCTCAATGATCGTGCCGACACGAATGTCCACACGTTCGAAATCGGCATAGGTGATTTCCTCAGCCATCGCGATGCCCTTCAGCCGGCCAGTTCTTCAGCACGCTTGCGGGCAGCTGCAAGAGCCTTGTCGAACAGCGGCTGCATGCCCTCTTCCGCCATCAGCACGGAAAGGGCCGCGGCCGTCGTGCCACCAGGCGACGTGACGTTCTGGCGAAGCTTCGAGGCGTCGTCGGGGGACTGGTGTAGGAGTTCACCAGCCCCCGCGACAGTCTCCCGCGCAAGACGCATGGCGAGGTCCGCCGGCAGGCCAAGTTTACGGCCTGCTTCTGCCATACACTCGACGAGATAGAACACATAAGCCGGGCCGCTACCGGACAATGCCGTCACGGCATCGATATCGGACTCGGCCGAGACCCACTCGACGGGACCAGAGACGCGAAGAAGGGAATGAACGCGATCACGCTGCCGGGCGCTGACGCGCGCATTGGCGAAGGCGCCGGTGACGCCGCGGCCGATCATGGCGGGCGTGTTCGGCATGGCGCGAACCATAGCGGCCTCGCCGAGATGCTTTTCGAGGAAAGCCAGCGTCTTGCCAGCAGCCACTGAAACGACCACCGTCTTGGATCCGACGGCGCTCTTCACCGGCGGTAGGACTGTTTCCATCACCTGCGGTTTCACCGCGAGGAAGATGACATCCGCCTTCAGACCGGCGGGAACGGTTGAGGCATGCGTCGCGCCCGCATCGCCGATGACCTTCATCATCGTGGGTGACGGACCCGGATCGATCACGACAACGGAGGATCCCGGAACACCGCTCTTCAGCCAGCCGGAGAGCATCGCGCCGCCCATATTGCCGGCGCCGACGAGAACGACTGTATCGGAAGACGATGGTGACATTTTACGCTTCGCCGACCGTTTCGAAGAGAACTGCTTCCATAGCCTTGGCGGCATCCAGGCCGGACCAGATGACGAACTGGAACGCCTGATAGTAAGCTTCGCAGGTATCGAGGGCGCTGGAAAGCAAAACTTCCACCTGACGGTTCGTCGGCTCGGCCCCGCCCGCCAGCAGCAGCGACTGCCGGAAGATGATCACATCTTCCTGCCGCCACAAATCGAAATGGCCCATCAGAACCTGACCATTGATCGCAGCCAAGAGCTTGGTGACCTCGTTGACGCGGGCCTCCGGAACCTTGATGTCGAAAGCGCAGCCGAGATGCAGCGCCTCGAATTCCTCCATCCAGGAGAAGGAAACGTGGTAATCGGCCCACTTCCCCTCGACCGTCATTGCGATCTCGTCCTCGCCCGACCGCTCAAACGCCCAGTCGTTGTTGGCGGCGACATACTCGATCATATCGACCGGGTTCGACTGACGCTCGAATTCCAATTCCATAAGGCTCATGCAGCACCTTCTTGACCGGAATGAATGCGACTGAACTTGGGTTTACGAACACAAGAAAAGACACACGCAAATACCGGAACCACCACTCGGATGTTCGTTGAACCGCTGCCAGACCTAACGCAGTGAACCTGCCCGGAGCTTACCAATGTCCGCTTCGAATCATCATTTAAAATCAGTGTATAACGCCCCCGGTGACAAGCCAGCCCCTCTCCGGTCATTTCCGGAAAGGTACTGTGGACAGCCGTTCGGAATTTGATTTCAGAAGGAGGTTGTAAACGACTCTGCGTATTGGCTTTTTTGGCAGTGTCCACAGGTGGAAAACGGCACCTGTTTTTTTGTCGAAGAGGCGACGTGCCGCTTATGCGCCACACCGCACTTGTGCTAGAATGAGACTTATTTCGTTCTTGCGGCAAGCTTTGCTTCAAGCGCGGCGACGCGGGCAAGCAACGCTTCGTTTTCGTCGCGAGCCTTGATCGCCATTTCGCGGACGGCCTCGAATTCCTCGCGCTTGACCACATCCATGGTGTTTAGCCAGCGCTCGGCCTGAGCGTTGAAGGCGGTCTCGATTTCCTTGCGTACACCCTGGGCGGCCCCCGCTGCATCCGTCATCAGCTTGGCGAATTCGTCCATGATGCGGTTTGTTCCACTCGTCATGGCGGTTTTTCTCCTTCCCACCACATGATTTTGATAGGCCTGAAGCCTTAGAAAGGAGGTAGGGCTTTGCCGTTAAGGATGCAAGCGCTTTGCTCTGGATAAGCACGCACCGGGCATGCTCCGCCTCACAATCGACTTGACCGCTTCGTATCGCAACGCCATGTTCCGCGCACATCAACGGGTGGAAAAGCCTTGCCGACTGCAGCCAATCTTCTTTCGATCATGCCCTTTCCGGATATCGATCCGATCGCCTTTTCGATCGGCCCGCTGGCTATTCACTGGTACGGCCTCGCCTATGTCGCGGGCATCATGCTCGGATGGCTTTATGCCCGGCAGATCGCCGGCAACGATGAGCTCTGGCCGGGCAATGCCTCGCCGATCACCAAGGTGCAGATCGACGACTTCATCGTCTGGGCAGCCCTCGGCATCGTTCTCGGCGGCCGCATCGGCTATATCCTTTTCTACGATCTGCCGTCCGTGGTCGAGAACCCGCTCCGCGCCATCGAGATCTGGAACGGCGGCATGTCTTTCCACGGTGGAATCACCGGCACGACGATCGCCATGATCGTCTTTGCGCGCCGCAATGGCATTCCGGTCTGGAGCCTTTTCGACATCGTTGCCGCCGTGGTGCCGATCGGCCTGTTCTGCGGCCGCATCGCAAACTTCGTCAACGGCGAGCTTTGGGGACGGCTGACGGATGTGCCGTGGGCAGTCGTTTTCCCGACCGGAGGGCCGTTTGCACGCCATCCAAGCCAACTCTACGAAGCGGGCCTCGAAGGCATCGTGCTGCTGCTTTCGCTTGCCCTTCTCGTCTATGGATTCCGGGCGCTGAAAGCACCTGGACTCGTTACCGGGGTCTTCGTCTGCGGCTATGGGCTGTCGCGCATCTTGGTCGAGTTCTTCCGTGAGCCGGATGCGCAGCTCGGCTACCTACTCGGCACGAATTGGCTGACCATGGGCATGGTCCTTTCTTTCCCGATGGTGCTGCTCGGAATCTGGGCGATGGCGCGGGCCCTCAGCCAGGCCGCTTTGCAGCATTGAGCCTGTCAGGACGGTACGATCATGATGACCGCACTCGGTGAAAAGATAAAGGCGATCATTCAGGCGAACGGGCCGATCAGCGTCACGGACTATTTTTCGCTCTGCCTCGCTGATCCAGAATACGGCTACTATCGCACCCGCGAGCCCTTCGGCCGGTCCGGAGATTTCGTTACCGCGCCCGAAGTCAGCCAGCTCTTCGGCGAAATGATCGGAGTCTTCGTTGTGCACGCCTGGCAGCGGCACGGCACCCCGTCAGGCGTGCGCCTCGTTGAAATCGGGGCGGGCCGCGGGACGATGATGGCTGATATGCTGCGCGTCATCGAGCGTCTCGCCCCGCCGCTTTTCGAGAACATGACCGTTCATCTCGTCGAAACGAGCGAACGCCTTCGCGACATCCAGCAACAGACGCTTGTCGCACATGGAGGCAAGATCAGCTGGCATTTCGATTTTGAGGAGGTGCCGCCGGGCTTCACGCTGATTGCGGCAAACGAGCTGTTCGACGCTATTCCGATCCGCCAATTCGTCAAGACGTCGACCGGCTTTCGCGAGCGCATGGTTGGCCTCGACGCGGATGGCGAACTGGCATTCGCTGCCGGGATCGCCAGCATCGATCCGGCACTGCTACCCGAATCGCCGCAGGCCGTGCCGGCCGGCACGCTCTTTGAGATTTCACCGGCCAGGCAGGCCGTGATGATCACCATCTGCGATCGCTTGAGGGCCTTCGGCGGCACGGCGCTGGCGATCGACTACGGACACCTGGTCACCGGCTTCGGTGACACGCTGCAGGCCGTGCGCATGCACGAGTTCGATCCGCCGCTTGCCCATCCCGGTGAAGCGGATCTGACGAGCCATGTGGATTTCGAAGATCTTGCCAAAACCGCTGTCGCCGCAGGGCTGCATCTCAATGGTGCGCTGCATCAGGGCGATTTCCTGATCGGCCTCGGCATTCTCGAGCGCGCCGCCGCTCTCGGCCGCGATCGCGAACCGCGCACGCAGCAGATAATCCAGAGCGCGGTCGACCGTTTGGCCGGCTCCGGCGAAGGCCGGATGGGTGAGCTTTTCAAGGTGATGGCCGTCTCCTATCCGGTCGTCGATCTCATGCCGTTCCGCCCCGTGGATTGACAGGACGCTCGGCCCTGGGCCAACATCCAGCGCAATCAACAATGCTTCGCCGGGCGGACCGGCGAACAATGGCACCGTTCGAAACACCCCGGAATCACTGATGCAAGACGCGGCCTCTCCCGCACCGATTGAAAGCGCGCTGTTGAACGAAGCGGCCGGCGAAGCGATCCGCCACGGCTATTTCACGCGCGCAGGCGGCGTTTCGGACGGGCTCTATCGCGGTCTGAATGTCGGAATTGGCTCGAATGACGACCGCACAAAGGTGATGGAGAACCGCCGCCGCGTTGCCGCCTGGTTCGGACAGCCCTTGGAAAGGCTCGCGACAGTCCATCAGGTTCATTCGCCGGATGCGGTCACCGTCGACGGCAGCTATGACGGCACGCGCCCCGAAGCCGATGCACTGGTTACGGCAACGCCCGGCATCGTGCTCGGCGTTCTTGCCGCCGATTGCGGCCCGATCCTCTTCGTCGATCCGGAAAACCGGGTAATCGGCGCGGCGCATGCCGGATGGAAAGGCACACTGACCGGCGTCCTGGAAAACACCATTGCAGCAATGGAGAGGCTCGGAGCGAAGCGCCAGGCTATCGTCGCCTGCCTCGGCCCTTCGATCAGTCAGGCAAGCTACGAAGTCGGCCCCGAATTCATTGAGCGTTTCGTCACTCAAGATTCGTCCTACAAGCGCTATTTCATTCCGTCGCGAAAGCCCGCCCATGCGATGTTCGATCTTCCGGCGTTGACCGTCGACCGGCTGCGGAAGGCCGGCGTGCGCGCCGAAAGCCTTGGTATTTGCACCTATCCGGACAACGAGCGTTTTTTCTCGTACCGGCGCACTACACATAATAAAGAGCCGGATTACGGCCGCCAGATTTCAGCAATCAGCATCAGGGAGATTTGACCGAATGGCACTGCATTTCGAAAGAGCCGAATTCGCAAGCCGGCTCACCCGCCTCACCGACCAGATGCGCGCGGAAAAGCTCGACGCCGTCCTGCTCTTCGCGCAGGAAAGCATGTACTGGCTGACGGGCTACGACACCTTCGGCTACTGTTTCTTCCAGGCGCTGATCGTCAAAGCCGACGGCACGATGTCGCTGATCACCCGCTCGGCGGACCTTCGCCAGGCCAAGCACACGTCGATCCTCGACGACATCCACGTCTGGGTCGATCGCATCAATGCCGACCCGACGCTCGACCTCAGGAACCTGCTGGTCGACATGGATCTGCTCGGCGCGCGCATCGGCGTCGAATACGACACCCATGGCATGACCGGGCGCATCGCCCACTTGCTCGATGCCCAGCTTTCCACCTTCGGCCAGATCACCGACGCCTCATACCTCGTCAGCAGGCTGCGCCTCGTGAAAAGCCCGGCGGAGGTGGCCTATGTCGAGCGTGCCGCAGCCCTGGCCGACGACGCACTGGATGAGGCGATAAAGTTGACGAAGCCCGGCGCAGACGAGGCCGACATCCTTGCCGCCATGCAGGGAGCGGTCTTTTCCGGCGGCGGCGATTATCCAGCCAACGAGTACATCATCGGTTCCGGCGCGGACGCCCTGCTCTGCCGCTACAAGGCCGGCCGCCGCAAGCTCGATGCGAGCGACCAGCTTACGCTCGAATGGGCCGGCACCTATGCCCACTATCACGCCGCCATGATGCGCACGATCGTGATTGGCGAACCGACACACCGCCATCGCGAACTCTATAACGCCTGCCTGGAAAACCTGCAGGCGATCGAAACCGTGCTGAAACCCGGCCACACCTTCGGCGACGTCTTCGACATGCATGCGAAGATCATGGACGAGCGCGGGCTTGCCCGACATCGGCTGAATGCCTGCGGCTATTCCCTCGGCGCCCGCTTCGCGCCGTCCTGGATGGAACATCAGATGTTTCATGTCGGCAACCCGCAACCGATCGAGCCGAACATGTCGCTCTTCGTGCACATGATCATCGCCGATTCCGATACCGGAACGGCCATGACGCTTGGCCAGACCTACCTGACGACGGAGCATGCGCCGCGCACGCTTTCCCGCCACTCGCTCGACTTCATCGGCGCATGACGGGCAATCACCGGCAAGAATCCGGAATTGACAGCGGACAGCCCCCGCCCCCATAAATCAGCAGGGCTGATGCGAACGAGGGAAGGACGACGACAGCGATGACGCGAGTTCAGACTGCGCCGATGCTCCTTGCCTGCCTGGCCGCGCTTTCCGCTTGCAACACCACCGATGCGCTGACGCCGCAAGTCGATATCGGCGACTCGTCGAAGGGTCGTTCCTCACCTGTCACCCAGCGCGAAGTCGAACGAATGGCAGGCGCCGAGCCACAGCGGGCCTTTGCTGGCGAATCCCGCCAGGCCGGCTATCACCCGGCCTACAACAATCAGACCTCCAGATCCGGCCCCGGCGTACCGCCGACGACGATGCAGGAGCAGGCCGATGCCCTTGCCCGGCGCGGCGCGTCCCCCGCCGCTCCGCAGCCTGCCGAAGGCCAGACGCTTACCGAACCGGTTTCCAATGCGCAGGCGGAAGAAGAAGACATGGGCAATCGGGCCCCTGCCCGCCAGCCGCAACAGGTTGCCGCCATCGATCCTGCCGCCTCGTCCGCAATCCGCGGCAGCACCGTCCGCTTCCTGCCGATTATCGGCGCTCCCGTTCAGGCAGTAACGCCGCTTTCCCGCCAGCTTGGCGCCGAGGCGCGCTCGCACGGTCTCTCGATCAAGAGTTCGAATGACACCAGCAGCGACTATATCCTGAAGGGCTACCTCTCCGCCTTTACCGATGAGGGCGACGTGACCGTCGTTTATGTGTGGGATATCCTCGACGGCAGTGGCGCCCGTCTGCACCGCATCCAGGGACAGGAAAAAGTGCCTTCCGCGGCACAGGATCCCTGGGCCGGCGTTCCCGCCTCCGTCATGCAGCAGATCGCCACGAAAACGATCACCGAATTCAATTCGTGGCGCCAGACGCGCGACGGTTAGAAACAGGCTTTTTACAAATATCAAAGCCTGTGGCGCCTTTGCGCTTGCATTCGGAAGCAAGCTGGCTAAAAAGCGCGGCTATCAGCGGACAACAGGCGGGCCAAAATGAAGGTTTTCGCAGGCAATTCGAACCGGCATCTCGCCGAAGCGATCTGCACCTATCTCAATGTGCCCTTGGGCAAGGCCAGCGTCAGAAGATTTGCCGATCAGGAAATCTTCGTCGAAATCCAGGAAAACGTCCGCGGCGAAGACGTCTTCGTCGTCCAGTCAACTTCCTTCCCGACGAACGATCATCTGATGGAACTGCTCATCATGATCGACGCGATGCGCCGTTCGTCCGCGCGCCGCATCACGGCCGTTCTTCCCTATTTCGGTTATGCCCGCCAGGATCGCCGCGCCTCGGGGCGCACGCCGATCTCCGCCAAGCTGGTCGCCAACCTCATCACCGAGGCTGGCGCCGACCGCGTGCTGACGCTCGACCTGCATGCCGGCCAGATCCAGGGCTTCTTCGATATCCCGACGGATAACCTCTACGCCGTTCCGGTGCTGACGCGCGACATCAAGGCCAATTACGACATCAGCAACGTCATGGTCGTTTCGCCGGACGTCGGCGGCGTCGTCCGCGCCCGTTCGCTCGCCAAACGCCTCGACTGTCTTCTGGCGATCGTGGACAAGCGCCGCGACCGCCCGGGTGAATCCGAAGTCATGAACATTATCGGCGAAGTCGAAGGCAAGGATTGCCTGCTGATCGACGACATAGTCGATTCCGGCGGCACGCTCTGCAACGCCGCCGATGCGCTTCTCGCCCAGGGTGCTGCAAGCGTCACCGCCTACATCACCCACGGCGTTCTTTCCGGTGGCGCGGTCACCCGCATCACGTCGTCGAAGCTGCGCGAACTGGTGATCACCGACTCCATTCAGCCGACCACCGCCGTCCAGTCGGCGCATAATATCCGCGTCATCACGACCGCGACCCTCATCGGCGAAGCGATCAACCGCACCAGTCAGGAAGAATCCGTTTCCAGCCTCTTCGACTGAGAGTTTCACTCGCCGGTAAAAAATAGGCAGGGTTGTATTTTTGCCTTCATCCGCTAGTCTGCCTTCAGATTTGTACGGGGAGCGACATGACGGAAATCATTAGGATAGCTAGACATTCAGCAAGCTCGAAGCGCTTAGCGCTCCTCGCGCTGATTCCTCTGCTTTCCGCCTGCACGGTCGATGTCGATCCTGGTTATTCGCGTCCGCCGCCCCGGCCGTGGCCAGCCCAGCAGCAGATGTGCACCATGGAATATGCGCCGGTCTGCGGTGAACGCGGCGGCCGGCTTCAAACCTTCGGAAATGCCTGCCAGGCCCGCAACAGCGGTTTCATGATCGTCGGCCGCGGCGAATGCCGCCGCGAACCGCCGCCCTTCCCGCGCCCCGAACCGGATCGTCCCGGCCGCCCCGACTGGCCGGATCGCCCGGACAGGCCTGACGGTCCAGGACGCCCAGGCGGCATCTGCACGCGGGAATACAGGCCTGTCTGCGGCCAGCGCGGCCGCCAGACCCAGACCTTCCCGAACCCCTGCGAGGCAGGCAATGCAGGCTTCCGGATCATCAGCGGCGGCGAGTGCCGCTTCTGATCATCGGCGCTCATGCAACTTCGCCGCTTATCAAAGCGATTTGAAAACGTCGGAAGCAGTGACTATGGAGTCAACCTGACCTCGCTCAATACTTCGACCGGCGGAAACCGCACGATATCCACCGCATCGAATGTAACGGAAAATTCGGCCCGTTTTTGCTCTGCCCAATTGATGGCAGGCTCGAACATGGACCTGGGGATCTTCATAGCAATCGTGCAATGAGGCTCCCAGCAACTGCGGCGATAGTACTCACGACAGAGTGTCGGGTCTATTTCGCTATGGATGGCCGCGTGAAGCTGCAGCAGCCGGTCATTCGATACCGGACGCGCCCATAATACTAGGAACTCGTTTTGGAAATAACGAATACCTGAAAAGGTCACTGTTACTGCAGGCTGAGTACCAAAAATTCTGGAGAGCACGCCGATGCTCTCATCAGGCACGAAATCCTCGTAAATCGCCAAAGTTATATGAGGCGGATAATTTAGCGCCTTCATCGACGGAGCAGGTTCGAACGTCGCCGCCTCGTGCCAAAGCTCGACTATCGGCAATGCAGTTTCGTTCGAGCATTTCAGGCTTATCCCGTGAGGCACGGCCGAGTGTCTCCAACATCAGCGCCTTGATAAGCAATTGCCGCCCGATGTTCGGCAATATTATTCCGGCTTATCCGGCCCCTTGATCTGCTGGCCGTTGACCGTCACCGAACCGTCGGGGGTGACCGTCACGTCCCAGCGCTGACGGCCGTCCGGGTCGGTCTTGGCGAAACCCTTGACCATTAACATTCCGAAAGACGCCTGATTGAGCTCGGGATTGGCCTTGGCGAGTTCCTGGACCGCGGCGATGGTCTTGTCGTAGTCGCGCGCCAGAATGGAGGCCTGTAGCGCATACTCATCCTTGCCGGCATCGAGGCGGCTCTCGACCTTTGCGGACATATCGATATCGTAGACGCCTGATTTGGCACTGATCTTCGGAAAGTCCATCACAAACTTCCCGTCGCGGAAAAGCCGCTCCACGGCCTTCTTGCCCGCGTCCTCTCCTTCTTCCCGCGACTTGGTCAAATCGAGCTTCATGAATTCATCGCCGAAAGCCGCAAAATCCATATCCGGAATGCCGAACTGCACATCGACTGCCTGCGGCAGGAAGGCGGAATAGGCGGCAGGAACCATCGGGCTGTCAAATGTCACGTCGGCAGCATTCATTGCAACGCCAAGCCGTGTCGCGTCGCTCGGCCCGTCGATTGTCAGGCGATAACCGAAGCTCTTCGCGCCGCCGCTACCGGCAGCACCTGTGACAGCCAAATTGTGGAGATCGATGGTTTCCTCGAGCGAAGAGATCAGGGGAAAAGCGTCGCGCAGCATAGCCTTCAGCTTTTCCTCGTTCTCCTTGCTGATCTGCTTTTCCTCGGCATGGTCGAGCGCAAAGACGACAATGTCCCTCAACTCCTTCGCCGGCAGGCTATAGACCCTGGCGTCGAAATCGATGGCATCGGCAGTGATGTGGACCGGCGGCATTTCCTTCCCGCTCACCTGCTCGGCAAAGGCCGTCAAAGTGCCGTTCACCGCAAAGTCCATCCTGCCGGCAGCGCTATCGGCGGAGGTGAGCTTGTATTTCACGTCGCCAACGCTGACATTGACCTGTTCGGTATCGGTCGTTGACGTGGCTTTGATATCCTTGGCACTGAAGTCGCCGGAGCGGAAATAGCTGATCGCCGGATCGAAGATGGAGGTGTAGGCCAGAGAGGCGATGGAATAGGTGAACTCGGTGCGCTTCTGGTCCGGTCCCTTGAAATGTCCGGAAACGTTCAAGCTATTGTCGCCTTCGACATTCCAGAGCCCGTTGTCCTGCGGCGTGGCGAACATCGAAATTGGCTTAAGGCCCCCGATCGTGAAATCCGCCGGATTGACCTTGGAAAGCAGCTTGGCCAGATCGTAGATGATCTCGTAACGCGTGCCAGCCGGATTGACGGCCACGACACCGCTCTTTGCAATGTCCTCGGGCAGCAGGTTGTTGAGATTGTCGCGGATGGCATTTGCGCCATCCTGGGTGATCTCGGCGCCATGAACTGCCGTCATCAATCCGAGAACAACGGCGCTTGCCGTCGTGATCAGCCTGTACCGCATGGATGTGCTCCTCCGCCGCATCGATCGGCGGCCATGTGAGAATGCGCGGGTCCGGATGTCAAGCCAGCCGGCTTGGCGCGCGATGAATGTTTTGCTCAGGCCGCGGCTGCGGCTCCCGGGCGCGCTTCCTCAGCCGTCCCCTCGACGACCGAGGTCTCAGCCTCTGCCTTGGCGGCAGGTGCGGCGTTAACGATCTCCTCGATCCCCGAACGCGGCACCGGCTTGCCGAAAAGGAATCCTTGCACTTGCAGGCAGCCCTCGCGGCGAAGGAAATCGATATGCTGTTCGTTCTCGACGCCTTCGGCCAGCACCGGGATGTCGAGGCTTGCGGCGAGGATCAGCGTCGAGCGAACGATCGCGGCCGACTGCTTGTTGGTTACGATGCCATCCACGAAGGAGCGGTCGATCTTGATCTTGTCGAAGGGAAAGCTCTGCAACGTCGAAAGCGACGAATAACCCGTCCCGTAGTCGTCCATCGCGATCTTCACGCCGAGCGCCTTCAGGCGCCGGATAGCATGCAGCGCGTGCTGGTGGTCGGCAAGGATGCCGGATTCTGTGATCTCGATTTCCAGGCGTGACGCGGCAAGCCCGGTATCGAGGAGGATTTCGTGGATGATCTGCGGCAACCGGTTGTCGCTGAGCTGCTGCGGCGCGACGTTGACGGCGATGCGCAGAGGATTCTTCCAGCCTGCCGCCTCCTGGCACGCCCGGCGGAGAACCCATTCGCCCAGTTCCAGAATGAAGCCCGTCCGCTCCGCTATCGGAATGAACTCTACCGGCGAGATGCTGCCGCGTACCGGATGGTTCCAGCGCAATAGCGCCTCGAAGCCCAGAACCGCGCGTGTGACGGTATCGTTCTGCCGCTGGTAGAAAAGCTCGAACTCATTTCTCCTGAGGCCTTCGCGCATCTCGATCGCAAGCGCATTGCGGTCACGGGCAGCCTGGTCCATCGAAGGATCATAGAAGCAGATGGTGTTGGTTGCGGTCGATTTCGCCCGGTACATCGCGATATCGGCCTGTGAGAGAAGGTCGTCGATCGTCTCGGCCTGCCCCGGATAGGTCGAGATGCCGACACTGGAGCCGACCGAAAGCGAAATGCCATCCCATGCGATCGGCTTCTCGATTTCATCGAGGACACGCTGCGCCAGCGCCCTAGCATCGGACCGGACGAAATAATCGTCCATGGAGATCAGCGCCACGGCAGGTCATGCGAACTCCGCAGTGACACAGCGATATTATCGGAATAGCCCGCGCGATGTTGCGGATTACAAGGCATCAGTCCGTTTCTTTCAGGAATGCTTGCAGTCCCTGTTGATCAATGGCCAACAGGTGGCACGCTTCGGGTTTGATCCCGAAGCACACGAGTGGTTCAAGCGCCTGGCGATCGCCAGCGGCATTGAGAGCGCATGCGGTCTTTCGGGGGTTGAGGCTGACGGAGCAGTCCGTTCAGACTTCGTATTCGCGCCAACCCTGGAAAACATGCTCGACCTTTATCTCGCGCACCGAGCCCTAATGTCGTCCAAACTAACGGCTCCTGCATCGAATTGGAATGTCCAAGGCGTTCCTCTTCTCGGGCTCGTATTGGCGATCCGGCAGTGGGTTTTCGAAAAGGGGTTCGGTGAGATGTACCGCCAAGGCGTGCGACGAGCATTGAAGTTGCTTGCGGCCGGTGAAATCGCCCTCCCCACCGTATTGGAGATTTGATTATGGATAACAGTTTTTATTCGAACCGGCTTTCGAACAACCACCTGCGACGCTACGCGAGTGGGATGGAAAGGCTCTACCTTCCAGAAACCGTGAAGCGCACCGGAGATAAGAAAGCCATCGAAGGCAGACGAAACAAGCTTGATGACCGGTGGGTGATTGAGACGGACGACCCGACGAAGAAACGTGACACGGAGGTCACGATCTTGTTTGACGGCTTCGTCGATTATGGTGGGATCAGGCTCAATCATCCCAGTTTGAGTCTGGATAGACTGAACAAGAAAACCATCATCTTGCATAAACTCGGCGTGGGATTTGACAGCGAGCCACTCAGTGCTCGGATCTGCCTTGAGTTTAGCGGAGCATATGATTGGTTCATCCGATGGAGGAACGGTCGCGGTATTTACTATAACCACGGCCTCGTGCAATCGGATTTCGACAACTTTTGCGAATTGCTCGCAACGAATGACATCCTCAACTTGGTCCCATTCGAAGAGCGGCTGGATAACCTGTTTTCTGAATTCAAGCGGGAAACCAAGGTGCTCTCCGATCTAACGGCTGCTTCTGACGATCCCGACTTTTTTGATTGGGCCCTTATGGCTGGATGGATTGGAGTGACCAACCTGGCACTCTCGTCCTCGGCAAGGTTTCAGCATGCACTCCTGGAACGGCTGGCAAAGGTCAAAGATACGCATTCAAGGCGCATCCAGCGATGCCTTGCTGCCAAGACTGTCAATGTTCGCGATCCGAAAACCGAGAACACTGTCATGCGATATCTCACCGTGTGGCGAACAATCTATGCTCTGTCTGAGAAGCACGTATTGGAGACCAACGGAATCGAAAATGACGTGTTCCATGGCCGCAGCGTGGGCTCAATTGCTGCCGAGGTCGCCCGCGAGGCAGACCGAACGAGAACACTTCATCCAGACGATTTCTTTCGCATCCTCCAAAAGGCAACACACTGGATGCTGAACTACGCTGACTTCATCATTGGGGCAGCAGAGTTGGTGCTGAATTTTAAGCCCACCGGAGACAAGATCAGCAGGGTAAGGGCGTATCGTATCACGCCGCACTGGCTTCGTGAGCGATCCTACTCAAAGGAGCAGTGGCTCGTCGTTCGCCAGCATCGCGCCGACCAGTTGTCGTAGGTGTATAGCTGAAAATTTATTCTGTTCATCTTGATCGATTTCCAATGATTGAAACGCTGTCCATAGTTGGAGGCTTGACGCTGCCCCCTTGGCCACTTGGAGAAGCGCGTCACCAGCGCCCTGCCCCTGCCAAGACGGCAATACGTACAGCAGGTCAATCCAATCAGCCCGGAATGCAATAAAGCCGACGATTTCATCTTCCAGCGCACCCCATACCTCGCATTCGCTGAATACGTGCTCTCGAAAGTAAGCGCGATCTTCGGTAGGCGTATGGAGCCCCGCCAACCACGGAAGCCGCTCGTCAAATGAGGCCCGAAGGATAATGGCGGCGCGGTCCATCTCTTCCAGACTCAGACGTCTAAGGCTGAAGGGCATAGGAGCTTTCGTCTTCGTTGTGACTGCCTGCGATCGCCTTGACTGCAGCCGCCGATGTTCCACCAGACGTTCTTCAATTCACTATGATGCTCAGAGCCAAAACGGCGTCAATTTCCTGAAGTCCGACTTCACCGGCGATTCCGGCAGCCGCAATGCACGCAGTCGTCCCGGCGTGCCGTTCGCAACTTCTTGCGACTGCCAACCCAAATTGGTCTCGAAATAGTGTGACGCCGTCGCTACCCCCGGCCACCAGTAATCATCGAGAACAACGAGTCCGCCGGGCCTTACCACGATCTGCAGGTAATAAAGGTCGATGAATACGTTGTGAAACACGTGGCTGCCATCGACGAACGCAGCATCGGCCAACAACCCCTCTGTGGCAAGCCGGGGTAGTGCGATTTGGGATTTTTCCCTCAACAACGCAGCGATACCGTCCAACTGGGCTGCACGGATCGCTTCCCAGCCAGCATTGCGAAACTCGCTTTCCTGGAACGGATCGAGAATTAAATGCCGTTTGCCGCCGACCGAAATCAGAGCCTCACCGATCGCCAGGGCCGAGCTGCCATACGCAAGGCCAATCTCTATAACCGTGTCGGGATTTTCGGCAGCCGTTACATCGCGAATTGCGTCGCAGTCGCGTTCGGGCAGTGTTACGTTTGCGAAATCGTCGACAGTGCGGGCGCGTGAAGGGCCATTAATGGCCAGTTTCCGCCGTACTTCTCGGATCGTATCGAGATGCGTCATCGCAGTAACTCTCCCTTCAGCGTGCATGGTCTCCAAATCCTCGGGCTCGCTCATCAATCGTCCTCGTCCCTCAGCTCAACCCATTTCCCGGAAGCCCTGTCTAGACCGAGAACGGTGGACTGCGCTGAACCCAGCGATTTCAGTTCGCGATCCGCCAGGTAGGGCAGCTCGATCCCGTAGGCAGTTGCCCGATCGAGAGCGTCTTGACCGCTGATCCCAAGCCTTCTGATGGCACGTTGGAGACTCAAGGCTCCAATGGCCCAGCCTTCGAGGGTCGTGCGCTCGTACTCCGGATGGCCCCTCTCGAACCGGCTGCGATTCTCCGTTCGATAGGCATTCACTGACTTCAATATGCTGGTTATCGCGTCCTCGTCGGACATATACCCAGCCTCGAACCCGGTCTTGCCCGGCCAATCCTCTTCATGCCACCACTTCGGACCTTTTGTGCGACTTTCATTCCCGCCGAGTTCGAACCGCCAATAGGCTCCCCGGGCTCGGAAATACCAAAATTGCCCGTCCAGCTGTCCTTCGGCTTGAACGGGGCACCAACCCGCCAGTTCGCCCAATGTGAAATCCTGCAAGGTTTCGAGCTTCTTCCTGGTTTCCCGCTCAAGCTTCAGGCGCTGCAGATCGAACAGCGCATCCTCGTCCTCTTTCTCGAAATCCAGATCGAAGCCCTTCGCTCGTGCGACCTCGAAGAACCCGTGAAGCTTTGGTCCTTCGGTTGGGCTCCAATGCTCACCCTCGCGACGGAAGCCTTCATTGTCAGCAGCTCGCTCGATGTCGCTGCGCTGCTCTGCGGAGGTGTCAGAGAACATGATGAAATGGGTGGGGGTGCCGTTAGCCCATTCCGTCCGCCAATGGATGGTCGGTTTATCTGCCATTTACGAGGTCCTCGAACAGCTTGCGGGCTTCGACGTCGCTCCGGCGATAAGATGGGAGGCGAGCATCCCTGATGCGCTTACGAACATGAAAGGTGATATCGCCATCCACGGGCTCATCGCCAAGGATCGCAGCGGCCTCTTCCGGCGAGAGGACGGCCTCGGCCGGTTCCGGGATGCCATTGACCCGCGCAAGCGCCTCCAAGCTTTTGTTTTCGTCGAGGCGCAGCATTTCCTCTGCAGCAGTGGCTGTCATGTAGCCTTGCGACCAGCTCCAAAGGATGTCGTGAACGGTCTTAGGGTTCACATGATCGAAAGTGATGTCGCCAAAGCTTGCAAGGTAGTAATCCGGGCGCTTTTGTGGCGGCTCCAGGTTTTCAAGAACAACCACCGCAGGCTGGTTGTAGCCCTCGGTGGCATCCGCCTCGAAACCGGACAAGACTTTGGTCATTAACGGATTACTTCTCGATCGGTCCATCATCGTCCAGCCAAGCTTGTCGTAGAAAGGGACGGCGTCGGGCGCAGCGTTCACCTCCAGACTGATAACACCCTGCTGCGCGGCGAAGGTTTCGAGCCCAGTCATCAGTACGCGTCCAAGCCCCTTGCGTTGGAACGCGGCCTTGATCGCAACCGTCCGCACCACGCCCTTGCTGTTAGACGTCAGATCGAGACGGGCGGCTCCAACTGGATTGTTCCCTGCAGAAGCAAGAGCGGGAAATGTCCATCCCGATGATCATCGGAATGATTCTCATCGTACCCGGACAACCCGCGATCCTCAAACAGCACGCGGCGGCGAATGGCATGATAAGCTTGCCAATGAGCATCAGCCGACACGCGCACAACCTCCAACGCCAGGCTTGCGACGTCGTCCCAGAGGTAAGCTATCTGATTAAAAGTGGCCGAACCAAGCGTGATCGGACCTGCCGCAGATGGTAACCCTCCTAGCCGCTCATAGAAGCTGCGATGCGGATTCTTTTTGAGTGCGACCACCGCCAAGCCCTTGCGGCCTGACCGCTTGAGGTCGGTAGCGACATACCTGAAGAGAATCGATCCAAGATGGTGCTGCTGGAATTCGGCCAATACGTAGATGGCGTAAACCTCGTTCTCCGACGGAAACGCCTCACGGCGCGTCGGCCCGCCACTGGCAAAACCGACAACGACATCATCTGAACAGGCGACATAATAAGTCACGCCCGGCCTGCCAAAGGTTCTGCGATGCCGTTGCTCCTGCTGATCGTATGACATCCCGTCCAGGAAATCGGCGGGCAAGATACCTGCAAATGTCGAACGCCACGCGTCGACAACGACTTTGGCGATCTTCGGGATGTCGCGTTCGTGAGCGGGGCGAATGTCGATAGACATAGTTGATCGCGTCCCTTTCAGGGCTCCTTCATTAAAGCAAGCCAGCGCGAACGTCTCGCGTGTGCTCTCCTGGCCGATATTAGTGACCGCGATCCTTTGCGCCCGAGTCGCCGCTACGGGAGACGGCCACAGTTTCATCATCTGACCGTGGCCTCAATTTGCTTTGAACTCAATGCGTTTCACTCCGACGCTAGTCCCGGTAGTGATCCTACGCCAGCGACTTTCGGAAATAGATGACCCGGGCCGTCTCGCAAAACACCAACTCTCATGCGCCTTGTGTGAGCGCCGGTTTTTGATCTCCGCGTCTGAGCAAAGCTCGTGAAACCCTTGCTCTTTCAAATCATCAGATATCGCATCGAGGAGTGGACGGCCGATACGGTGTCGACGGTGCATCGGATCAACCCAGATTCCTTCAAGGAAAGGGACCGATTGTGCTGTGCAGCGATTTGCGTATTCACGAATGCATATTTCGGCGAAACCAGGAAACGCTAAGGACTTTGCTCGCTCCGCCCAAGGATATCAGCCCGCTGGCAAGTTCCGGTAGCTGGCACGATGTCGAGCTTATCCCCGACCTTAAAACCATCACGAGGCGTGCCGATCTCAAAATTGTATCTGCATGCGAGGGGCTCCCCAGTGGGAGCAGTCCTTGAGAAAGAAAGTTCTGCCATCGTTATGATCTTCACCCCACGACGATTAACTTCCTCTTCCCAAACGGCTTCTATCGTCGCCACCGTGCGCTCAAAAGAGTGCAGTCGCCATAGATAAAGACCAAGAATGGCTATGCAGATCACCAATCCAACTAATGGAAACACGACTCTCATCACTGCGAGTTGTCGCGTCGCCTTTGCATCGTATGTTTGTCGAAGCATCACCACCCACCCTCGCATCAAGCGCAACTATGGAGGGTCTGTTCGATCCTTGCAATGAACGAACGTACTCGGCAGTGTGATGGGGACACCGCTTACGGTGTTTCGCGACGGCGGCCGCTTGAACTTACGAAAGGTCGGCGGCCCGGTGTTCGACAGCGATTTTCGAGCAAGGGAACGTGACGCGCTTTCGGCAACAATCATCATCGATGATCCGAAACCGCTATCCCTAGAGTATCAAAGCGCGGGCGTCACTTTTCACCAAGCGCTGAAGACTGAGCCCTGGGACACTCGCACATTCATCGTGCGCGACGTCGACGGAAATCTGATCGCGTTCGCAGGAGGCCAGAATTAGGCCGCCGATCGAAACTCGGCCGAGGTGTAGCTGGCGCATTCAGCAGGACTGGCCCGTGAGAGGGGGTTCGTCCCTCGTAAACGGAACGCTCTCATAACCGGCCCTGCATTCTCTTGCAGGGTCTGCCTGCAGAGGCGGCGCTCTTGCCCGCTCATTGCGGCGATAGATTGGCCATCCGCATTGCCTGCGCCAGCATCACGTTATTGCCGGTGCGCAAATTTGATTCCATAATTTGAACGGCGATATCCGACTCGATGCCAATTCCTGTTTTTCCGATGGCTTCATGGTCGCTGGACCTCGGCGTTTGAGCTTACCCACGCTTTACATTCTTGGATGTCATGAGGTGATTGCCGCAACCTGGACGCTATCGAAAGTCCAGATTGGTCGGTTGGCTTCCGACGAACGTCCGCAACAAGGGGGGGTCATGGCAGAGCGTGTGGAAATCGCTACATATGACAAACAGTGGCCCGGCCATTTTCGCGATATCGCGGCAAGCCTCCAGGCCCTGATCGGACTTGAGGTTATTGCCATCGATCATATAGGCAGCACTGCGGTTCCCGGCCTTTCAGCAAAGCCTCTGATCGACATTGACGTCACATTGCCAAGTCCTGAACATGTGTTGGCGGCCATCAGCACGATGGAGGACGCAGGCTATGAAAACCGTGGGAATCGTTATGAGCGGGACGTTTACGCATTCTTGATGACATCGACGAATCCCAAACGGCGGGTCTATCTACTGCCGCAGGGAAACGAAACGCATCAGAAACGTATAATTTTTCGAGACTATCTGATTGCGCATCCGCAGATCATGGCGGAATACTCGGCGCTCAAGCAAAAACTCGCACGAGAATATGCCTATGACGGTGATGGCTACACGCGGGCGAAAGCCGATTTTGTGAACCGTGTCGTCGCCACAGCTCGCAGCACCAGATGAAGAGCCCGCTGCGTTCGCGACACCGCTGGATTCCTCGTACGAAACAAGTTCATTGACACCACCGACTTCCATAAGGAGCACAGAGTGACCCTGGTATCCGAAACCGAAGTCGCCGCCCGCTGGAACGAAAACGCCGACCAATGGGCACATGATGTCCGGAACGGCTACGACACTTACCGCGACCTATTCACTTTTCCGGCGTTTCAAGCCTTTCTGCCAAGCATCGCAGGATTGGAAATCATCGATTTCGGCTGCGGTGAAGGCTCCAACACGAGGCGGTTCGCCGAGATCGGTGCGCGAATGACCGGCATCGATCTTTCCGAGAAAATGATTGGTCATGCACGGGAGGCTGAACACCACCTTCCACTCGGTATCCGATACGAGGTTGCATCCTACAGCCAGAACACCGGGTTCGAGGATGCCTCCTTCGATGCCGTCGTCTCGACCATGGCCTTGATGGACGGGCCGGATTTCCCAGCGGCGATGCGAGAGGCTTTCAGACTGCTACGGCCCGGTGGATTCATTGCGTTTAGCGTTCTGCACCCTTGTTTCATTACCCCGGGGTTACAGTGGCAGAAGGATATCAATGAAAAGCCGACCGGCTTGGTCGTTGCTCGATATTTCGACCAAACCAAGTTTGTCGAGAGTTGGCGCTTTGGTGACCGGCCGAGCGATGAGGACGTAGTGCTGTTTGAGGTGCCTCGCTTTCCCCGCACGCTCAGCGAATATCTCAACGGGATCGCCCAGGCAGGGTTTCGGATTGTTGACGTCCGTGAGCCGCAACCAACGCCCGAGGCGTGCGGGGCCGCACCCCGTTTCGCGAGATGGCGTGACTTGGCGGCGTTCGTGCTTATGATCCGGGCGGAACGAACCGAATGACGGGTGCCCGTTTCAAATTGACGGGTCTGTCATCACAGTTCCCTGGTGAAACAGCATTTTCCAGCCCAGATCAGAAAGCTTCCAGATTGAGCTGCGCAAAACATGTCGCTCAGACCCATCGCCCTTCGTGCGCCGGGTGCGATAGGTCAGCAACACCGCATCGGAAGAAATGAAGCTGAGTGCATAATCGTAGGTCAGCAATTCGCCAGCGTCTTCACCGTCGTTTTCCTGCACGAGAAGATCGATGATCTCCGCACGGCGATATGCCCTCCCCGAAGCTCCGAACTCAACAAACCCTTCCGCGAGAAGCGCTTCGACCGCCGTTCTTGAACGGCGTATTTCGGGACGGTGCAAGGCTTCTTCGAGAGACCGGATTTCATTCAGCAGGTCAGGTAAATTTCTCATGCCCCTCCCCCAAGCCCTGAACCACCAGCATCCACTTTCAGGCAGACTATCGGACATGCTCGACATCGAAATAAAAGCCAATCTCGGGAGCCTTTCGGCCGCCCAATTCGGAAAAGCTTTCGATGACAACGCGCAAAGGCCCAAATGCTCGCCTTGTATCCGATTTCCTCTTCACTCACCCTCGCCAGTGTTTCCGCACGCGACTCGTGGCGCATGCGGCGAAATGAATTCTCGGCTAAGCAAACCCATCATTATGTCATCGTGCCAATGTCCGTTAACAAATGCCGCCTCACGTTCACGACCTTCGACGATAAACCCGCACTTCTCATAGGCTCGGATGGCCCTCGCATTGTAGGCAAGCACGCGAATAGCGATCCGATGAAGCTCCATCGTCCCGAACGCGTGATCCAACAACAGCATGATCGCTTCGGTACCGAAGCCGCGCCCGAGCGACGCCGCATCGTAGATGCCTATCGCCATCGAGGCTCGACGATCCTGCGGATCAACTCTATCCAATCTGATCTCGCCGATAAGCACCCCTCCGGCTTCAATAACCCAGGCATGGGGATGCTGAATGAGCTTTTGCACCCATCCCGCTGCGCCTTCCACCGTTATTGGTCGCACGTCCTTTCGACTGACCCCGAACATCTCGACAATTTCTGGATTGTATCCCAATCGAAATCGAGCCTCGGCGTCGGCTACACGGGGTATGCGAAGTCTGACGTGCTGTCCTTCCAAGCTCGGTCGTATACTCAAGGCTTCCGTTCCCGCATAATTCCCCTGTCGAACCTATCCCATGTCGATGATGGTCCGGATCAACCCATACGCCCTCAGGCCCGCGTCTTCGACGATAACCTAGCTCCGCTCGACCCATCGGTTTTTCCCGGCGGTTTTTCTTGCTAAAAATTTCCGCGTCGTGCACTTTATACACGCAAATGTTGCAAAAGCCTATTCTTGTCACGTCGCAATGCTGTCGTACTTTGGCGAATTCGAGTTCAAGGGCTCCACATGTCATCTATAACCACAGGCAACGATAGACAGTATAGCGACAGCCGAAAGCTCGCCGCGCGAGCCCGCCTCAACCGGGAATATACGATTGCCGAAATCGGCTGGTTTGCATGGGTGGCAGGACAGCTACCCCTCAAAGCCGGAGATCGCATTCTTGATGTCGGTTGCGGTCCTGGCTGGTTTTGGGCGGCGGCGGTGGACAAGCTACCGGAAAGTCTGGACCTCACTCTTTCCGATCTCTCCCCCGGCATGGTGCAAGACGCGGTTGAGCGCTGCCAGCCATTGGCATTCGGTAGCGTCACAGGTCAACAAGCCGACGCGACTGCTTTGCCCTTCGTGGATGGCGCTTTTGATGCAGTCATAGCAATGCACATGCTCTACCATGTGCCAGACCAGTCGCAGGCCATCGCGGCAATGTATCGTGTGCTGAAGCCGGGCGGTTTCCTTGCGGTGACCACCAACGGGGCTGGCAACATGCGCAAGATGTATGAGCTGACGACCGTGTTCGGCAGTCCTCCGTATGATCCGGCCGGAGCTGCTTTCGGCTACGATACTGCTGAACGGCTCATGCAAGCCCATTTCGGAAATGTCGCCATGACGCAGCATCCTGCCCGCCTACGGGTAACTGAGCCGGAAGACGTGTTTTTGGCGCTCACGTCCTATCCGCCCGGTGACGAGGCCGACGAGGCGCAGGTTGACGCGTTTCGGGATGCCATCACCGAGGCATTTCGGGTAGGCGGCGGCGTGCTTGAAACCGAGAAGGAAACCGGCTTGTTTATCAGCCGGAAAGCGGCCTGAATATCACGAAGTTCCTGCAGACTGAAGAACGGGAATTTCGGCTTGCCGGTGAACTTGCTGGGCAAGATTCTCGACATTTTTTGAGCGATGGTGCAAGGCGACACTCACGCGGCCCTTGCAACATCAAGGATAACGCGGTTCCGGCCCTGCCGCTTGGCCTCATAAAGACAGGTATCGGCCTTGCGCATCAGATCGGCGAGCGAGGCTTCGGAAAAGTCGCTTGTAGTGCCGCCAATGCTGACAGTAAGGCGCAGCGTCGCCCCCTCCGACAGACTTAGCGTCGCGTTCTCTACTTCCTGGCGGATTCGTTCCGCGACCTGAATGGCATCATCTTTGTCGGCCGCGATCAGGATGGCACCGAATTCCTCTCCCCCGATCCGGCCAACGATGTCATCGCGCCGAACGGCGCGACAGATCGCCGAGGAGATTTGCAGGAGCGCCTGGTCACCGTTGAGATGACCGTAGGAATCGTTGATCTTCTTGAAGTGATCGGCGTCAATGATGAGAAGAGTACCCGTATCACGCTTGCGCCGCATGGCCTCAAGCGTTGCAAGAAAGGTCTCGCGGTTCAAGGTTCCCGTCATCTGGTCGACTCTCGACCGCAGGGTAAGTTCGGCATGGGCACGGGCAAGCGCCTCATGCGCCTCGGCGAGTTTTTCTCCCTGCCAAAACACGTAGCTGGCCACCGGCATGGAGATAACGGTCGGGATAACTGCGCAGTTGACCAAGATTAGCGCGTCGATTGGCATGCCGAAGGCGATCCTGGTGGAGAACGAAATCATGTACGTCACGATAATCGCCAGCAGGGTCACGAGGCTCGCTTTCAACAAGATTGTCTTGGTGATGCTGCGCATAGAGAAGTTGATAACGAAACTTCGTGAAATTGCTATTAAATCGGAAGCTAAGACTCGAAACGACGGCATTGCCCCGCTGAGGGACTCTGCCCTCCGCCTTCGTTGACGGCTTCAAGTCGTTCAAGGAAAGCACCGAAGACGTGGTCAGAGTTCGCGGGTACAGCGAACTCTGGCAGCGCCTGCAAGTGACGCACCATATCCTCGTCCGTTTCGAACGGGATATAGCGCAGCACGGATTCGTCTGGTTTCGATGTCATGCACCCGGAACAGAAAAATGGACGTTATTGTTCCGCCACTTGAACATTAAATATTATTAATTCGAAGCGAGCCCCGGACGTCGCACTTCCCGCAGCCGGTCCCATCGGCAAGCGACTTTCCAAACTCCACCCTTAGCCTTTCCAGGATTTCCTTCCGGGAGCGGCCCTGCGAATGCAGGTCTACCACCCGCGCGATAAAGCCCCGCTGATCTGGAGAAATCTTGAGTTCTTGGCATGCGTCCGTGATGATCCCCTGGAGCAGTTCGAGGTCGTCAAGATCAATCGCGAAATCTGAAAACAGGCCCATTTCCCACCTCCTCAGAGGCAGGGAGCGTCAATCATCTCCCAATTGGTCGTTACGCGACCAACAGAGCCACGATAGCGCGAATGCGTCCGCGATCCAGTGAATTTTTGGTCGTCTCGAACTACAGGCGGGATGGCATCATTTTCAAGCGGAGCCTGCCTACATCGAGATGGCCCGCATCCGGGCGGCGTCGCAAACGTTGCTATTACCGCCATCGCATTTGCGTGCTGCAAGCTTTTCCACATCGCCTATCGTAAAGGCGTGGCAATGGTAGAAGTCTCTGCCGTCCGGACGCCTCATCGGGTCAACCGGCCACGGTCGACTTCGCGCCATCAGCGCTTCATTAGTCGGATGATTTTTAGTCCTTCGGGACTAAATGGCGCTGCATGATGATAGTGCGCTCTTCACCATGATAGCTTTCTCGAATAGCCCGATAACCGAGGCCTGCGTAAAATTGCTCGGCTGTTACAGATGAAGGGACTGAGAGCGTCTCCATGCCCACCTCTCGCGCTGAATCCTCGACAGCAGCCATCAGTCGCCTTCCCACGCCTTGGCCTTGCGAAGCGGGAGAAACAAAAACTGTCCGGACAACGTCTCCCTCCAGACTAGCAGTTCCGATAACACGCCTACCTGAAACGGCTACGAAGACTTTTCGCCGACCTATCAGTGCAAGGACCGCAGTCGGAGAGAAGTTCTGTTCTATGCGCTCAATCACGGCGGGCGGGTAGTCCTTGGCATTACTCTCTCTCAGCGCCGTCACGATGACATCACTGATTGCGGAGGCATCGTCAGCATGCGCCGCACGTATTTGAAGACCCTTATCCATGCTTAAACCGTTACCTGGTGCGTCACGACAAGACAACGTCAGCTCTGGACCCGTGACGAGACCGTGGCTACGCCTCCGTTGCGCCAACACCGGCCATTGAACGTCAGAAGGAAATGATAATTTCACCCATCGGGCGGCTTTTAAGAAGGACCGCGTGATTGCCCGGCTCGTTGCCTTCGTCCAACTTGAACTTCAGGAGCTTCCCGGTCTGTCGCACGTCAATATTCTCAGACCTGTGCGAAACGAAACAATTCCCTATCCCACAAGAGACAATCGGCCGGACGAAAGCACCATCATAGCTGCTGAGCGAAAGATTGATGGCAGGTGCTTTGTGATCGACCAATTGGCATGGATATTTCGCGCATCACCTCGCCGTAAATCGGCTCTTGTTGGTTGACGAGGATGGCGTACCGAAACGCTCTGGCGGGAGCAGTCTCTTCGGCAGAAGCCGCGCCTCCGGTGACCAACAGCCCTGCACACAGCAGAAATGCGTTACAAGGCATAGGCAATCTCCGATTAGCCGGATTTCTGGTTCCATGAGAGTTC
The DNA here is from genome assembly GCF_025200715.1 of Rhizobium sullae. NCBI lineage: Bacteria > Pseudomonadati > Pseudomonadota > Alphaproteobacteria > Hyphomicrobiales > Rhizobiaceae > Rhizobium > Rhizobium sullae. Next base: position 2,220,417 of record NZ_CP104143.1, read on the forward strand.
AACCAAAATATGGCTTTCGTAAAGAGCGGTTATCCGCAATGGGCCGACATCCACCGGAATGCGCCATGGGCTGGTCATTGCGACATCTGCAAAAACCCTATTCCGCCCAACATGATCGCCGGGCGAGAACTGGGGAATTTGCTTTCGGATTTTCACTTCCCTTGCGAAGCCTGTCCACCCAACACGTACCCTACGACGTGACCAACGGTCACTCCCATCGAGACAACGGCAATAGCCGCAAATACATTCACCCACTTGGCTAATGCGAGAAGCATGACCCAAAAAGTGAGCGCGAACGGGATCGTAAAACTTGAAATTCCCATGACGAAAAACAGCAGCACCCCAAGCGTGTTCGACACGTCTTGCAGCGGCGGGATTTCTGTAACAGCTAGAATCACAAAGCCGCCCAGCGACAAAGTGGCTGGCATCGCCAGCCTGGCTTGAAATGCCCGTGGTCCTATTCGCCGTTGCTTGCGCCGATGCCCTGTCGAGATCGCTGTCAAAACAAGCGCAATGGTTCCAAGCAGGCAGACGATGACGGTAGATTGCGTGAACACCCGTACCGGCCCCTTTCCATCTCGAATCGGATTGCTCCGGTCACCGTTCGCTGCTTGATAACTGTCTCTAGCGGCCACGTCGGGTAGTGAACTCGCCCGATATCATCTTTTGGGAGTGTACGAGGCATGTGATCGGGATGTGGTAAATGAAATCTCACGCAGCATAGCGCCTGCCGTGCGGTTCTCGATGTCGCCTTTGTGCCCAAAAACCAGACATTGCTGGCGCGAAATACATTTCTCAAAACGCATCGAATAGACGCGCTCTTGGCGAGCGCGATCATTTCAGGCATTCTTAGCGACGATGACACAGGCATTTGCAGCAACATGCGTCCGTAAGCTTGACGCACGACTTACGATCCCGGCCTCCTAATTGGAGCCGGGCCAGTTTTGCTGTTTGCCCTTTATATCCTTATGTGAGTTGTCATCCATGGACACCAGATCGTCCCAGCAGTCTCGTCGTACTCCCGCCGTCCGACACGGCGAAATGGCGCTGTGCATCGCAAACTCCAGGGCGCATCGACTTCGTGGCGGCTGCCGGAAATCACCGGAGCACCGGCAGCCGTAGTGGCTCCTGAACCGCCATCAAAATCTCCATCATCAGAAGAGGCCGCCACTATTGACCGGGCGAGGAGCGACGCATGCCATATGATCCACGGGCGATTGAACCCAAATGGCAGGCCCTTTGGGCCGAACATCATACCTTTCGAGCCGAGATCGATCCGGCCAAGCCGAAATTCTATGCACTCGACATGTTCCCCTACCCTTCGGGTGCGGGTCTGCATGTCGGTCATCCTCTGGGCTATACGGCGACGGACATTCTGTGTCGCTACAAACGCATGAAGGGTTTCAATGTGCTGCACCCGATGGGGTGGGACAGCTTCGGCTTGCCCGCAGAGCGCCACGCCATGCGCACTGGCGTTCATCCCGCTATCACGACGAAGCGCAACATTGAGACGTTTCGCGGCCAGGTACAGCGACTGGGTTTTTCCTATGACTGGAGCCGCGAGCTTGCGACGACCGATCCGAGTTACGTGCGTTGGACGCAATGGATATTCCTGAAGCTGTTTGAGCGCGGCCTCGCCTACCAGACCGAGATGGCGGTCAACTGGTGCCCGGCCCAAAACGCCGTGCTCGCCGACGAGGAGGTCAAGGACGGACGTTACGTCGAAACCGGCGACCCGGTTGTCCGCCGTAAGATGCGTCAGTGGATGCTGCGTATCACGGCTTATGCGGACCGGTTGCTAGAGGGGCTGGATGATCTCGACTGGCCCGAGAGCCTGAAGGCGATGCAGCGCAACTGGATCGGACGATCAGAGGGAGCCAAAATCACCTTTCCGATCGACGATGGCGGTGGGACGATAATTACCTTCACGACCCGTCCCGAGACGCTGTTCGGCGCAACCTACATCGTGCTCGCTCCCGAACATCCCTTGCTGGTCACCATGACCATGCCAGCGGCTCGCGCAGCGGTGGCCGCCTATGTCGCAAAGGCGGAGGCGCTGCAGGAGACGGAACGGGTCGATGCTGGTCGAGAGAAGACAGGTGTTTTCACGGGTACCTACGCGATCAATCCCGTTACGAATGCTCGCCTGCCGATCTGGGTTGCCGATTACGTGCTGGCTGACTACGGCACTGGTGCCTTGATGGCAGTACCAGGCCACGACGTGCGTGACCATGCCTTTGCTACCACGCATGGCCTGCCGATTGTTCGCGTGATCGCAGGCGATGGGGATGTCGACAAGGCCGCTGACGACGGTGACAGGCAGATGGTGAACTCCGGTTTTCTGGACCACCTGGGCGTCCTGGAGGCCAGACAGGCGATGATCGCTTGGTTGCGGGCGAACGGGTTGGGCAGTGCCAAGATCACGTATCGCCTGCGCGACTGGCTCTTCTCGCGCCAGCGCTACTGGGGCGAACCGATTCCGGTGCTCCATCTGGCGGACGGTTCGGTGATGCCGCTGCCAGAAGAGTGCCTGCCGCTGCTGCCGCCGGAACTGGATGATTATGCGCCCACGGCCGACGGTGAACCGCCGCTCGCCCGTGCAGAGGACTGGGTGCGCACGACCGTCCCCGGCACCGATTTTCCGGCGTGGCGGGAGACCAACACCATGCCGCAATGGGCCGGTTCCTGCTGGTACTATCTGCGCTTCCTCGATCAGCATAACGAGCGCGAACTTGTTGCGAAAGAGGCCGAACGGTACTGGATGCCGGTCGATCTCTATGTAGGCGGAGCCGAGCACGCAGTGCTGCACCTGCTCTACGCCCGGTTCTGGCATAAGGTCCTCTACGATATCGGGGTCGTTTCAACCGAAGAACCGTTCCAGCGGCTGTTCAACCAAGGCATGATCCTTGCCCATTCCTACCGAGATGCGGCGGGCCGATACTGCGAGCCCGCTGTTGTCGTTGAACGACACGGCCGATGGTTTGCTGGATCGACCGAAGTACATCGCGCCATCGAGAAAATGTCCAAGTCGCGGCTGAATGTCGTCAATCCAGACCATGTCGTCGACGAATTCGGCGCTGACGCGCTGCGGCTCTACGAAATGTTCATGGGTCCCTTGGATGCGACCAAGCCGTGGCAGACGTCGGGCGTCAATGGCGTGCGCCGGTTTCTGGACCGCGCTTGGCGCATCGTCTGTGACGAGACTGACATACTGCACCCGGCGGTGCGGGACGAAACGGCGGACCCGAACATTCTTCGCCTGCGCCACCAAACCGTGAAATCCGTTACTGAGGATATCGAAGCCATGCGCTTCAACACTGCCATCGCGCGGTTGATGGAGCTGTCCAACGCTTTGGCGGCACCGGACGTGCGACCGCGCGACGTCGTGGAGACATTCGTGCTGCTGCTCTCGCCTTTCGCTCCGCACATTGCGGAGGAGTTGTGGGGCAAGTTCGGCCACAAAGAGACGCTGGCGTTCGTTCCATGGCCAGGTTTCGATCCTGAACTGGTTCACGAGGAGACGCGCGAGTACGTTGTGCAGATCAACGGCAAGGTCCGTCATCGTTTCACGGCGACTGCCGAAATGGGAGACGGTCTGCTTGCAGCCGCGCGATCAGAGCCTGAGGTAATGGCGTTGCTCGCTGACAGGGAGATCGTGAGAGAAATTGTCGTTCAGGGGCGATTGGTGAACTTTGTCGTACGAGAGTGAAGTTTGGCGTTTAGCCTCGGAATGCGATGTCCGCTGACCGCCTAATCGCTAACGCCGCTATCGGAAACGAAACATGCTGAAGCTCTTTTTATCTCCAGGCTCAAGTTCGATGGCTGCGCACATTGCGTTGCACGAAGTCGGTGCGGCCTTTGAAATCTGCTCGCTGTCGTTTGCGCGTCGGGAGCATCGTGATCCGGCCTACCTGGCAATCAATCCGGAGGGAAAAGTGCCGACACTGCTTGTCGATGGCAGACCGTTGACCGAAGTGGCAGGAATTCTTTTCTTTCTCGCAAAGAGATTCCCTCATGCCGGACTCCTGCCTGTAGATGATCCCGAGGCGGAGGCTCATGTAGTGTCGTGGATGTCGTTTCTGGCTTCAACAGTGCATCCGGCGCGGCGGAGGGGTGTGGAACATGCGCTCGACGTTTACCGCATCGTCGAAAAACGCCTTGGCGAGCGCCCGTTCGTTGTCGGTTCGAAGATGTCGGTGGCAGATATCCATCTGTTCCGACTGTTCTGGAGGTTCCGAAACTCGGCAAATCTCGCGCCAGGAACGCTGCCGCTCCTGGAAGTGTTTCACGATCGCATGATGGACCGCCCCGCAGTCAGAAAGACTTTGGAGATCGAGGAAAGCATCGGGTATGAGCTGCCCTCCTAAAGGAGTTTGCTGCAGAAGTTCGAAGGACGTCTCAGAAGAGGTCACGGCTGGTGTGGCTTCGTCAATCTCAAGCGGAATATCGGGAATGCCAGTCCTTGAACTCAGCAACGGTGCGGACGCGATGATCCATGACTGCCTCATAGACCAATGCACTCGAAATCTTGTTCGACCCCTCTGGCAGTTCCGCCAAGACGCTTTTGATCTGAAGGATCGTTTCCCGATCTGAGTCCGTGAGGCGAGGCATCAGCGTCCTCAGATGTGCGAGGTCGGGCTGCCTTTCCGGCTTATCGACCAACCAAATATCGATGGTCCACATCGCTTGGTCCGGTGCTCGAACCGATAGCCAAAGATAAAGCCCATCCGGATACTTTTCAGGCTCTGCGTTCCATTTCCCGGTGTCATTTCGAAAGCGCACCGCGACAACGCTTTCGGTCATCTGCATGAGGCGAGCGCCGATACCAGCAAATGCTTCGAGGGCGCGGATATCTAACTTGGGGCAGGCAACTGTAATATCGATGTCGCGCCGGACCATAAGACCCATGGCGGAGCTGCCAACACGGGTAGGATACCCTACATGGGAAAGAAGTTCATCAAGGTGGAGTGCTCGTACGATTTCATCAGCTTCAGTTTGTAATCGTCGCTGGGCTACCAACAGATCGGACATAATCTTCCTCTAATCGTCGTTATTTCAACCAGTTGGGGCAAAGGCGGCATCCCCGTGAACTCAAAGGGTTTTGGCCACTTTGGGCCGAGAGGCTACCTCGACCATATTCGGAACGCGCCAGATGCCTTCATGAGCGAGGCCGTCTCAGAAACAGGTCAAACCATCGAAAGGATAGGAATGACTGTCGGATGAGCGAATGGTGTCATGAAGCAGAGATTTCCCATCGCAATCAAGCTCCTGCGCCTCCGTGGCCTTTGGCTGGCCGACACCGTACTATCCATGTGGAGACATTTGCAGCTTTTGGCAAACGGCGGCAATGGGGGCCGACTGCGGAAGCTTAGCCTTGGTCGGAAAGCGCCAATTGCAGCCGTCGACAAGTTGAAAGAATTTTTCTCTTCGAAGAGATTTGGTAGAGAAAACGCGTATGTACGCAGGCGGCATTCGTCAATTCATGTTTTTGCTTGGGAGTAGCGTAAGTTGAATACTTGATTCTTGTCGCGCCGCGACTGGGGAGGGCATCGTGAGAAGAAGTCAGTCAGGTGCCAATGATAGGGCCCACCTTCTTAAGGCGAAGGTACGCGTTTGCATGGGTATTTACTGAAGATGAATAGTAAAACGAAACCGTACAAATTAGATCAATTAAAGAGGAGAATAGTATTTATTGCCTCAATTTCATATCTTTCATTAGCAACAACAGCGCTGTTGTTATTTACCTTGCCGGAATGGGCGGTTATTTTAATTATAGGCGGATTTGCTGTAGTAACCAGAGCCTTGATTGTAGATATAACATATTACTCATCATGGGTTAAACCATCGAGTCGCTCAGAAAGCAGCGAACACGACTCAAGCGAGGGTAGCGAGAAGAAAAAGTGAGAACGACAATGGCCCGGTACGACTTCAATCACTTGGAAGGTCGCGCGACGAAATTAGTCGAAGCTGGTGAAATCGCTGATGCCATCAAAATATATCTTTTCACGGCGGACGGCGATAAATCCTTGGATGCTGGGTATCTGGGCGAAAAATTGGGCGACTGCTACGAAAAGCTCGGTGACTTGCGCATTGCAGGTTCACGGGCCGAAAGCTCCTTTAGAATCTCGTCTGCTGGGCATCCATCATTTAAACAGTATGCCGCGAAGATTTTGCTTTCACAACTGAGAGCGGCCGCTTCGGTGGAAGGAGACCACAGGTAGCTGCGCGGGCAAGACGAAGCATGGGATGTGGCTTGCTACCTATATTAGGCAAATAGAATATACAATCGAATAGATTAAAGGTGGCCTTCGAAAAGTATCCCGTCACTCGTCGACGGATGCGGCGTCAAACCAGGGAGAGAACGATGAAGACGATCACAGTTTCGGGCTGCATGATGCTAGCCCTCGTATCTGGTGCGTATGCAGCGACCCTGACGGGTGAGCAATTGAAAAGCGAGTTGGTGGGCCACACGATCCATTGGAAGTCTAAGAGCGGATCGGGCATCACAATCTACAAAGAAGATGGAACGATCGAAGCTACGGTCGACGGGGACAAGAACAGCTACACAGGGACTTGGCGCATCAAGGGGAACCAGATGTGCGAGAAGTTCGCCAAGGAAGCATGCGCGACGATCAATTCGCTTGGAGGAAAAGACTACTCCAAGAAGGGCGGCACACTCACGGTTGAATAGGACACCAGAAATTCTGGGACTTATGGAGCAAGTGCCACAAATATCCGGTCAACGAATTTCGTGCGCTCCTGATTGCATGGGGATAGCGGCAGTGGCGGGCAACGCCAATGTCCGAGGTCTTCCTACGACTTCAAAACCACGGACGACGTATGGTCTGTGCCAAACAAACGTCCGCTTCGGCCGACAACGGTAATGTCCAGGGACAAGCACGTTCCGGAGGTCGCTTCTGCAAGACAGTTCGTTCCGAGGAAGCAACCCGGCGAAAATCTTAAACCGAAGTGCTCCGATTCGGAACGAATCGCCAGCGAAACGATTGATTCGTGACTCAGTGATTCGGGAGTAAAGCGTCATGCCAGGCGGTCACCGCGCTCAGTGGAAAGGATTCATAAAATTCGGCCAAGTGAGTTGCGGGGTTGGCCTCTACACGGCCGCAAGCACCTCAGAGCGCATTGCCTTGAACACTGTCAACAAGGCGACCGGCAATCGGGTGAACCGCCAGTTCATCGACGGCGAAACAGGTGACCCCGTGCCGCGCGAGGCCCAGGTCAAGGGGTTCGAGATCGAGAACGGCCAGTACATCATGATCGATCCCGAAGAAGTGGCAGCCGTCATTCCGGAGAGCAACAAGACCCTGGAGATCGAGGCCTTCATCCCCTGCTCCGACGTCGACGACGTCTATTTCGACAAGCCATATTACCTCACGCCGACCGACAAGGTGTCGGAAGATGCCTTCGCCGCCCTGCGCGACGGCATGCGGAAGTCGAACGTCGCTGCAATCGCGCAAACTGTTCTCTTTCGCCGGATGCGGACCGTGCTTATTCGTCCTCATGGAAAGGGGCTGATCGCGACCACGATGCATTACGACTACGAAGTCCGGTCCTCGGAAAGAGCTTTCGAGGAGATGCCCAAGATGAAGATCGCTGGCGAAATGCTCGATCTCGCCAAGCACATCATCTCAACCAAGAAGGGGACGTTCAATCCCGCCGAGTTCGACGACCGCTACGAGAATGCGGTCGCCGAACTGGTGAAGGCAAAGATGGAGGGCCGTGCGCTTCCGAAGAAGAAGCCGGTCAAGGTTTCCCAGCCGAACAACCTCCTTGCGGCACTGCGCGAGAGTGCCGGGATGATGAAGGCGACCGACAAGCCAAAGCGCACGGCCGCCAACGCGAATGCAAGCGCAGGGCGTCGCCGGGCATCGCACTCGAAACCCGCTTCCGGCGCTGCCGCTCACCGCAAGGCCAGCTGAGGAGGATCGGTCATGGCACCACGTCCATACTGGAAGGGCTACCTGAAGCTTTCGCTGGTCACCTGCCCCGTTGCAATGTCCCCCGCTACGTCGGAATCCGAGAAAGTCAGGTTTCACACACTGAATAAGGCGACCGGCAATCGTGTCGTATCGCAGTACGTCGATTCCGTTACCGGAAAGCCGGTGAAAGACGAGAACGAGGCGAAGGGATACGCCCGAGGTGAAAATGACTACATCATCCTGACGGACGATGACCTGGATTCCGTCGCCCTTGAGACCGTGCGTACGATCGACATCGAGAAGTTCGTACCGCAAGACAGCATCGAATGGGTCTACCTGGAAAAGCCGCACTACCTGATGCCCGACGATCCGGTCGGACAGGAAGCGTTCGCGGTCATCCGCGATGCCATGGAGGCCGACAACGTCGTCGGCGTCTCACGACTGGTGATTGGCCGCCGCGAGCGAGCCGTCGTGCTTGAGCCGCGCGATGAAGGCATCGTACTCTGGACACTTCGTTTTGGCGACGAGGTAAGGCCGGAGGAAAGTTACTTCGAAGACATTGACGAAGAAGCGGACCCGGACCTAATTCCGCTCGTGCAGCAGCTGATCAAGCAGAAGACGAAGAAGTGGTCGCCCGCCATGGTCAGCGATCCGATCCAGGAAAGCCTACTGAAGATCATTGCCGAGAAGAAGAAGGCTTTGAAGCCGAAGAAGAAAGTGGCGAAAGGCAAGGATGAGGCCGAAGCCAAGGGTCCGAACGTGATCAACATCATGGACGCCCTTCGGAAGAGCGTGGAGGCCGATCTCAGGGGGCGGAAGAAGGCATGATCACATTGGCACGGTCGATGTCAGGTTCTTGTCGTCGCTTGTGAAGCCTGTGCACGCAGCGAGGAAGTCGACCGTCAGGTGCTCGTTAAACAGTACGGCGCAAGTATCTCACTCGCAAAGTCCCGCAGAGCGACTTTGGGATGCGCACGGATGAATCAGCCCGATGGCATTGATCGATGCCAGCTGGGCGATCTCGGCGAAAGCGGAAATGAAGGAGGCGGTTCGATCCCGAGCGACAGTACCATTTCGATTTTCTTGCGAGCCAGCGGCCATAGTACCGCCACGGAATTCCGCCCAATCATGCCTGTATAACAAGCGGATGGCGACGAATGAGATTGCTGGTTCTCCTTGCTGCGGCTCTCTTTCTGACAGCGATGCATGCCCAAGCCCAAGTTTACGCGCCGTATGATGGATACGATGAATACGACGGCTATGGCTATGAGGACCCTTACAGCCCCTATCCCCCTCCTCCCTACTACGAGCCAGAACCTGGCTATCGGGAACCTTTGCAAGAACGGCGGGAACCATCGACGCGAAGCACGAGGGGAACCATCGTAATCGCCACACGCGAGCATATGCTTATTTACACGACGTCATGGGGTGAACAGTTCGCTTACCCCATTGCCGTTGGCCGTGAAGGCAAGAAATGGTACGGATCAACTCGGGTGGTTTCTAAGCGAGAGCATCCCGAATGGCGGCCGACGGCGAGCATGCGCCAGAAGAACCCAAGGCTTCCAGCGGTTGTGAGGCCTGGCCCCGCAAATCCGCTTGGAACCCGCGCGATTTACCTTGCCGACGGACTACTACGCATACACGGCACCAACGACCCCTCCTCCATTGGCACCAATGCATCGAGCGGCTGCTTTCGAATGTACCGTCAGGAGGAGCTTTACGAGATGGTACAGCCCGGAACGCAGGTCATTATCCAGCGATGACCAAAGTTTAGGTCGCAGCTCATACTCCTTGGTTCGAACGCCTAACCAGTCGATATCACTGAGGTTAACCCAACTTCTACTATTCAATTAGCGAGACCTTGCATACCAACCCTCGGATGATAGCATGATGGCACAGTGGGGGACGAACTGTGACCATCGAAGAACTTATTGACCTGCAGGAGGCCGGTTCGAGAGCGCGAGTGCTCGGGCTTGCATCGCACGAAAATCCATACCTGAAGCCAGGTCGAACGCCGACCAAGGACACCATCGCTCTCGAAGACTGGATCGCTCGCCACGACGCCTGGAAATTTGGCTGGGAGGCCGAAAACGCCAGCCGTGAAGGTAAGATCGTCAGCTTCTTCTCGAATATCGTCCGGCCGAACAGACGTCAGGTGCTCGGCTAATGAGGCTCAACGTCTATTGTGCGCTTAACTGCTTATCTCCCCTAGTCGCGGAATCGTCATGCATCTGATCTACGCTGCCGTGGCAGCGCTGTTTGCAATCTTCTCGACCACATCCCTTTCAGCCCAGTCCATTGAGGGCTTCCGTTTGGGAGACGACAAGGGGGTGCTGCAGCGCCTCGGTACTGCGGCAGCGATTAAAGCTGATGGTGCCTTCACCACCCTGACTTTCCATTTGAACAATCGCGTTGATCTCGACGTGACCTACCAAAAGCCATCCAACCGGCTCGTGGCACTCCTGGCATCCTGGGACGGAACCGGCGACGGTCCTTCCGCTAGTTATGAAGGCTTCACTTTCGGAAAGACCTCGCTCGCTGACCTGCGATCGAAAACGGGAGCGAGCGGCATTCTTTACCGTGCAACGCCGCCGGTTGTCGCGTCATTATCGGGGACGATTAAGATCGTGAGTTATTACGATGTGAGCGCGACCGACTACGTCGCGACCTTTGTCACGTCGATCAGCCGCGATGAGGCCAAAAAGCTACAAGAGCAATATAATCAAGATGCATATCGGAATGCCGGGACATCTGCCAAGCTGAGCGCCATAGGAATTTCGCGACGAGAGTACCTAGAGAAGAGCCAGGGGTCAGATCGAACCATCGACATCGGGTATAAGCCTATTTCCTGGACATCCTCCGATCTTGCTCCTGCAACGCACCGGTCTATATCCCTGGCGAAGATCAAGCCGTCGCAGCTGCCGGTATTCCGCATTTACTCCGGCCCTAACAATTTCCCTGACTTCAGCGGCAGGGATAAGGAGTTCAGCAATTTTCGCACCCGCATCACGAATGGCATGACCGACGGCCCCTCGTTCGCCGGGGAATATTCGGTTATTCAGATTGGTTGCGGGACCGGGTGCTCATTCGCTTACATCGGCAACAATCGCACGGGAGAGGTACACGAACTTCCGGTCGGAGGCGAAGGCAACGTGTATCTCACGCTGAAATACCAACTCGATAGTCGCCTGATCGTCGCTCAGTGGGGCGATTACGATGCCAGCAAATGCTACGTGCAGTTTTTTAGCTTGGACGATGATACCTGGACAGACCTCTTGAAGCACGAGGTAGGTCCACTGAACAACTGCTACAAGACCATCGCCGAAAATGTCCATTGAACCTCGCAACCATCAGAAGATTTAGCGATTGCTGGCGCAATTTTAGCCAGATAGATTTCGCTCAGAGACCGCACAGCCCCAGCGTGTAAGATGCCATGAACTTTGAGATTGCTCCCGAGCTGATGCCCCACGTCGCCGAAGCGACCGTGCGCTTTCGTTACCTGATTCCTGGATCGAATGTGGCAATCGCTGGGGATATCGTAACGATCGATGGGGAGACCGGCGTGTCCGCTGAGCAGCTTGAACAGCAGTTCCTGTACTGCCTCTATCGCCAAAAGATTTATAGCGAGACTCTGTCCTTAAGGCGCACGCTGCTCGCCGGTGTGACCGGCCGATGACAGTCTTCCCATTACGTTTCAGGCCATCTCGATCCGGCGACTTGCTCTTTGCCGACGACGCAGGCACCTACTTCAAATCCGACAATGACTTTCTCACGCGCTACGCGCTCGGTCGCCTGACCGCAGAAGATAAATTTTTCTTGAACCACAACGGCCATGCCTTTGAGGAAGTTGGTGATCTCGCATACGCGGGGTTCGAGCACAGGTTTGCAAGCCGTCTCTACACCCCTGGCCAGCTGGACTACGTGATCCTCGTCCCCACACTACGCTGCAACCTCGCTTGCGGTTATTGTCAGGTCTCACGGGTCAACGAAAACACATCCGGATTTGACTGGGATGAGCCGACGCTAGACGCAGGCATTCGCTTTTTGAACGGATTGTCTACCCGAAAAATCAAGATCGAGTTTCAGGGCGGTGAGCCTACGCTGCGGCTCGATGTGCTCGACAGGGTTCGCGACTTTTGTCTGACGAAGTTCGAAACCTGCGAGTTCGTCGTTTGTACGAACCTGCAGGATATGAGCGAAGACGCTTGGCGGTTCTTGGAATTGCCGGACGTATTCGTCAGCACGTCACTTGACGGTGATATGTTCACGCACGAAAGTCAGAGGACTTTCAGCCCCGATAAAACCCAGGCGTTCTCATCGAACCTTCATCGCGCTCTTGAACAGTTGGGCAGTGACAAGGTGTCCGCGTTGCCGACGATCAATCCACATCGTCCACCGCCAACGCGATCTGTGATCGAAACCTACGCGTCCCTTGGAATGCGATCGATCTATTTGCGGCCCATAAATTTTCAGGGGTTTGCTCGTAAGAAGTTCGACGCGGCGGCGGCGGCCGAGGTCTGGAACGTCTATCATTCGGCATTTATCGACGACCTCATCGAGTACAACTGGACAGCTAACCTCGCTGTGGAGGAATACTATTTCGTCCACTGTCTTCGCCGGGTCCTGAGGTCAGGACACAACGGGCACGTAGACCTCAGAAATCCGAACATCGTTGGTCACGGATACCTCGTCGTCGACTACGACGGCAAATTTTACCCAACGGATGAAGCGAGGATGGTCACCCGCGTCGGCCAGTTTGATCTATCCATGGGCAACGTCTTCGACGGGATTGAGCGAACGACTATCGATACGTTGAACTCGGAAGCTCTAAACAATTATCACCCAGACTGCCTGCACTGCCCTTATCAGCCATTCTGCGGCGTCGACCTCATCGACGATCTCTCCCGCTATGGCCGGATCGATATGCCAAAGCACCTAACTGACTTCTGTCAGCGGCATACGCATATCTTCGATAAAATTTTCTCAATGATCTACTCCGACGATCCGAAGGTCAGGAAATCCATGGCAATCTGGGCTGGTGTTCCTCACTTCGATGAGGCTCTGGCAAGGTGGCATCGATGATCAATCTCCGGGTCAAAATCGATCCCCTACCGTTGGACGAGCCCATCGTGGTTCGGCTGCGCAATTCACTTTCCAACACCCCGTCCGAGGCCGACGCGATCCTGATCGCTCGCGATGATGGTCGCCTGGAATATGACTTCCACGGCTTTTCCCTTGTGATCCATCCGGCAGAGCCCGAAGAGTACGACGGCGACGTCATCCTTGTCTTGCCTGGTCAAGCGACCGCGCACAGGCTGATCCGCGCTTCGTCGCAGCACAATACCTTCCTCGTCACCGAACAATGTGACCAGCTCTGCGTTATGTGCTCCCAGCCGCCAAAGCGGCATCATACGGACCTGTTCAGTCAATTTGCTGAAGCAGCCTTGCTTTCACCCAAGGGAGCAGTGATCGGAATCTCAGGCGGAGAGCCCCTTCTCCATAAGGATCGGCTCTTCGAGATGTTGCGCACCGTGACCGCTGCGCGACCGGACGTGACCTTCCACATCTTGACCAATGGGCAGCACTTTGAGGCATCCGACGTCGCTGAGCTGTTGGAAATCGGAACAAGTCGCATCTTGTGGGGTGTGCCCCTTTATTCCGCCCACGCGGACACGCACGATAAAATCGTCGGTAAGGCTGGTGCATTCAGACGGCTTGAGAGGGGGCTTGGCATCTTGATGCGCTGCGGGGCGTCCGTCGAACTGCGGACAGTAGTGATGCGACAGAACGCTTCGGACCTTGCCGACCTAGCAGATTTCGTCTTCACCCGTTTGAGTTTCGTCCACGTTTGGGCTCTGATGCAAATGGAACGCATCGGCTATGGCCGGATGAACTGGACCAAGTCGTTTTTCGATACATCCTCTGACTTTCTGCCAGTTGCGACGGCTATCGATCGAAGCGTGGCCCGAGGCACATCGGTTGCATTGTATAATTTCCCGCTTTGTTCGGTCCCACCTGAGTATCGCCCTTACGCTCCTTCAACCATCTCTGATTGGAAACGGAAGTATCTCGATTTTTGCTCGGGGTGTGGCTCTCGCGCAGCTTGTGGTGGTTTTTTCGAATGGTATAGTCACAACGAGGGGTTCGCTGGGCTAGGTTCAATATGAAAAAGAGGCTGTTTTTAATTCCGTCGTTTTTTGCGGCGGGCTTCCTGCCGTCGAAGGCAGATGCAATGCTTCCAGGCGACCTCGTCGCAAAGCCAAATCCGGTGCCGTCGGTGCTTGAGCGACTGAAGCTCAAACATATCTACACGCTAGCTGGCCACCGTTCCCATAGTTCCCATCGATCGCATTCGAGCCATCGTTCGAGCAGCGGCGGGGGATACAGCTATCGAACGTATAGCTCGCCGACCTACACACGTCCCTCGACCGTTTACACTGCACCAACGTACACCGCGCCTGCTCCGACCTACATGCCACCCGCCCCGGCTCCCGCTCCTGCTCCGGCAGCACGGACGCCTGCCTATGCGGTTGCACCGGCTGCACCGGCACTAGCAGCACCTTTAAAGACCTTACCCGGCAACAGCGAGAAGTTCACCCGCATCGTGATGCGGGTGCAGACGGCGCTGACCGCTTATGGCTATTACTCCGGTCTGATCGACGGAAAGGTTGGTCCAGCCTGCAAGACCGCGCTACTCGCCATGCAGACAGACTATCGCCTGCGGGCGACGGGGACGATCACCCCCGAGGTTCTGGACGCCTTCGGTATCGCCGCGAACTAATCATTTCCATCAACGAGGTTCCCAATGACCAATCCTTTCGAGCAGCAGCCATTTGAAGGTGCCGAATTCGTTGACAATCCGGAACCGCGCTGCCCGTGCCTCCTGCTACTTGACGTTTCCGGCTCAATGAACGGGAAGCCGATCCGAGAACTGAACGATGGCCTCGTTCAGTTCAAAGATGAGCTTTTTGCTGACGCTCTGGCAGCAAAGCGCGTTGAGGTCGGGGTGGTCACCTTCGGCCCGGTAAGCATCGTCAACGATTTCCAGAGCGTTCAGAACTGGTATGCGCCGAACCTTGAATCGCACGGTGACACGCCCATGGGTGCCGCGATCGAGCAAGGCTTGCAGCTGCTCCGTGATCGCAAAAACCAGTATCGTCAGAATGGCATCTCCTACTACCGTCCCTGGGTATTCCTCATCACCGACGGTGGCCCGACCGACGCTTGGAAGAATGCCGCGAGTCTTGTGAAAGCCGGTGAAGCTGAAAAGGCCTTCTCCTTCTTTGCGGTTGGT
Source organism: Rhizobium sullae (assembly GCF_025200715.1). Classification (NCBI taxonomy): domain Bacteria; kingdom Pseudomonadati; phylum Pseudomonadota; class Alphaproteobacteria; order Hyphomicrobiales; family Rhizobiaceae; genus Rhizobium; species Rhizobium sullae. The sequence goes on from NZ_CP104143.1 coordinate 2,235,648, forward strand.
GTCGAAGGCGCGAATATGGAGGTGCTTTCACAGATCAGCACCCGTGCGCCGCTCGCCTTGAAGGAACTCCGCTTCCGCGATTTGTTCTCTTGGCTGTCCAGCTCCCTCAGCTCGGTTTCCCAATCGAACCCCGGCGATGCAGTTCCGCTGTCGAACCCGGCAACGCCGGATGGGTGGGCCTCTATTTCATGAATGGCACATGGCGATGGGCGGGAGCCCGTTCGATCGGCACGTCCCACATAAAGAAAAATGCGCCGTGCCAGGACTACGCCTGCGCAAAAGAGTTTCTCACAGGCGACGGCTCGGTAATGGTAGCTGTCGTTTCCGACGGTGCCGGAAGCGCCTCTTTGGCGGAATTTGGCTCTCGCACCGTCTGCATCGCCTTTCTCAAGGCCTGCCGCCAGTTTCTCGTTCGATCCTCGCTCGCAGAGCTGGACGAGGATGTCGTGTGGGATTGGATCGACACAGTGCGGGAAGCCATCAATCACAAAGCCAAAGCTGCTGAGGCTCGGCCGCGAGATTTTGCTGCGACGCTGGTTGCGGTACTTGTTGGAGATCGGGCGTCGGTCGTCATTCATATTGGCGATGGAGCCGCAGTAATCCGGCGCTCAGCTTCAGAAGAATGGGAGGTCCCGTCCTGGCCCTATCAGGGCGAATATGCATCTACCACATCGTTTGTGACCGACGATCCCCAGCCTCGCCTTGAGGTCGTGGTGGTCGAAGGACAAATCGCGGAGTTTGCAGTCTTCTCAGACGGCATAGAGCGTCTCGTCCTCGATCACATAGCCAAGACCGCCCATGGCCCTTTCTTCAATCGAATGCTCGCGCCCCTGAAACTGTCCTCGGCCCGCTCCGTCGATAAGGAGCTTTCCAACGCGCTTCGGGCGTACCTCGACAGCCCAAATGTTTGTGAACGGACCGACGATGACAAATCTTTGATCCTGGGGCTTCGAACGTGACTACGGTAATTTCCTCTGATGGCCGCCGATTGACGCTGGGCGCGACGTTGGGCAAGGGTGGTGAAGGCGCGGTCCATCACATCGCTGAAACCGCAGACCTCGCTGCGAAAATCTACAATCCAGGCAAGGCGAAAGACAGGCGCGATAAGGTAACTGCGATGGTGGCAGACCGGCTGCATGTCCGGTCCGATTATGTCGCCTTCCCTATCGATACCCTCAAGTCACCATCCGGTGAGTTTCTGGGTTTCACAATGAAAAAAGTCGCCGGGTATAAGAGTGTCCACGACCTCTACGGTCCTGGCAGCCGAAAGACCGAGTTCCCAACGGCGGACTCGCAGTTCCTTTTGCGGTCGGCGATCAACTTGGCCAGTGCGGTCGCCAGCATCCATGCGACCGGGTGCGTAATCGGGGATATCAATCATTCGGGCATCCTTGTCAGTAACAAGGCGCTGGTCACACTCATCGACAGCGACTCCTTCCAGTACCGTTCTGGATCGACAACATATAGGTCGCTTGTCGGCGTAGCAGAATATACCCCGCCTGAATTGCAGGGGGCGTCTTTCGACAAGGTGGATCGCACGCCAAACCATGACAACTTCGGTCTCGCTGTCCTGCTCTTCCAGCTTCTATTCCTTGGTCGCCATCCCTATGCTGGCAGGTACCTGGGCAAAGGCGACATGGACATCAAGACGGCGATAGGCGGTGGGCGCTTTGCCTACAGCTCACGCAAGTCGGAAACCATGATGGAGCCGCCGCCCTTTGTGCCAGGTCTTGGCGATTACGGTGACGACATCCGCAGAGCATTCGAGGCAGCCTTCATGCCGCCTGCCCGACAACCTGGAGGTCGGCCCGCTGCCGCTGACTGGGTGAGACTACTCAAGAACGCCGAAGCGATCTTGGCAATCTGCACAGTAGACAAATCCCACGCGTATAAGCGAGATGTTGGGGCTTGCCCTTGGTGCAAGCTTGAGCACTCAATGGGCAGGTCCCTGTTCCCAGCCCAGTTCTCTCCGACTGCTCCGATCATGGACATCGGGCAGCTCCTGACCGCTATCAAAACAATGCCAGCTCCACCTTCTCCGCCTAACCCGGAGTCGGCGTTGGGTCCGCTTCCCCAACTCGCCATGTCTTCGGCAGGAAGAGGTGCTCGCAGCGAACGAAATCTAACCGTGCTCGCTGGTCTTGGGGCGATCGTAGTGGGGCTTTATCTTATGTCGCAGGTCAGCGGCTTCTGGGGTCTCGCCTTGGTAATAGGCGCGGGTATCGTTGCCGCAAGATCGCTCGACCTGAAAGCAAAGTTTGCCACCGAGCATAACAATGCCAAATCGGGCTGGGAGGAACAGAAGAAAATATGGCTTAGCAAGGCAGGGCCAGAAACATTCGAAGCACGGCGTAGCCATTATCTGTCCCTTGCGAACGCTCACTCGGCCCTGCCCACCAAAGAACGGGAAAAACTCGCTGCGCTGGAGCAGAAGAAGAGGCAGCTGCAGCTTGAAAAGCACATGGACTCGCACCTTGTCGACCGGGCCAAAATCCCGCGCATTGGCCAGGGACGAAAAGCAACGCTTGCGTCTTATGGTTTCGAAAGCGCGTTGGATGTTCGGCAAAGGTCTGTGACGGGCGTGCCCGGCTTTGGCCCGTCACTTGCTAGTGACATCGAGGCATGGGCGCGATCTGTTGAACGCAAATTCGTGTTCAATGCATCGATACCGACAGACCCACAAGCCGTTCAGGCGGTCAAATCCGAGATTGCCAAGCAGAGAGCTGAAATTGAACGTGAGCTGTTGAAGGCTCCGGTCGACTTAAAGCAGATCGCTGACGCCGCCTCAGCACTTCGCGTCAAGCCGCCGCAGCAACTTGTCGATGCTTACACACGCCTCAAACAAGTCGAGTTGGACATCGGTTAGGGGGACGAGTGTCTACATCTTATAAGGGCTTCTGGATAATTATCGGCATGACTGTCGGCGCAGTCGTCATCGCGCAGTCGACGGCGAAGCCTCGCCACTCGTCGAACTTCGGTCGTTCGGGTTACAGCGAGTCTGGCAGCGCGAAGTCTGTTTTTCCGAGTTCTTCGTCCCCGCAGTCATCAACAACAGCATCCACCCCAATCACGCCCGAGCCAACCGGAACCACCCTCTCCCCGTCGGCTAGTCAGCCTGAGGAAAACCTTTCAGTTTCGGCCGATCCGTCAAAATCCGCCGTTGAGACACGATCGATCGAGCCCGATTTTCAAGCGGCCTTCGACAAGGCAATGGAAATCTCCCTTGCTGTTCCCCCTGCCGTGAAGACACAGATTTTAAACGAACCCGCATCTTCTTCGGAACCATTTCTGCCGCCCTTGGAAAGAAAAGAGGTTTCTTCGTCGCCTAGAATATTCGATGAACCGCCGCCGGTCGCCTCAAGTGACGAAAATAATATCCCCGCTTCCGTCGAGCCGTTCGTGACGACGACCGACCTCAACCTGCGCGAGGGTCCTGCACCTGCCTATCTGAAAATCGAAACCCTTGGAAAAGGGAGCGGACTGACGGTATTGGAAAGACAAGGGAAGTGGTGGCGTGTGAAGTCCGCCGCCTCCGGCGCGGAAGGTTGGATCAACGGGACCTTCGTAAAGCCGAAAACTTGAGCCGGATCATAAGGCTGGGGGACAGGGTGCTCGCTCGGGCCCGATCATCGCGCGTTTAATCACTGCAAGCGAATAATACCAATTATAGTCTTGTCGCCTTGGTAGTTACAGCCTTGAGAAATTCACGTTAGGCGAGTAATATCGCTTGGGCATCCAAAAATCTACATCGCATCCGCATTTCGCAAACTTGAGGGGTTATCGAAATGAACTGCTTGCGTTCGCTTCTTCTCGCGTCCGGTGCGTTGCTTGCAACCAATACCTGGGCTGCCGACGTCAAAATAGTCTCCTGGAACATCGCTGCGTCACCTTACGAGAAGCTTCTCGTACGAGCGTCCGACTACAAAAAGATGGCGGACACCCTCTCCCCTGACGTGATCGTTTTGATCGAGCTGACCGGGCGGCCTGACATCAAGGCAATCGCCGAGGCCATCGGGTGGCCGACGTACTATGCAACAACGTCTGATGGTCAGGTCCAGGGCGACGAAATCCATGCAAGTCTGGAAGTCGGTGTCCTCTCGAAGATACCGATCACTTCGGTCATCGAGTTCGATCCCAAGCCCGAAGGCCGCACTGTCCAGGTCTTCACGAACTCCAAGCCAGATGGAGACAGCTCGATACCCGTAAGCGAGATGCCGCTGAAGGGCATCGACATGATGGGCTTGGCGGCTACGGATCGAGGAACCTTGCGTGTTGACCTGGCAAACGGTCTGACCCTCTTCCCGGTTCATCTGAAATCCAATTCCAATGACGCTTGCTTCGCCGCAGGCGACGCAATCAAGGGTTTGAAAAAGCTCGACCTACCTCCGGCCCCTGCCCTTCAAAGCATTCTGGACAACGGTTCAGACGTGAAGGCCAAGGCAGACAAGGACAACGCCTTCAAACGCGAGCGAGTGATAGCAGCGACCAAAGTGGTCGCCGACCACGCTGTTGCCGATGGCCGTACGGTGTTGATCGCCGGGGATTGGAACACATCCTTCGAACCAGGCAAGTTTGGCCAGTCGTTCGACGATTGCCAACTGGCAGCCTTCACTTGCGCGAAAGCGCCCTTTCCTGCCAGCACTTGTACGGGTGATGGCTTCGACGACACCTTTGCGGTAATGACAGTGCCGCTGGCGGGTAGCCAAAAGTGGACGATGCTGACGAAGGACCTTGGCCGGACTTTCAAGGACACCGAATTCGCGGACAAAGCAATCGACCATATATCCGCACCGGCCGCCCAAGCTGCGTCTTTTGCCGCGCCAAAAGTGGCATCGGATACATTCGGCTCCGATCACTTCCCAATTTTCACCGCCTGGACTGCCGGTCCCTGATCGCCCGTTCGAACGGAGAAAACCAGCATGGGAAGATCGCGCGACGCACGTCCCGACAACGTGCACAGAAAGGTTCGACAACTTACAGCGGGCGATAAGCTGCACTTGACGAAGGGGGACTACGGAAAGCCCATCGTACTGTCGTCGCTTGCCGGGAGCGAATCCGACCCGATCATCATCTGCGGTTCCGGTGCGGTGGTCGGACCGAAAGTCAGGTTTGAGGAGTACAAAGAAACCGGCAACAGGCTCGCCGCCGCGCAAGAGGCCGGAGGTCGTTTCCCTGGTCTCTATTATCTTGCGGACAATGGCGCGTTTGTCCTGAAGAACTGCCAGTGGGTCACCATCGAGAACTTGCATTTCGAAGGTTGCTGGCCGACAGCGATCTATCTGGAGAACTGCCAGCACATTACAATTCGCGGGCTAAAAATCAGCGGTGGCACCTTTGCGATAGGTGCCACGGGTATCAACACTCGGCATATACTGGTCGTCGATTGTGATTGGGTGCAGGACCCCAGTGGAAATGGCTGGGAAATATGCGAGGCGATCCGCTGCGGACGAACAATCGAAAAAGAGCTGGAAGGCACTCCATCGCGGCTTTGGCGAGATATAGATTGGGAGCAAGTGCATGGCGAGCGTCAAGAAACGGGAAAGCTGGTCAACGTCGAGAGCGACGCGCGGGCGTATGACGGCGACTTCTTTCGCGCCTGGAGCATCGCAGGTTACGTCGTCATCAAAAACAACATCATCGCTGACGCCTTCAATGGGATTCACTTTTTCAACCAGGTGGCCGAGCCCATTGTTGAGAGCTGTTCGCGCAACGTATTGATCGAAGGAAATTGGTTCATTCGCATCCGAGACAATGCCATTGAACCCGAGCACTTTGCCTGGAACTGGACGGTCCGGCACAACGTGATCGTCGATTGCTACGTGCCGTTCTCGCTGGAAATGGCACGCTCCGGCTACTTCTATATCTACGGAAACATCGGTTGGAACCTGCGTAAGCCCGGTCCCGAAGAAGACACGCACACCAGGGGTCAGTTCTTCAAATTCCCGACAGAGCACGTCGCCGACGGCCCCCACTACGTCTTCAACAACAGCTGGGTGCTGCGTGCACCGCTGGCGAAGAAGAAGCGCTTCTCGAATTTCGTGCACGTCAACAATGCAATCGATTATTACGAAACCGATCCGTCAGTGACGGCACCATTTGGCAAGAATTTCGACGATTCCGCTCCAGCTGGATCACAGAAGGAAGAAACCCTAAATTTTGAGGGTGAACACTTCACGAGGGCATGGCAGCACCTTGGGATCAGATTCGATGGCGACGTGATCAATCATCCATCGTTTCGCGGCGTATTGCGGGAGGCAGGTTTTCCAATCGGCCCTGACGCCAAGGGCCAATCCCCCAACTTCGCAATTAAGGTGCAGGGGCTTCCACGGGGTTTGATGATTGATAGCTGGATCGACGCGGTTGACCTCACCGTGCTGCGGCCCGATGGCACGATGGCTACGGCAGTCGATGCCACTAGGCATCAGATAGGTGCTTGGCAGGGAAACGATCTCATCAGGATGGAAGACCCGCTGTTCTGGTCGTACTGGCCAGGCCGACACGCACGTAGCGAGGTCTCGTGAAACGCTTCAGATTCCTGCTTGTCGTCGCGCTGGCGATAACCGCTTTTCTTTCGCAGGCAAGCGCGAAGAAGCCGCGCAAGTCGCTTCCGATTGCTGCATCTTCGGCGTACCCGCCCACGTCGACGGCTTGATAAATATGCCCAATCTGCTCCGTCAGATCGGTCGATGAAATCCAATATCTCGCCCCGTAAACGCCTCACCTTTTTTGCGGGTATCATATTGTCCGCCAGGCGTTAAAAAGGCCTCTAAAAACAGGAGCGAGTCGTGAGTTCTAAACCCACCCGTCAGGAGGTTCGACCTTTAAAGACCAGACACGTATTTCTCGATACCGAGGTGTATAGGCGGGCAGGATACAACGTCCGCAACAGCCAGTTCAAAGTCTTTGGAGATTATATCCTCGCAGGGAAGCTTGTCCTTCACACGACAGACATCACGTACGCTGAAGTCAGCCGCCAAATTATGGAATTGGTTTCGGAACGCGCCGCGCGGTTGAAGAAGATTGCCCATGACTTTCAACGCATGTCCCAATTGAGCAATGCCTTTCCCAAGCTTTCGGAAGTCGATGAGAAGGAGTTGGGCCAGTCTCTCTGGAAAGCGTTCCTCGACGTCATTATCAACGACTTCAACGCCAACCACATTTTGGCGCAGCAGATACCTGTTCGCAGGATTTTCGAGAAGTATTTCGCTGGCGCTGCCCCATTCGCAAAACGAGGCAGTAAGGAATTCCCGGACGCATTTATGGTAGAGGCGCTTGCGGATTTCTGCGCCGAAAACTCCGCAAGAATGTATGTCATCTCAGGGGATGCGCAGCTCCGTTCCGCCGCAGGATCGCACCCCGCGCTGATCCCTTTAGGTTCCATTGATGACCTTTTGGCGTCGTGCGCTGCCGAAAGTGACATTGATCTGGAGCCCTTAGTAGACCAGCTTTTTGAGCATCCTGGATTCGATGATCAGCTATTTGAGGTCTTGTCTAACGAAGCGCCTTATCTTGAAGGCCTCTATTTCGGCGATCTAACAGACGGGAGCGTAAAGGACATCTGGCTTGATGAGATTTTGGCGGTTGACGGTTATACTCTCGCGGCAGTCGATGACATCTTCGTTTCTCTCATTCTCGATGTACCATGCGTCCTACAAGCGTCGGTAGACTATATTTACGAAGACCCCGACGTCGAAGAGGGCGACGCTCAGTATGTGACGACCGCAACAGACTCGATAAGTGGGAATGTGCATCTCAAGGTTTACTTACGCATCGACACCTCAACCGCACGGTTTGTCGAGAAAGAGCTTCTGACAAAACGTGCAATTTTCCAATGACGATGTCATCCGGAACAAGTGTAGTCGCTCCGTCGATTTGGGCGATGGGCTCCTACGCGAAAAAAATGTCAACGCCTTTGAACATGCGACGTCGCTTCTCAAAACGGAGCATGATGCGGTCCCATCGTTTCCTACGGCAGTCGTATCGACGATAATAAGTGCGGTAAGAAGTATTGTACCACGTCAATCGTCCACTCTTCCGACCGCTGCATGGGTATCCTATGTCAGCGGGACGACGTTTCGATCCGGCGTAGGCGCGATGGCGTGGGCATTCGACTTTTTATGATCAGAGCCGCCTCTAGCATCCATCCTCGTGTGCCACCACGTTCCAACATGAGTGAGCCTTTTTATCAGTTTGTTTACCAAACGCGGTACAATGCCAAACATTCTGGAGCTGGGCGATGGCCGACACAACTATCGAATGGACGGATGCAACGTGGAACCCGGTGGCAGGTTGCACGATCATGAGCGCTGGCTGCACCAACTGTTATGCTATGAGGATGGCAGCACGCCTGGAGGCAATGGGCGTTGAGAAGTATCGAAGTCTGACGCGGAAAACAGGCGGTCGCGCGAAATGGACGGGGGCGCTTTACCTCGATGAGAACGCTCTCCGAATCCCGACGACCTGGTCTAGGCCCAGGAACGTCTTCGTCAACTCCATGTCGGACCTTTTCCATCCGGATGTGCCGGTCGACTTCATCGGCAAAGTTTGGTCGGTGATGGCGGAGACACCCCGCCACACCTATCAAATTCTGACGAAGCGACCTGATCGGATGGCTGCTATACTGCAAAATGATTTCGAGGTGCTGCCGAATGTCTGGCTCGGCGCGAGTGTTGAGGACGGCAGGGTGATCCATCGTCTCGACGAGCTACGCGAAGTCCCTGCGGAGGTCCGTTTCGTATCGTTCGAGCCGCTCATCGGCTCAGTCTTCTCAGGGAGTCTTAAAGGAATTCATTGGGCCATCGTCGGAGGTGAATCAGGTCCGCAGGCTCGCCCCATGGACCGTGCTTGGATCGACGAAATCTTCGACATGTGCACCGATGCTGACACTGCCTTCTTCTTTAAGCAGTGGGGCGGCTACAACAAGAAGAAGACCGGCCGATCATATCGAGGACGCACCTGGGACAATATGCCCGCTGTCGCAGCCTAAGACCGCTCGATCTTATCGGTGTCGTCAGGCTTACGCCGCCTGGACCCATTCATGCGCCAGGTTTCCTTGATTTCTCCGGCCTTCCCTAGCTCTACACATATGTCTCTAGCGTCGGTTTTTCTGAGCATAAAATTATCAAGCATTGGCGGCCAGATATCGGAAAATGGCTTCGGACAGCTTGGCAATTGTTGGCGAAGCCAGTCCTTCGCTTGGACCTTGATGCTCGCAATTTGAGTTTCCATCGAGTCTTCCGCTAGAGAAGCCGCTCCCTCAGCCCCGAACAGATCGGTCTGCCCCGTCTTGCTTTCCCTGATAACCTCGCGAGCTGCTGCGCGGCGCATACCGTGATCCTTGAGAGCCGCATATTCGACATCGCGATAGGCCGCCAGCCCCTCAGGGCTGCGCGTTCCGTACACAATGTGAAAGTGCGTGCGATCAGATATCTTCTCAATCGGGGTGCTGAGAACGTGTGCGAATTTGCCAGCTTTCCAAAACTGTTCATTGAAAAGGCCCATCAAGGCCTCTTCACGCGGCACCAACGGGTTGAGCCGTGCTTTCCAGTTTGGACCAAGGATACCCTCGAATGAGGCGAGCGTCTTAGGGTCTGAAGAGGCCGTGAACCGGTTGACGAAGTCAAACATGAAGTTAAGCAACACTTCACCAGGCGCATGTTCGAAAACCGGTCTGACCTTATTGAACTCGTATCCGGTCCAGCCGGTCGGATCGATGAACGTCAGAGCGAAGGCGTTAGAAATGGTCCGTCGGATTTGGGGCAGCGTATTCTCGAACTTGCCATTGAAGGTCTCGACAAAGAAATCGTTCGCTGGGTCGTGATGGGCAGTCACCACCGGATGAAGCTGAGCGAACGACGCAGCGTTCTCTTCAATGAAAAGGCATTTGACGCGAGGTTTTTTTCCTGACGCCCGCACCTTGGCCTGGGCATCCTTCAGCACTTCGATTGCGATCATGAAAGAGGAGTCAGAATGGTCCGGCGTCTTTGACTGCCATGGTCCTGAAAAGCCGTCGATATAAGCAAGGGTGCTCCAACCGCCGTGTAAGGTTTTGAATGCCAATGTCTGCAGATATTTCCGCAAGATGAAATGCTTGGCTTCTGTCTGCTCTCTATGATGATAGACGCCCGTCATGCGAAGATGACTCCCAGCTGGTGTTATCACAACCTATGACTGGACAATGATTCCGCCAATACATCTCACGGTATCCACGCTTGTTTTATCAATATTTCTTGGAAAAACTGCTCGTCAGTGCTCAGGCTTGAAAATATAGGTTATTCCTACATGACGGATTGGAAAGCCTGAGTGAGAAGCAGGCATGTCTTGGCTGTTGCCAGTTTGCCCAAATCAACAACTGAAGAAAGGTTTACGCCATCAACGGTCCAGCGCCAAATATCAAGATATCGATCAAGCTGCTTGAAAACCTCGATGGGCTCGCCCTTAGAACCAAACTGCGTGGACACCTGCTTTGCGACCGGACGCTGTTAAGTAGACTTCCCCTAATGATCTTGGCCACTATTCGATTTTCACGAGTTGAATGAAACGTCCGGTCTTCCCATCAGTTTCGTTTGACCGGTTGCAATTACCTCGCGACATTTGCATCTATCATTCATGACGTGAATTGCTTGATGGAGCCAACCCGTGAGAATCGATATACCTACGCCCACTTTCCCTGAAGACGACAGACCGCGAGCCCTTTACGCCCGTCTGTCCCGCATCGACTTTTTGAGCGCATCCCCATACCGACGAGCCTCCATAGAATTTGATGGTGTAGACGCCGATCAAGTCGATGATTCCAGGAACCCGGAAGGTGAGCTTTTCAACGAGAAGGAGTTCAAGGCTTTCGCGTTGACCCGTATCGTCACGACGCCGCGTCGGTTTGAAGAGGTCATGGGGGCTCCACCGGTTGTAGGATCATGGTTTCGCCTGAAGATTGAGCCGAGCGGAGATGGCTTGATGACTTGGCAAGCGCAACTGGGACCTCTTGGATATTACGCCCAAACGCGCGTCGTCACCGTTGGCGGCAGCCCTCTTGTTGACCCGTTGTCGCCGCCTTCAGGCCCCTCACCCAAATCACTGGGCGCAGCCTCTGCGAAAGAACCGCTGCCGACGTGCATTGCGGAGCTTTCGAACCGCTTCACGGTAGGCAGGAAATGGAGCGATATCGAGCCAATCCTCAAGTCAATCGCTGCTCCTACGGAGATCGTAGTTCGCGACGTCGGACAAGCAAGTTTCGTGTCATTTGTCGACAAGGAGGGCCGATCCTACCTCCATTTCGACACTGGCCTTCCTGTCTCATGGAACGGATACACAGCGCCCAAGAAACTTGACGTTGACCTTGCGAAAGACCAGATCGTGATACTGTCTCACTGGGACTGGGACCATTTGCATGCTCCCTGTACGATCAAGGACCTCTACGATGCCAAATGGATCGTTCCCAGTCAGCGGCTGGGCCCGGGCGCTGCCCGAATAGCGATGGCGATTGCAAAGCGCGGAAACCTTTTTGTGTGGCCATACGGTGCCGCCTTCACCACTCCCGATTTGTCTATCGCAGAATGCGCTGGGAAATTTGGAAACGCGAACAATACTGGCCTCACGCTGAGAGCTAGATTGCGTGCAGGACGAGAGGCATTGCTGACTGGCGATGCTGACTATTCAACTCTTCCTGCCACTATGACAGCACCCGTGGATTATCTACTCGTCAGCCATCACGGAGCAGCGATGCCCGTGGGTAGCGTCCCAATAGCCCGAATCGGTACAGTGGGCTTCGCAGCGGTGTCGTTTGGCGGGGGTAACACTTATCGCCATCCAAACGCAGCAACCGAATTGACCCATTTCAAATCTGGGTGGGGAAATTGGCGTCCGACGGCGCGAAGACCTGGGATTAGGCCTCGCGGGGATCGCAAATTTGTTTAGATTTAACCCACTGGACTGCCGCCAGATGACAAAGCTGTCCGCCATCGCCGTTCTCAGGTTGCACGAAGGGCGGTATCCGCCGACTTCGGTTGCAACCCTTATTGTTTTCGAGCAGATTGCCGCTCGCTGTACGGGGGGAACTTTTTATGAAGACTATCGCTTATTTCGCACTCTTTATGAGTGCCGCGTTTTAAGCGCACGGCGAAGACCAATATCGATGCAAGAATTTCGTGGCCGACTTCATGTCGATCTCCTCAACTGACAAATTGAAATCGAGCAGTAATGTAAACCTCGCCCAGGCGGCCGGTTTCCTGATGGGTTCCTACTTCGCAAAGACCGGCGCTGATTTCGAAAGGCCAACACTTCGGGTCTTGGCGAGTTTGAAAAGAAGGTGGTCGGAGAATGCTCGGCGCATCCAAACGACGGCGTGTCTGCGACCGTGTTGCGCTTGGCAGCTTCATTGAAAACCGTGGATGCTCTCGCGGCGAAACCCGCTGATGTAAAGCCTGGCGGATACGAGGCTATGTCCCTCACGGACGTCAAGCTCGATGCGAAACAGATGCAAGGCAAGAAGGTGGAAGTTTCCGGCGTCCTTATCACGATGGGCGACATGGCAATGCTTGGGGACAGTCCGTTCAGCACCAATAGGCTCTTCGTCGACAACAAAAAGCTGTCGCGCGAGGAGCGGAAATACATTCTAGAAAACTGCGAGGGCGGCTGCTCTATCACCGTGAGGGGCAAGGTCGGTAGCGTAATGCTCAACGATGGCATCATCGCTGACGCCATCGCGACCCAATAGCTGGTATCAGTTTGGCCGGTCGGCCTGCTCGATCTCGCCCGGAATCTCACCCTTGTGCAGGACGGAATAGCCCGCGACGGTCAAGGCATTGAGCATGAAAGGAATGGTCCGGTCAGCCAATGCGACCTCAAAGCGGGCCATTTGTAGCTGAATTGCAGGTTGGGAATAGAGCGGAGAACCTGGATTAAACCGCGCTGAATCACGCCATAATCGCCGCTTCGAATGTCCTCATCGAGAGCGAATTTGAAAGTCAGCGGATCGCGGGCCTATTGAGAATAACGGTCGTCATGGTCAAGCTGCCTTCCGAATGATGTAATCGGGAACGTCGCCAGTGTGCGAAACCTCGAATCCGATACCCGCAAGCCGGGGCATAAGCTGAATAGCCGACAAAGCCGGGTAGCTCCAAGCGATCCAATCGGCGCGGTGTTGACGCTGCAGGAAGCCTGCGGCGGCAAGGGTCAAAGAAACGATCTGATGTTCTGCCGGGTCAACACCCTGGGGCAGCTCGACGCGGAAAGCGACGGCCTCGCCCTTCCCGAAATCGGCCAGACGCAACTTGCTGATGGTAGCTGGACCGCAAAGGCGGAGGATTCATCATTACCCTGCTCCCCCAAACAAAGGCCCGCTGGAAGAGCCACATGACGCACGCTAACCGGTTACTCGCCGTCATGGCCGCGCTGGCAGGACAGCTTGCAGGCAGCAAAGGATACGGCGTTTTTGACGCTCGATGGTACTGTCAACTGGTTGCACGAGTATGAGCAGCAGCAGGCAGAGGAGCGTCGGCGGAGGTCTCGTCGGGCGATCAATCTCGACGACTGATCCTGCTTACGGCTCGGTAGATTTGTCTCGGTCGCGGCATAAAGTAGGCCAATTCCCGATTTTGCCAGCAAACGCTTGTGGGAACAGCCTGCGCCTTTGTTGCGAGAGCGGAAAGCTTCTGCATCAATGGCCTTCCAGCACACTGAGGGGTGAGAAATATGATGGGCCAATGCGTTGTATGCGGCAGTGCTGCCGAGATCGGCAGTAATGGGGACGTCCGCCAGTATCGCTGCGACCGCTGTGGGCCTTTCGTTGTAACAGGCACCGCAGTCGCCGTCTTGAAGGGCCGTACTCAACCAACTGGGAAGGTCAACGACCTCATTGTGGCGAAGGTCAGTCATTACATTCGCACGCATTCGACCGAGGAAGATTGGCTAGAGATCGATTCTGCGTTGATCGACGAAATGGTCGCGCAAAAGCTCCCGTCACCAAATCAACAGATAGAGAATCTTTTGCGCTGGATGGCAGAGCAGGTAGGTGAAGACCATCTCGCCGCGCTCGAATTTTCAGCAATGGACGTCTGCGCCATAATGGGAGCCGCCTCGGAAGACAGTGCAGGCGACCTCATGGATGAGGCAACAAGTTCCGGACTGATCCAATTCGTGCCTGATGATTGTTATCGACTGACAAAAGCTGCCTGGGATCGGCTGTCAGCGTCCGAGCCGCCGCACATACCCCGGCAGCAACGGGGCGACTTCGTCGACAGCGCCCGGATGGCGGAACTACGGGCAATTTCGGACAGTCAATTCGACCTCACACGTCTCGTGAGAATGTGCGAAGAGATCAACAGTGCCTGGGGAGCTGGTAACACGATATCGGTCGCGATGCTCGCGAGGGCGATGGTGGACCACGTCCCACCAATTTTCGGCCAGACGAACTTTTCACAGGTGACGAGCCAAGCATCTCGATCAATACGCGGGTCGTTCGAGCACATTCAGACGGCGCTTCGTCATATTGCGGACGGTGCGCTCCATACGCAAATCCGGCGCAGAGAAACAATTCCGACCACCACCCAAGTTGATTTCCGACAGAGCTTCGATGTTTTGCTAAGCGAATTGGTTCGAATTCTTCGGAGCTGAAGGGAGGGGATGTAGCTGGTTTTCCCAATCTCCACGACTGAAGTCAATGTTGACATTGTGGCGCAAACCAGTTGCTCTCGCGTTGAAAGATGCGGGAGCCATCATGTTATTCGGACTATTTAAGCGGAAGCAAAAACAGCAGCAATTCACGCCTGAAAACCAGCTGTTGCCGACAGAATTCGGTATCGCGGGCAAGGCCCCCACGACGACATGGCCGTGGATGCCGTTGTGCAGGAAGTCTCGCGAGGCTTGCGAAACGACAACAAATACGCCAACGACCTGATTGTAAAGGGTGACTGGTCCGTGCCCGACGCGGCCCACATGATCATCTCGGAATATGCTTCCGCCGAGATCATGACTGGGCAGCTTCACATCTATCGAGGCGTGCTTAGTGACAAGGGCAAAGCATACCTGAAGCTGTTCAAGGTCTGCAGCTCAAGCTGATGGCGTCCGGCCGACTGACCGAAAAGGAAGCTGTCGAAGGGGTCAGAGAATTCGAGGACGAGATTGCGACCCTTGGCTAGTGTGCGGGAGGAATCCCGTTCAGGGGTCCGATATCAGCTCGAATGGCAGCGATTTCGCGAACTGTGCGAGGCTGTCGAGCATATTTTCGACCATAGTCGGCATCTGATTGATTGCTTCATTGGTGATGTAAAAGGCCCATGGTTCGCCCCCTGATTTCGAACAAGTAAACAGGTCCCAACCGTTTTTTTCGATAGCCTCTTTAAATGCTGCCCTACGTTCAAGGCTCCATTCGAACCCCCCGTGAAACATGAAATTCCGGTAGGTGAACATGGCCTTAAACCAGGCATGGAAACCCGGCGATAGAAATGGCTCAAGCCCAGACGCCGCCGCCAACTGCGGAAAGCCTTCCAAGATGTTGCTTTTCGCCTCGCCTTTGTCGTTGAAATAGATTTGGCAGTTCCATCGGGCCGGGTTGCTCTTCGCCCGCTTCCAGCGTTTATGCTCGGGTGGCGTCAAATTTTTGCGGGTATACATCTCGCCCAAGGCAGCAAGCGATTGCCCCAAGGTGCTTTCGACCATTGGTGCGATCATACCTATTGCCGCCATGCTTTCAGCTGCGTCTCGAAAGACGGATTCGTGCAGCATGTCGGTGTGCTGATCGACGTAATGATGATGGTGAGGTCCCCTATAAGCTTGAACCTCTTCCTCGTCGCGCTCAATAGCCTTGCTGAATGCTTCCTCAGCATGCCGGTTCCTGGCGATCATCATCCGGACGGCCGAAAGCTGCGAATCCCAGTCCAGATTGTCGAGCAGGAAGAAGAGGTAATCCCGACCCTGCAGAAGATCGCCGAAATTGCCGGATCGGGATGCCTCAAATTCGCTTTCGTCGAAAGATTTCGCCACCGGCTCCGCCACCTCAGTTGAACATTATTACCGTTACTGTAGTGCAATTCTGACGCAATTTCGCATCCGATGATTTCGAGGTATCTCTGCGATAAACGGTGCAAAGCAGGCACTGATAATGCCTACGAGGAGATGAAATTGGACGCAGCGACGATATTGGCCACTGTTCTGAAAAAGTATCAAGAGTCCAGCGACTTCAATGGTTGGCCTGCTCACGCAATCCATTCGCAGGACGAGAAAGCTGCGTTGATCGACCTGATCGAGGCGGGACTGGTGGACCTGATCAACGACGAAGAAACTCATAATCCGCACATTCGACTGCTGCCAGCCAGGCCTATCTCCGATCAAGTCAAGCGAGTGTCGAACAAGGGATTGAAGTTCGGGTGTTTGTTTCCCACTCGAAAGGCCTTGGTTGAGGTTGCAGGCGTTGGTCCTGATCCTGCCGCTCCTTATACAGCGGCATTAAAGCTCGGAGCCCCACAGCTTGAATTCCGGACCTTTCGCTTGGAGGTGCTGGAGCGATACCGCAACGATCCTACCTTTAGGTATTCGGTCGACGACACGTCCGGAACCATCTATCGCGACAGCGAGGATAAAGAATCCCACGAATATGCCCAGTTCGGCTTTGCGTTCGATGAGAACGTGAACCGATATGTCGCTGCCTTCCTCCGATACCTACATGACATGTCAGCCGAACAGCAGGCCTACTGGGCTGGATTTGAACTCCAAGGCGATTTCCAGCTTCACCCGGATTATTACCGTTCGTCTATTCTCGGGGAATGGCCTGAAGGAGTGTCGGTATTCGACGCGATCCTCGAAGAGAAGAAGATCATCAACATCATGAGCGAAAGCATGGGCAAGCCGAGGCTTTTTAAGTCCGACTATGAGGCCTATCGCCGCCCAGACCATTTCGGCTTTCTGATCCGCCCGACCAAAAAGGAGTTCTCAGATTTCTGCCTCCGGCTTGACCAGCTGATGTCCGATGACATGAACTACAAGTTTTTCGAAGGGGATATCGAGGTCTACGAATACGGAAAGATGGACAGTGGCGAACAGATTAAAAGAATGAAGGGAACTATCTCGCTGCTGATGGAGTGGTTGGCAGCGAAATTTAAGCCCAAAGACGAAAACGATATGGTCCCCATCAATGAGGGTTTCAGGGCCGTTCGCAAGGCTCGCCAGAAACCCGCCCATAAGATCGAGGACAACGTTTTCGATGAGGCCTATTATCAGCAACAGCGAGAACTAATCATCGCAGCATATGGGGCGGTTCGTTTCCTGCGGCAGGTTTTTGCCAATCATCCTGCCTGTAAAGATGTAGACGTCCCAAAGTGGCTATTCGAAGGGCACATCTGGACGCAATAGGCGCTTCTCGTTCTAGTGTCCGATAATGAATGTTATCGGTCATTAGCGCCCCAATGCGCCAATAACAGAGATTTGAAGCTAGGGAGCTTTAGCTTCCGCTTTCTATAAAACTGCCGTAGGCCAGGTTGTCCTTGTTGCTGACGATCGCCTCCAGGAGTTCAGAATCCTCGCCGAGCATTTTTGCGACGTGATTGATAGCGAAGACGTGGGTGATTGTGGCCATCAGCTTTACATATTCTCGGCCGGAAAGCGGTCTGTTCAGCGTATGGGTTGTGAGACTATGCGGTCAATCGCGCGAGCCCAGCTAAAGACCCCAGCCAGACCGCCACCTTCCGCGAATACGAAATAGCATCCGAGCGTAAGCTCGTGGCCCAAGGCCTCAGCCTTAAAATCCGATATTCCGTCGCAACCATCAGGGTTGATTTCGAACGTTAAGAGACAATCTTCTCCGCCGCTCGCCCTGACATCATCGAAGACGGCCTTGATCTCGACGTGGTTGTCGGCGTCGATACGAGCGAGGACTTCGTCGAAGGTCTGCTGTCCAAAACCAATAATGTCGTCATTGGGCGCGAAGTTTGCCCAGACGTGGATATCATCGAAAATGCGTTCGATCTGTATGAATGCCATTGTGCCGCGCGTTTGCCCTTTCGTAGTTGTGAAGCAGCCAGTGCCCTAAGACGGCCGATCCAAGTGATCAGGATAGATAAGGCACGCACGGGCACCTCACAACTGCTGGAGATTGCGGACCAGTACCGCCGAGATTGCGGTCAGTGCCGACAAGCCCTGCGGGGCTTTCATGGCTTGCAAGCAAGCCAACGGACGGGCTACGCCCGGAGTCTTTTGTATCCGTGCCGAACGGACCGCAAGACTCTAAACGGTCGCTGTCCGAACGGCCCGTCTACCAAGAAGGAATCCGCCTGGTCGGCGGATACTCGGTTTGAAGGCTACGAAAGTGCTTGCGAATTCAATTAGTTGCGGATACCTTATGTTTTAGGCGGAAACCGTTGATCCGTGAAAACCGTGAACGTCATTGATTTCCTTGAAGCGATCGAGATCGAAGGAGAGAACGGCAATATGGGCCGTCATGTCCTTCGGCCTGTTGATCAGGCTGGCCAAATGCTCGTTGAATGCGGCGCGATTGGGCAGGTTGGTCAGCGGGTCGTGCAGCGACAGATGCCGGTAACGCGCGACGGCGGCCTGTGTCGTTTGCATATCGATGATGTAAGTCGAAGCGCCGAGCACGAGGATGATCACCATTATCGCACCAACCAGACCGGTCATGATACCGACGGATATCAATTCGGCCGGCACCGCTGCGGACGGATCCGGCATGATCGATAGGCCGGCCATGCCGGTGAAATGCGTCAGCACGATCGCAAGAACCAGCGCCAAGGCCGAGCCGTGTCTACAAAAGCGTGTCAAAGGGCGGGCAACGCGGTTGGTTGCGGCGGCCCCGAAGATACCGGCAAAGACAAGCGAGGCGGCGACATAGGACGTCTGCCACACCAGATCGCCTCCGACTTCAAATCCCGCAATACCTACGTAGTGCACCAGCGCGACGCCGAGCCCGACGATGGCGCCGCCGGCTTCGATCAGCGCACTCTTCTGCGACATGGAAGCGATCGTGAAGCCCAGCATCGTCGCGACCATGCCGATAAACAGCGAGAGAAGCGTCAGGCCGGGATCGTAGCCGCTCATGACCGGCGAGCGGTAGCCGAGCATCGCGATGAAATGCGTCGTCCAGATGGTCGAGCCGCCGACGAAGCCGGAGAGGAATAGCCAGTTGACCCTCTGAAGCCCCTGCGTGCGACGAGCCCTGGTAAACAGCCGCATCGTGAGCAGCGAGCCAAGCAAGCAGATGATCGTCGCAAATATAAGATCGTCAAAGCTGTGCTCGACCGTGATGCAGGAAATAACGCGCAACATTTAGAAAAACCGAACATTGATATCGGCTCCATCATTATTGTCTCGCTGCGTAGGATTCCTTAATTCCGAGGAGTGACGTACTTTGATGGTTAAACAATCCATAGAAAATGCAACCGCCACCCGATGGACGGCAACTCAAGATGTAGACGTTGCGTCAGCTTGCGTTTCCGCTTCACTTATACTATAGCGCACGCGTCCGCGCAGACACCCTTGGAGGCAATGCGGATGAGGAAGGCCTAAACGCCCCTCCAGTCACCGGAAGGCTGATGCCTGGCGGAGACTCTCCAAATAACCTCGAAAGGAATAGCCATGAGCCAGGAAACTTACGAGCTCAAGGCCGAGGCGCGCGAACGGGTTGGTAAGGGGTCCGCCCGTGAACTTCGCCGCAACGGTTTGATTCCCGCTGTCATCTACGGTGATAAGCAGGCCCCCATTTCTATCGCTCTCAACACCAACGAGGTGACGAAGCGCATTCATGCCGGTGGTTTCATGACCACTGTCGCGACGATCGACGTCGGCGGCCAGAAGTACAAGGTTCTGCCGAAGGACTATCAGCGCGATCCGGTTCGCGACTTCATGATGCACGTGGACTTCCTCCGCGTCTCCGGCAACACGCAGGTCACCGTCGAAATCCCGGTTCACTTCATCAACGAAGAGAAGTCGCAGGTGAAGATCGGCGGCGTTTTGAACATCGTTCGCCACACCATCGAAGTTCAGTGCCCGGCTGATGCGATCCCGGAATTCTTCAATATCGACCTCACCGGTAAGAAGATCGGCGACAGCATCCATATCTCCGAAGTCACGCTGCCGAAGGGGGTGACCACGGTTATCGACCGCGACTTCACGGTCGCCACAATCGTTGCTCCGGCCGCTGGCGTCGAAGAAGAAGCTCCGGCTGAAGGCGAAGGCGAAGCGGAAGCATAACCCGCATACACCAATTCGTAATCATAAGGCCCGCTTTCCTCTTGAAGGCGGGCCTTTTCAATTTAGGCGCGAGCTTACTTCAGCAACATTTAACACATTCGTGAAAGCATTCTCCGAGCATTTGTATACTTGCATCTTTGCCACTACGGCCCCGAAGTTCAGGCCTGGGGAGAAAACGGAAACTATGAATAATTCCGTTGAGAACAGATTTTTTGCGATTGTTTGCGGAGCGCTGTTCATATTTGTTGCTCCGCTTTTTGTATTGTTTCTTTTCCTTTCCTCCGAGCGCGCCGACAAGGAAATACGCGACCACATCTCCATTCTTCTGGTCGCAAATTCCCAGGCGCTCGCAAAGCCGCTCTGGGATCTGGACGAGGAAAGCGTGACCCAGATCAGCGCCACGATGGTTTCGCAGGGCGCCATCGTGAAGGTCGAGGTCCGTGATCAGTCCAGCCAGCTCAATGTTACGCAGTCGACCATCCCGAAGTCCTTCAACGGCGAGCTCGTTCAGGTTTCCCGCGCCATCATCTACAACACAGTCAACGGCCCGAAGAATCTTGGCAGCATCGCGGTCTATTATCCAAAGCTCGGCCTATTTTCCGGCCTGAAGCATGAAGAAGTCGTCTTCATATCCATCTTCATCTTCGCTGTGCTCACCGTCTTCGGCACGGCGCTGATCGGTAACCGCCTCTTCGTCATCCAGCCCCTCATGCGGCTCATCGCTGCCATCGAGGCTACCCGCCAGCTCGGATCGCGCCATCATGTCGATTGGCAATCGAGCGATGAGATGGGCCGCCTCGCCCGCAGCTTCAACGAGATGCAGACCAAACTGGAGAGCGAGGAGAAGGAGCTGAAGCTCGCCCACCGCCTCGCAACCGACATCTATAACCTGACGCCCGCCATGCTCTTCTCGCTGGACAACGAGGATCGCATCACCGCGGTCAGCGATTATTGGCTGGTCGCAACGGGTTACGGCAGGGCCGACGTCACCGGACGCAGATTTTCCGAACTCGTGACGCCCGACACCCGCGACGTCTTCCAAAATCGCAAGGAAGGGATGGAAACCGGCGCGGCGCTCGACGTGACCGTCAAGTTCCTCTGCGCCGGCGGCCATGTGATGGATGTGCTTATCCTGGAATCCAAGACAGCCACCGGGCCAAACCAGCTCTCGCTCTCCGTTATGACCGATGTAACGGAACTGAAGGCCTCCGAGGACCGCAATCACCGCCAGGCGATCACCGATCATCTCACCGGCCTTTTGAACCGCCAAGGCTTCGAGGCCGCGCTCGACATCAAGATTGCCGAAGCCGATGCCGCGGGACAGGAAGTTGCCTGCCTCTTCGTCGACCTCGACCGCTTCAAGTGGATCAACGACAATCTCGGCCATGCCGAGGGCGACCGTGCGCTGCGCGAGCTCGTGGAGCGGCTTAACACGCATCTTGCCCCCTCCGACCAGGCAGCGCGCCTTGGCGGCGATGAGTTCGCCATCCTGCTTCCGGCCAAGGATGGCGAGAAGCGCGCCAAGGCGATGTGCGAACAGATCGCCTCCCTCTTCGAGGAGCCTTTCGGACCGGACCTGCATCTGAGCGCCAGCGTCGGCATCGCCATCTATCCGCGCCATGCATCGAATGCCGCCGAACTGCTGCAGAAATCGGATATGGCGATGTATGCAAAGAAGCGCGACGGCAAGAACGGATCGCAGCTCTTCGACAACGGCATGCTGGATAGTGCCCGCGCCCGAGCCGAGATCGAAAGCCACATCGAGAACGGCCTCACCGAGGATTGGTTCGATGCCTATCTGCAGCCAATCGTGGGCCTCGATGACCGCCGCATTACCGGCTTCGAAGCGCTCTTGCGTCTCAATCACCCGCAGAAAGGGCTTATGTCCCCGGCTGGCATCATCCACGTCGCCGAGGAGACCGCCAAGATTGTCCGCGTCGGAAACGTCATCATGGAAAAGGCAATCGGGCATCTAGCGCAGATTTCCCGGATTCCGGGGATGCACGATGCCTACCTTGCGATCAATTTCTCGCCGCTGCAGTTCGAAACCACACTGCCCTCCCGACTCGCCGGACTCCTCGGGCGACACGGCATCCGTCCGGATCGAATCGTCGTCGAGATCACGGAAGCCGTACTGATGCACGACAACCCGCAGATCCGCATGGTAGTGACCGAACTACGCCGCTTCGGCTGCCGCATCGCGCTAGATGATTTCGGCACGGGGTATTCGTCTCTGAGTTATCTCAACCGTTTCCCCGTCGATATCATCAAGGTCGACCAGTCCTTCACGCGGTCGATCAACGACGCGAACGATGACGTCCGCCACAAGAGCCGGATGCTTATCGAAGGCATCACCACGTTGTCGCACAAGATGGGCTGCGCCGTCATCGCAGAAGGCATTGAAACAGAGGAAGAATGCCGCACCCTCCACCAGATGGGGCTTGACTACGGCCAGGGCTACCTCTTCCATCGCCCGCAGAATGCCGAAAAATTGATCGAAGAACTCACACACGCGCCGAATGCGGTGGCGCGCGCCTCGTGATCTGCACGTCGAAGGAGGGAATGCGATGAAAAAGCTCCTGCTCCTTGCTCTTCTGGCGCTGCATTGCGCAGCGCCGGCACGGTCGCAGACGGTAAATTTCACAACCGAGGAGTACCCGCCCTTCAACTATCGTGATGGAAAGGCGATCAAAGGCGCGACCGTCGAACAAGTCGAAAAGATCATGGCTGATATCGGCATCGACTATGCGATGGAGGTGCTACCCTGGGCCCGGGCCTATAGCCTTGCGCAATCGCAACCCATGACCTGCGTCTTTGCCACGGCGCACAATGCGCTGCGCGATCCGCTCTTCAAATGGATCGAACCGCTGCTCGTCGACCGCAACATCCTGATCACGCGGAAGGGATCGGGCGTCGTTGCAAAAGATCTTGAGGAGGCCAAGAAATATATCATCGGCACGCAGCGCGAGGATTATACCGAGATGGTACTAAGAGAGAAGGGCTTCACCAAGCTTGACGTCGCGACGGATTTCAATGCCACGCTTCGCAAGCTTCTCGGCAGCCGTATCGACATGATGCCCATTTCGGAAATCTATTTCGAGAAGCTGAAGACGGATCAACCGGTGGAGATGGTGACCATGCTCTCCTCGCAGCCGATGGGCATAGCCTGCCACAAGGATTTTCCATCCGATCTGCAAGCCAGGATGCAGGCCGCGCTCGACAAGCTGATCGCCGACGGTACGCAGAAAGAGATTTTCCTGAAGTACGGACTGAACCTCGGCAACTGACGCCGCCTTGCCTTTGCGCTTGACTTCCCGCCCGTTTCGCGGTGGTGAAACGGGCGAAGTATTGAAGGAGCGGACTGCCAATGCTGATCATCGCGGGTCTCGGCAATCCCGGAAGCAAATATGCCCGAAACCGTCACAATATCGGCTTCATGGCAGCCGACGCCATTCACCGGCGTCACAACTTCTCGCCCTGGTCCAAGAAGTTCAAGGCGGAAATTTCGGAAGGCGAGCTTGGTGGCGAAAAGGTGCTGTTGATCAAGCCGCAGACCTACATGAACCTTTCGGGCGAGGCCGTCGGCGAAGCGATGCGCTTCTACAAGCTGCAGCCCGCTGATCTCGTTGCCATTTATGACGAACTGGACCTCCCTCCCGGCAAAGCCCGGCTGAAGACCGGCGGCGGCAATGGCGGCCATAACGGCATCCGGTCGCTCGACGCGCATTGCGGCAAGGAGTACCGGCGCTTGCGCCTCGGCATCGGTCACCCTGGCGTCAAGGAGCTGGTGCAGCACCACGTCCTCAGCGATTTCGCCAAGGCCGACCAGACCTGGCTGGAGCTACTTCTGGAAACGCTTGCCGACAATGCCGATATGCTTGTGCGCAAAGAGGATTCGCAGCTGATGAACAAGCTCGCTCTTGCCGTCGGCGGCAAGGCGGCGGAGGAGGAGGAGAAGCCGAAGCCGCAGAAAAAGCAGGCAGCGCAATCGCACATCCCTCAGGCACGCAATCACGCTCAGCCGAAGCTGCCCGCGACCGGCCCCATGGCCGAGATGCTGAAGAAGATATTCGGCAACAAAGGCGAGTAGGCAAGATGCCGAAGCGAGATATCTTGATCAGGTCCGCGGGCCCCAACGACCTACTGGCGCTTCTCGATCTCTACCACCACCTTAATCCCGATGATCCCGCGATCGATCCGGCACGGGCAAACGAGCGCTTTGCGGCCATCCTCGCTCAACCGGGCATGACCATATTTATCGCGCTGGCCGACGACGTGCCCGTCGCATCCGCTACGCTGATCATCACACCTAATCCGACGCGAAACGGTGCCCCATACGCCCTGATCGAGAATGTCATCACACATGCCGACCATCGCAGGAAGGGCTATGGCGGCGCGTTGATCCGGCATGCCTGCGCAACGGCCTGGGAGGAGAATTGCTATAAAGTGATGCTCCTCTCCGGTTCAAAGAACCCTGAGACCCTGCGTTTCTATGAAAACTGTGGTTTCATGCGGGATAAGACCGGCTGTCAGATCAGGCGCCCTGGCTGATCAAAGGGATTTATGCATTCGGTGGGCCGCGTGGGCGATTTTTCGCCAGAAGCAGCCACCCCGAATACCCTGGATTGAACGACAAGCTTCAGGCTGCACTGAGGTCAATCGTCATCATCGTAATGGCGCCTGCCTAGCGCCGGTTGCCCTCATGGCCACTCCGCCAGTCGTCGCGATAGACCCGACGCAAAACGTAGCGTTCGCAATAGGCGTCTTCAGCCGTCTTCAGCCGTCTTCGGCCGTCTTCGCAATAGGTATCGACAACCCGCTCGCGCACGACACCGTTATTGGAAGAGCTGTTCGAGCTCGTATTCGACGATTGGCTCCCGGCCTCCGCCAGGCTGGTCGTCATCGCCATGGCAGCAAATAGGACGAGTTGCGTGCGCATCTGCTTCTCCTTCCATCACTACAGGTTCAGCCACGAAGCCTGAACTGGCAATGAACCGCGAGGTCTTTGTCATCGATCGCAAATCCAGCGCGATTTGACGGATGGCGGTTTCAGAAGACTGGAAACGGTAGCTACTCTTCCGGCTCGGCCGTAAACATCAGCGGGAAGCTCGCCTCCTTGGCATAATCCATCGCCTCCTTGACCTTCGTCTCGGCGATATCCTTGGCGCAGACGACGACCACGCTGGAGCCCATTTTATGCGCCGTCATCATCACACGGTAACCCGTCTCCTCGCTCATCCGGAAGACGGCCTTGAGGATCATGACCACAAATTCGCGCGGCGTATAATCGTCGTTGAAAAGAAGAACCTTGTAGAGCTTCGGCTTATCCAGCTTCAGCTTGACCTTCGTTTTCGGCTTTATGGCAACGTCGTTGTCACTCATCGGAAAATCCACCCGTTGATGACATGAGAGGGAGTTTTCTAAATTAGACAATTATTGTCGGCTAGGAAATTTCGACGCTCACCTGTCGATTGCAAGCACGGACTACAGCTTTTCGATCAGGTAAGAGCTCAAGTTCAAGCTCGTCGCCGGGTTTGACACCAAGATGGTCGAGGATCTCCTTCGTGAGGGTCACTGACCTTTCGGTGAAATCCGCAATATCACGTCTCGAAATCTCCGCGTGCAGAAAGAATAGGCCAGCATCGCCCCATCGGCAAGTGAGCAGCGGTAAAAGTGCCCGAAGACTTGACCGCATGGCTCCTTTATCCCATAGGCAAGGCAACGATTTCAGCGAATACGGACATCCAGCCATGGGCTTCAAATGCGGTATCGTCGGTCTGCCGAACGTCGGCAAGTCGACACTCTTCAACGCGCTCACCAAGACGGCAGCGGCGCAGGCAGCGAACTATCCCTTCTGCACGATCGAGCCGAACACCGGTGAAGTTGCCGTTCCCGATCCGCGGATGCAGAAACTTGCCTCGGTCGCCGGCTCGAAAGAAATTATTCCCACCCGCATTTCCTTCGTCGATATCGCCGGTCTCGTGCGCGGCGCGTCCAAGGGTGAAGGACTCGGCAACAAGTTCCTCGCCAATATCCGCGAGGTCGATGCCGTCGTGCATGTGCTGCGCTGCTTTGAGGATGACGATGTCACCCATGTCGAAGGCCGCATCAATCCGGTCAGCGACGCCGAAACCGTCGAAACCGAGCTGATGCTCGCCGACCTTGAAAGTCTGGAGCGCCGTGTCGAGCAAACCCGTAAACGCGCCGCCTCCAAGGACAAGGAATCGCTGGCCCAGCTTCCCGTCATGGAAGCGGTGATCAAGCTCCTCAACGAAGGGAAACCGGCACGCCTCTTGCTGAAGACACTCGGCGCCGACGAGATCGAAATCCTGAAGGGCCTGAACCTTCTGACGTCCCATCCGGTGCTCTACGTTTGTAACGTCGCGGAAGCCGATGCCGCGGCCGGCAACGAACATACCGAGGCTGTTGCCGAGATGGCGAAAGCCCAAGGCGCCGAATGCGTGATCATCTCGGCCGCGATCGAATCCGAAGTGGCTCAACTGCCGGAAGAAGAAAGCAAAGAATTCCTCTCCGCACTTGGTCTCGAAGAGGCCGGCCTCGATCGCCTGATCCGTGCGGGCTATCACTTGCTCGACCTGATCACCTATTTCACCGTCGGCCCCAAAGAGACCCGCGCCTGGACGATCGTGCGCGGCACCAAGGCGCCGGCCGCTGCCGGCGTCATCCACACGGATTTCGAACGCGGCTTCATCCGCGCCTTCACTATCGCCTATGATGACTACATCGCGCTCGGCGGCGAAACCGGCGCGAAGGAAGCCGGCAAAGCCCGGGACGAAGGCAAGGAATATGTAGTTCAGGATGGCGACGTGATCCACTTCCGCTTCAATACCTGATTGGCACCACGGCCGAGGGAGGACGAGGCCAGATGAAGCTAACTTTTGAAGACTTCGAACCGGGCCGCACTTTTGCGTTAGGCCCGGTCGCCGTGACGGCGCAGGAAATTATCGAGTTCGCAACCGAATTCGATCCGCAGCCGATGCATATGGACGAGACCGCCGGGCGCGCGAGCATCCTCGGCGGGCTCGCAGCTTCAGGCTGGCACACCTCAGCCCTCTTCATGCGCATGATGGCTTACGGCTATCTGTTGAATTCCCGTTCCGAGGGCGCGCCGGGCATCGATCTCATGGAATGGAAGAAGCCTGTGCTGGCCGGCGACACGCTATCCGGCCGCTCGACTGTACTCGAAGCGCGCACCATGCGCTCGCGGCCCGGCATCGGCATCGCCCGGTTCAAGCATGAGGTCCAGAATCAGCGCGGCGATCTGGTCTGCTACTGCGAAAACTGGATCATGTTCGGCATGCGCGATGCAGCGGAGGCAAACCCATGAGGATGGCAAAGCTTTACACGATCGGCGAAAAGACGGTGATCGGCAGCTATACGTTTACCGAGAAACGGATCGTCCATTTCGCCACGCGTTTCGACCCGCAGCGCTTCCATGTCGACAAGGAGGCAGCCAGGAAGACGCTCTTCGGCAATCTCTGCGCCTCCGGCTGGCACACCTGCGCTGCGTGGATGCGGACGTTCCTGGACTACTGGGAAAAGGAAACCGCACGGCTTGCCAGGGAAGGCATCGCCCCGCCGAAACTCGGCCCCTCGCCAGGCTTCCAGAAGCTGCAATGGCTGCGCCCGGTCTTCGTCGACGAGACGGTCAGCTACTCGGTGACCTTGCTTGCCAGCCGGCCTCTCACATCGCGGCCGGGCTGGTTCCTCAATTCAATTCTCAACGAAGGCGTCAATCAGGACGGCACGCCCGTCATCCGCTTCGAAAGCAGCGTGCTGGAATTCGAGTAATGCCGAAGCTCAATGCCCGGCAAATTCGACCAGCGTGTGGACCTTGACGCCAAGCTCCTCGAGCTTCCTGCGTCCGCCGAGATCCGGCAGATCGATGACGAAGCACGCGCCGACGACGTCCGCGCCCATCTGGCGAAGCAGCTTCGTCGCGCCGACGGCCGTCCCGCCGGTCGCAATGAGGTCGTCCACGAGAATGACCTTTTCGCCCGGCTGAACCGCATCCCGGTGCATCTCCATCTCATCGACGCCATATTCCAGGCTGTAGGCGATCCGCACCGTGTCATGCGGCAGCTTGCCCTTCTTGCGGATCGGCACGAAGCCCGCCGAGAGCTGATGCGCCACAGCACCGCCGAGGATGAAACCCCGCGCTTCCATGCCGGCGATCTTGTCGATCTTCAGGCCCGCATAGGGCTGCACCAGTTCGTCCACGGCGCGGCGGAACGCCCGCGGATTGCCAAGCAGCGTCGTGATGTCGCGAAAGATGATGCCGGGCTTCGGATAGTCCGGGATGGAGCGGATGCTGGCCGCAAGCTCCGAGGCAATATTGTTCATGGAAAGTCCGTCTGTCTGCGAAGGCATTTAGTCGGCTGTACCCTATCAACTGACTGACATGGAACCAACCAAAAAGGCGGCCCGAAAGCCGCCTTTTGCTTGTTGAGTTAGACCACTCAGTGTTCCTTGTTGGCGTAGACCGAGCGCTTCGTCAGGAAGATGAGCCCCGAGAAGATCAGCAGGAACACGATGACCATGAAGCCGGTGCGCTTGCGCTCTTCGAGGTGCGGCTCTGCCGCCCACATCAGGAATGCCGAGACATCCTTGGAGTACTGGTCGACGGTCTGCGGCGTGCCGTCATCATAGGTCACCTGATCGTCCGAAAGCGGCTTCGGCATCGCAAAGGCCGCCGCCGCGTTGAAGTACGGGTTGTAATGCGCACCCTCCGGAACCTGGAAACCCGCCGGCGGCTCTTCATAGCCGGTCAACAGCGAGTAGATGTAGTCCGGCCCGCCTTCCTGATACTGGGTGAAGATATCGAAGACGAACTGCGGGAAGCCGCGGGTGATACCGCGGGCCTTCGCAATCAGCGAAAAGTCCGGCGGGGCCGCGCCATTGTTCGAGGCTGCAGCAGCCTGGGCGTTGGCGTAAGGCGACGGAAAATAATCAGAGGCGATAGCCTTGCGTGTGAACATCTCACCCGCAGAATCCGGGCCATCCTGAACTTCGTAATTCGCGGCAAAAGCCTTGACCTGTGCCTCGGAGTAACCGAGTTCGCCGAGCATGCGGAACGGAACGAGGCTCATCGAGTGGCAGGCGGAACAGACTTCCGTATAGACCTTCAGGCCGCGCTGCAGCTGGCCCTTGTCATAATGGCCGAACGGGCCAGCGAAGCTCCAGTCCTGTTCGCGCGGGTGCTTCAGCGGGTAGTGCGGGGTGGCACCCTCCTCATGCTCGGCCGGAGCAGCGCCCTCGCCGGGCGTCGCTTCCTGGGCGAATGCAGCGCTTCCGAGGAAGGCTGCGACTGCGAGCGGCAGAATGCTTGCAACAAGCTTTTTCATCGTTCTATTCCTTCCGCTCGCTTATGCCTTGACCGTAGCAGTTTGTTGATTGCGCTTTTCCAGCACGGCTTCGGTGATCGAGTTTGGAATGCGGCGCGGCGTCTCGACGAGACCAAGCACCGGCATGGCGACCAGGAAGAAAGCAAAGTAAAGCAGCGTGCAGATCTGCGAGATCAGGACGAAAGAACCTTCCGCAGGTTGGGAACCGAGCCAGCCGAGGATGATCGCATCGATCACGAAGAGCCAGTAGAACATCTTGTACCACGGGCGGTAGACCGCAGAGCGGACCTTCGACGTGTCGAGCCACGGCAGGAAGAACAGCACGATGATTGCGCCGAACATCACGAGGACGCCGCCGAGCTTGGAGTCGATGGGGCCGATGTTGAAGGTGATCGAGCGTAGCATCGCGTAGAACGGCAGGAAGTACCATTCCGGAACGATGTGGGCCGGCGTCTTCAGCGGGTCTGCCGGGATATAGTTGTCCGGATGGCCGAGGAAGTTCGGCATGTAGAAGACAAAGTAGGCGTAGACCAGCAGGAAGATCGAAACGCCGAGTGCGTCCTTCAGGGTAGCATAAGGCGTGAAGCGGACGGTGTCCGTCTTGGTCTTGACCTCGACGCCGGTCGGGTTCGTCTGACCGACGACGTGCAGCGCCCAGATATGCAGCACGACAACGCCTGCGATAATGAAGGGCAGCAGGTAGTGCAGCGAGAAGAAGCGGTTCAGCGTGGGGTTTTCGACTGCGAAGCCACCGAGCAGGAACTGCTGCACCCATTCGCCGACCAGCGGGAAGGCCGAGAAGAAGCCGGTGATGACGGTCGCGCCCCAGAAGGACATCTGCCCCCAGGGCAGGACGTAGCCCATGAAGCCGGTCGCCATCATCAGCAGGTAGATGAGAACACCGAGGATCCAGAGGATTTCGCGCGGCGCCTTGTAGGAGCCGTAGTAGAGGCCGCGGGCAATGTGCAGGTAGACAGCAACGAAGAAGAAGGATGCGCCGTTGGCATGCATGTAGCGCAGCAGCCAGCCGTGGTTGACGTCGCGCATGATCTTTTCGACGGCGTTGAAAGCGACCGAGGCCTCAGGGGCATAATGCATGGCGAGCACCACGCCGGTCAGGATCTGAGCGATCAGCATGACCGCAAGCATGGCGCCGAAGGTGTAGGCATAGTTCAGGTTACGCGGAACCGGATATGCAACGAAGCTGTCGTAGACCATGCGCGGTAGCGGCAGGCGCGCGTCGATCCACTTCTCTAGGCCGGTTGATGGCTCGTAGCTGGAATGGCCACTCATAAATCAGTCTCCCCTCAACCGATCTTGATCATTGTATCGGAAACGAACGAATAGGTCGGAATCGGCAGATTCGTCGGCGCCGGACCTTTACGGATGCGGCCGGCCGTGTCGTAGACCGAGCCATGGCAGGGACAGAACCAACCATTGTATTCGCCGGCCTGCCCGAGCGGCACGCAGCCGAGATGGGTGCACGAGCCGATCATGACGATCCAGTTTTCCTTGTCCTTGCCGGCAGAGCGGTCGATACCGGTTGCCTGCGCTTCGGCCGGAAGGTTCTCGTTGCGTGCAATCGGATCCTTGAGATCCGAAAGCGGAACCTCGTCGGCAGCCTTTACTTCCTCGGGCGTACGGTTGCGGATGAAGACCGGCTTGCCGCGCCACTTCGCGGTCAGCGACATGCCGGGCTGGAGGCTCGATACATCGACTTCGATGGACGCGAGAGCGAGCGTGGACGCATCCGGACGCATCTGATCGATGAAAGGCCAGGCGACGGCCGCAGCGCCGACCGCGCCCGCCATACCAGTGGTGAGATAAAGGAAATCACGGCGCGTGGGCTCCGCTGAAGCCTCGCTTGTCGTTTCGTGTTCGCTCACGGCTAAACCATCCTCTGCGCAATTTTCGCGGAATTCCGCCCTGCCCCTCTACGCGGCGAATCCATATAGACACAGTTCGGCCATAGATTCCCCGCCAATCCGGCGCGTTCTATGCTTGATCGCAAATTATGTCCAGCCTTGACAAGGGGATGGGGGCACAATGTCGCGGGAAAATACGGATGAAATTTTTTTGGCAATCCGCAGGCTTCAACGGATCGAAGCCTAGCCGGCAGACGCTTTTCTAGACCACCTTCGCCTCGCGCCCGGGCATCTCTTCGTCTGCACCAAGGAAGCCGCCGGACTGGCGCGCCCATAGCTCTGCATAAAGCCCGCCCCTTCCGACCAGTGATTCATGCGTTCCTTCTTCGATGATCCGACCGCGATCGACGACGATCAGCCGATCGAGTGCGGCGATGGTGGAAAGGCGGTGCGCGATGGCGAGCACAGTCTTCCCCTCCATGATCCGGCTGAGATTGGACTGGATCACCTCTTCCACCTCGGAATCAAGCGCCGAGGTCGCCTCGTCGAGCACGAGGATCGGCGCGTCCTTCAGCATGACGCGCGCGATCGCTATGCGCTGCCGCTGCCCGCCTGAAAGCTTCACGCCACGCTCGCCGACATGCGCATCGAAACCCTTGCGTCCCTGCTGATCTTGCAGTTGATCGATGAAGCCGAGCGCCTCGGCCCGTCGCGCGGCGTCAAGCAGCCTCTCCTCGCCCGCATCGGGCCGGCCGAAGAGGATGTTGTCCTTGACCGAGCGGTGCAGCAGCGACGTATCCTGGCTGACGACGCCTATCTGCATGCGCAGCGACTCCTGGCTGACGGCGGCGATATCCTGGCCATCGACAAGGATGCGTCCGCCTTCAAGGTCGTAAAGGCGCAGCAGGAGGTGGACCAGCGTCGATTTGCCGGCGCCGGAACGCCCGACGATCCCGACCTTCTCGCCGGCCGCGACGGTGAGCGAGAAATTCTCGATGACACCCTTGCCCCGGCCGTAATGGAAGGAGACGTTTTCGAAGCGGATGCCGGGCTCCCGGACGACGAGATCGGAAGCATTGGGCCGATCGACGAGGGCGAGTGGCTGCGAAATCAGCTCGGCGGCGTTCTGGATCGTGCCGAGATTGCGCATGATGCCGTTGAATTGCGTCATCAGACGCCCGAGGAGGAAGTTGAGGCGCAGGACCAGCGCCAGCGAAAAAGCCACCGAACCGGAACTCACCAACCCGCGCAGCCACAGATCGACGCTCAACCCGGCCATCGTCACGATCATTAGGCCGGAAAGCAGCGCCATCGAGGCGCGCACACCGGTGATAAACCGGGTAAAGCGCAGCACGGTATCCTGATAGATGTCGAAGCCCTGGCGCATGTAGCGGTCGGTCTCCTCGTGACGAGCGAAAAGCTTCAGCGTCTGGATGTTGCTGTAGGAATCGACCATGCGGCCGTTGAGCATCGAGGCGGCTTCCGCCGTTTCGCGTGAGTGATAGCGGATGCGCGGCACGAAATAGCGGGCAAGCACGCCGAAGGCGCAAAGCCAGAACAGCACCACGGCGGCAAGCGAAAGATCGAGCCGCGCGACCAGCACCAGTGTCGTCGCTGCGTAGATTCCGACGAACCAGACGCTCTCCATGAGAGAGGTGGTGAGATCGCCCACCGCTTGGCCGGCCGACCAGACCTTCGTCACGATCCGCCCGGAAAAATCGCTCTGGAAGAAGTGCAGCGACTGGCGCGACACATGCAGATAGGACTGCCAGCGTGCGAGATTATAGAAGCCCGGCGTGATCACCTGCTGATCGACCAGCGCGATGAGAAAGGCAACCACGAAACGAACGAGGCCGATCAGGGCCAGCATGCCGAACAATTCGCCGCCGTGCGCAGCAAGCAGTTCGCTCCAGCCAACGCCCGGCTTGACGGCGCCCAGTATATCGACCAGCCGTCCGACGAACCAGAAAAGCGCGGCCTCGATCGCCGCCGACATGCCGCCCAGAACGAGCATCGCGACGAACGGCCATTTAGCCTGGCCGATGTAAAACCAGATGAAGCCCGCGGTCGAACGCGGCGGCTGGATATTGCCGCGCGGTCGGAACGGATCGATCCAGTGTTCGAACAGATTGAGTATCGGGCGCAGGAGCATCATTGCGTTATAGTCCGGGACAACCCTGCGGCAAAGGCAATGGAGGAGGGGCAGAACCTTATATTTTGGCAATTTTCGGTAACATCGGCGGCATCCGTGTTGAATGTCGCTGACCTCGTCACGATCTCGGAGTACAATCGCCGTTTAACGGAGAAATACCGTCATGGAAACGAGGGTGCTCGCGTCGCATATTCCGCTTCCGCTTGCGAAAAGACTCGATGAAACCGCAGCCCAACTCGGCATATCGCGCGACACCATCGTCAGCGAGGCCGTTGCCGCATGGCTCGACAACGAGGAAGAACGCCGCCTGACGGCACTCCGCACGATGGCGGGCGCCATCGTCGTGGTCGAACGTCATAGGGTACGGGATTGGGCGGACAGCCTGTGAACAGGCTCTTTTAGGATTCGTTCAGAGCCTGCAGTCCGCCAGTACCGACTATACCCACTACTACAATCACGACAGGATCAAAATGAAACTCAAAGGGCTGAGCCCTGTACAGTACAGAACCCAGCCCTTAAATCTGCCGCGCCTTTAAACCGTCCAACTTAATGGGGTCAGTTTACTTTCACCGGGAGGGCCTTTTCGCCTTACTCCGCCGCTTCCTCGGCTTCTACCGAATGATCAGCGAGGAAGCCGCCGGACTGTCGGGTCCAGAGGTCGGCATATATGCCGCCCTGGCTGACGAGATCGGCGTGCGAACCAGCCTCGATGATCCGGCCTTTGTCGAGCACGATCAGGCGGTCCATCTCCGTCAGCGTCGACAGGCGATGGGCGATCGCGATCACCGTCTTGCCTTCCATCAGCGCAAATAGGTTCTCCTGGATCGCCGCTTCCACTTCGGAATCGAGCGCCGAGGTCGCCTCGTCGAGCACCAGGATCGGCGCGTCCTTCAGGAACACGCGCGCGATCGCAACGCGCTGGCGCTGGCCGCCGGAGAGCTTGACGCCGCGCTCGCCGACCTGCGCGTCGAGCCCTTTGCGGCCCTGCATGTCGACAAGCCCGTCGATGAATTCCCAGGCATTTGCCCGCTTCGCCGCCTCGATCACGTCCGTATCCGTCGCGTCCGGACGGCCGTAGGCAATGTTGTCGCGGATCGAGCGATGCAGCAACGACGTATCCTGCGTCACCACGCCGATCAGCGACCGGAGGCTTTCCTGCGACACCTGCGAGATATCCTGCCCGTCGATGGTGATGCGGCCGGCTTCCAGATCGTAAAAGCGCAGCAGCAGGTTCATCAGTGTCGTCTTGCCTGCCCCGGACCGGCCGACGAGGCCGACCTTCTCACCCGCCTTGATATCGAGCGAAAGGCTTTCGATGACGCCCTTGCCCTTGCCGTAGTGGAAGCGGATGCGGTCGTAGTGGATCGCACCTTTCTTCGCCTGCATCGGCGGTGCACCGGGCTTGTCGGTGATGTCGTGGCTCTTCGTCATCATTTCCATGCCGTCATAGACGGTACCGATGTTTTCGAAGAGCGCCGACACCTCCCACATGATCCACTGCGACATGCCGTTGACACGCATCGCAAGGCCGATCGCGATGGCGATCGCGCCGACCGAGATCTGGCCATTCAGCCAAAACCAGATCGACAGGCCCGAGATGACGAAGAGTGCCACGCAGTTGTTGATATAGACGCACACATGGAACAGCGTGACGCGGCGCATCTGCTGGTGCACCGTCTGCAGGAATTCGTCCATGCCGGCCTTGGCATAGCCTTCCTCCCTGCCCGCGTGCGAGAACAGCTTGACGGTCGCAATGTTCGTGTAGCTATCGACCACCCGGCCGGTCATCATTGAACGCGCATCGGCCTGACGTGCGGCGATCCTGCGAAGCCGCGGGACGAAATACGACACGATGCCGACATAGATGCCAAGCCAGACCAGGATCGGCATCATCAGCCGCCAGTCTGCCGCGGCGATCACGATGATCATCGTCAGGAAGTAGGTGACGACATAGACGAAGACGTCGAGGATCTTCATCGTTGTTTCACGAACTGCAAGCGAGGTCTGCATCACCTTGGTCGCAACGCGTCCGGCAAATTCGTTGGCGAAGAAGGTCATGCTGTGGCGCAGCAGGAAGCGGTGCATCTGCCAGCGCGCGCTCATCGGGTAGTTGCCGAGCAGAACCTGATGCATGATGAGCGAATCGAGCCCGGCCGCCAGCGGCAGGCCGATAAGGATCAAAGCCGCCATCCAGGCAAGCTTGTGCCACTCCGTCTGCAGGAACGTCGCCTTGTCAGCATTCGTCAGCCAGTCGACGACATCGCCGAGGAACTGGAAGAGTGCCACCTCGCCGATCGCAATCAGCGCCGTCAGCACCGCCATGGCCGCAAGCCAGGGCGCTGCAGGCTTCGTATAGTGCCAGCAGAAGGCAAAAAGGCCTTTCGGGGGAACGACGGGCTCCTCACTCGGAAAGGGGTTCAGTCGCTGTTCGAACCAGCTAAACATGAAAAGTGCTCCGGAACTTTGCCGTTCCGCCTCCCGGCCTGCGCAAAACGCACTGAGGCACATATGGGAACCGGACGTTCGAGGGGCGAGGCCACGACAGCCGCGCAATGGATCAAAAATGGGAATTTTAGGAAGTTTTGCGCTCAGGAGCGCGAGATCGCCACGCTTGGTATCACGGCTGGAAGGCGCGTAAGCATCAGAATATTCATGTCGGCCCTCCCTAGCTGGCGATTGAAGATGTGCACCAATAACGCGAAAATTGCGAAATTTCCAGTCCAAAATCGGCGGAAATTGAACAATTCAGGGCCAAGATGCGTCCTGTTGCACCGAAATCACAGTTGAACTAGGTCTCTTTGCCTTAAGCAGCAAAATGGTATTTCGGATGACCGATCTCAGACTGGCGCTCTATCAGCCCGATATCCCCGGCAATACCGGCACGATCCTTCGTCTCGCCGCCTGTCTCGGAATTGCCGTCGACATCATCGAGCCCGCCGGCTTCGACATTTCCGACCGCAACCTGAAACGCGCCGGCATGGACTATATCGCAGCCGTCGCGCTCACCCGTCATGTCAGTTGGGATCGCTTCGAGGAATGGCGGGCTCCGACGGGCCGCCGCATCGTGCTTGCCTCCACCAAGGCATCGGGCCGGTACACGGACTTCGCATTCCGACCGGACGACATTTTGCTGTTCGGCCGCGAAAGCGCGGGCGTTCCGGACCATGTTCACGAAAAAGCCGACGGGCGTATTCTGATCCCGATGGTCGAAGGCCAGCGGTCGATCAATGTCGCGGTCTCCGCCGCGATGATCGCCGGCGAGGCCATACGCCAGACCGTCTGGCGTTGATTTCGTCTCCGAGCGGCCGCGCGAAGCCTCGCCAAGATATGTCGCGAACGACGTTGTGATATCCCGAAACAGGCGTATTATATTTAGCCGGACAATCAAAAGAAGCCAGAATCCAGGCCGCGATTTCAAAGAGATGGCAATGCGCTGAACGTCAGATTGCACAGCATTGCGCCGGCCGCGAACGAGAAGAAAAGACCCGCAGAGCATGAAATCCACGATCGTCATGATAAACCTGTTCGGCGCAGTAGCCCTGTTGCTGTTCGGTCTCGCGCAGGTGAAGGATGGCGTATCGCGGGCCTTCGGTGCACGGCTGCGGACGGGTCTTGCGACAGGCACGCGCGGCGGATTGCGCTCCTTCGTTTCAGGCTTCGTCGCGACGCTGGCATTGCAAAGCTCCACGGCGACGGCGCTGATGGTCGCCTCCTTCGTCGAGCGCGAACTCGTGAAGCCGCGCATGGCGCAGATCGTCTTGCTCGGCGCCAATGTCGGCACGGCGGTCACGGCCTGGATCGTCGCGACCGGCATCGAGTGGCTGTCGCCGCTCGTCATCCTCGCGGGTATCATCCTCTATCGTAGCGGCTCGACCGCACGCCAGGGCGGCGGCACCGCCCTGATCGGCATCGGTCTCATGCTCCTGTCGCTGCACCTCCTGAGCGGCGCAACCGAGCCGATGCGCCAATCTCCTGCCCTCGCCGCCTTCATCGGCCTGCTCGACAACGCCTGGCCGGTGGCGCTTGCCTTTTCCGCCGGCATTGCCTTCATCTCCTCGTCGAGCCTCGCCGCCGTGGTGCTGATCCTTTCGTTGGCGTCAACCGGTATTCTTTCGGCCGGCCTCGTGATCGTGCTCGTTCTGGGCGCCAATCTTGGCGGCGCAATTCCGCCGGTTGTCGCTTCGCTTGCGGGGCCCGCCTCCGCAAAACGCGTTGCGCTGGGCAACCTGATCGTGCGCGCCACCGGCTGCGTGATCGCGCTGCCGCTTGCCGGCTATGGAGCTATACTTTTGGAAATGCTGCCGCTTGCGCCCACCAAGCTGCCGGTCGACGCGCATCTCGGCTTTAACCTGATCCTCGCTGCTCTCGCCTGGCCGTTCTCGCGCCTCTTGTCGCAGCTGATGCTGCGCCTCGTTCCGGAGGAAACACAGACCGATAATGCGCCGAAATACCTCGACCAGCACGAGTTGTCGACGCCCGTCGTGGCGCTTGCGAGCGCCACTCGCGAAGTCCTCGGTGTCGGTGACATCATCGAACGTATGCTGATGCGCGCCTCTGACGCCTTCGAGCAGAACGACCTGACGAAGCTCAAGGAAATTCCCACGCTCGAAAAGCGGGTCGACAGCCTGCAGCAGGAAGTGAAGGTCTACCTTTCCAAGCTCGGTCGCAAGGGCCTGAGCGAGGAGAACGGCCGCCACTCGATCGTCATCATTGACTACGCCATCAACCTCGAGCATATCGGCGACATCATCGAAAAGGGCCTGCTGCCGCAGATAGGCAAGAAGGCTTCGCTCGGCCTGCGGTTCTCCGACGACGGCTACCAGGAGCTCAAGAAGCTCTTCCATCTGACGATCGACAACCTGCGGATCGCACAAACGATCTTCGTGACGCGCGACTTCAATCTCGCCAAGCAGATGATGGAAGTGAAGGTCGAGGTGCGCAGGATGGAGAAGCAATCCGCCGAACGCCACCTTGAACGCCTGCGCGAGGGCTACGCCGACAGTCTGCAGACGAGCTCGCTACATCTCGACATGCTGCGCGACCTGAAGCGCATCAACGCCCACATTGTCTCGGTGGCGCACCCGATCCTCGACGAGAGCGGATTGCTCATCGAGAGCCGGCTGCGCACGCCTGCGGAATGACGGTCAGTCGGCGGAAGGAAGCCGGCGCATGGTGAATTCGATCTGGTCGTTGTCGAGCTGCCGCCAGCTTTCCACTTCGGTCCAGTAGGCCGCCTTCGGGTATTCGGCGAACCATTCGCGCGCCTTGGCCCGCGCGTCGAGCAGGCCAAGGCGGTATGTCTGGCGTACGAAATGGTCGCCCTTCCGGGCAGTGCCTTCCGCCCGATGCCGTTCGATCCTTCGCTTCAGGCCGTCAAACGACGGAGGTCCCGGGATTTTAGTCATGAAACCTACCTCTGACCGAAAAGGTAGTATTGAAAATTTCAATTTGCGAGTCGAATCTTTGCCGCCTCGACTGCGTCCTTCCGCCCGCTGGCAAGCCACCGATGCACCTGATACCACGAAGCCATAATTAGCGATGATCGAGTCGCGTTGTGTTGTAATGTAGGGGTAATGATGGAACGACCAGACCTGCCGGTCGGCCTGCCGGACGATATCGAAGACAAGAAAACCGCCGCCCGCACGTGGTTCGAAGGTTTGCGCGATACGATCTGCGCCTCCTTCGAAGCTCTGGAAGACGAGTTGACCGGCCCGCTTTCGGATCAGGAGCCAGGCCGTTTCGTCGGCAAGGAATGGTCGCGTGAAAATGGTGCCGGCGGTGGGGGCTGCATGTCGATGATGCATGGCCGCGTCTTCGAAAAGGTCGGCGTGCATACCTCCACCGTCTACGGCGAATTCGCGCCCGATCTTCGTGCCCAGATGCCGGGCGCCAGCGAAGACCCGCGCTTTTGGGCCTCGGGGATTTCGCTGATCGCCCATCCGGTGAACCCCAACGTGCCCACAGTGCATATGAACACCCGCATGGTCGTCACCTCCAGCCGCTGGTTCGGTGGCGGTGCGGACCTGACGCCGGTGCTCGACCGGCGCCGTACGCAGGAAGACGACGACAGCCGCCTCTTCCACAAGGCGATGGAAATCGCCTGCCGCAGCCATTCAGGCGTCGCAGACTACGGTGCTTACAAGAAATGGTGCGACGAGTACTTCTTCTTGAAGCATCGCAACGAGCCGCGCGGCATCGGCGGCATCTTCTACGACTGGCTGCATTCGAGCGAGGAAGCTGGCGGCTGGGAGGCCGATTTTGCATTCACGCGCGATGTCGGCCGGGCCTTCGCCATGGTCTATCCGAAAATCGTCCGCTCCAACTTCAACAAGGAATGGACGGAGGCGGACCGTGACGAGCAATTGATCAGGCGCGGGCGCTATGTCGAGTTCAATTTGCTCTACGATCGCGGTACAATTTTCGGACTGAAGACAGGTGGCAATATCGAGTCAATTCTCTCATCGATGCCGCCGGTCGTCCGGTGGCCATGACCGTACGACAGCGTACGGGTAAAAATACATTACATGGCCTTCAAGAAGCGTGAGCGTGCGCTAAACTAACGTGCTAAACTGAGCTTGTGTTGCCTAACAATCGGAGGAGGATTGTCATGATGATACAGAGCGGTTCGCCGGCGCCTTCGGATGTTCGGGAGGCATCCCGTGCAATCGATACCCCGGACTTCCTGAACCGCATCGCCGAAGAAATGCGAGCAACGAGCGGCTCCGATCTGCCCCTGTCCTGCTTCATCGAACAGGTGAAGTTGCAGCTCGCTGCCGGAAAATCGCCCGAAGAACTGCGGGGACAGGCACGAGAAAGTGCAAATTCGAATGCCCCGTACCAGTCGTCCGAGTGCTTCCGTGCTTGGGCGATGCCGGAATATCGCAGGTGACTTGGCGGCCGATGTGCATCATCGGCCGGAACCTTCTCCCCGTTTCGCACATTGAAGAGAGACGCGTGTCAGCGCGATTATTCCGTCATGTTCCGGACAAAGGAGTTAGACAATGCGACTTTTCGAATGCGGTACGCTCGTACCGGGCTGCACTTGGCATACACGCGCCGATGAAGACGCCGAGGTCGTCCGCCGCGTGGTCGAGCATTTGAAGTCCGCCCATGGTGAAACGGTCATTCGCGAGAACATGATCGACAACATCAAGGCCCGCATCCGCGACGAAGCGACCGCGGCCTGATCACTTCGAAAGTTCATTCAGCCGGGCGAGCAGCGCCGCCCGGTCGGCGGCAAAATTCTCGTCCACCCATTGGCTCTCGAGTTTCGCAAGCGTCTCGCCGACACGTGGACCTGCCGGGATTCCGGTGGAAATGACATCGCCGCCGCCGATCGGAAATTTCGGCTTCCTCCACGCGAGTGCCTGGGCCAGCAGTTTGCCGAGCCTGGCCGATCGGCTCATCTCCTCCATATTGCCTTCCGCCTTGCCGCGGGCAACGGCGAGCGCGAGCTTCAGGCGCGTGGCGATGCCTTCAGCTCCGTTGCGATAGAGCAGCCGGTCGAAGGCCGCGGCAGACATTTCGTCATCGACCGGGCGGGCCGCCGCCCAGGCCCTGAAATAGGCCGCTTCGGCATTCGAAAATCTCAGGCGGACTGCCATCCTCTCCAGCCGTTCGGCATCGGGCGGAACGATCGAAGCAAGCCGCAGGAGCGGGTCGGGCCTCCAGCTGAGCGCCTTTTCTGTCGCAACCAACGCCGGAATGGCGTCTATGCCCCATTTCTCGGTCTCCGGCAGGACCTCGCTGAGCACCGCGACCTGCCGCATCCAGAGCAGCGCCCTGCCCGGGTCTTCGGCAGCAAGCAGCTTGCGAAGTTCGGACCAGACCCTTTCGGATGAAAGGGTGCTGAGCTTCGAGCGTGCCGCCGAACAGGCCCGCAGCCCTTCCGCGTCAGGCCGGCCGGAGCCGTAATGAGCAAAAAAGCGGAAGAACCGCAGGATGCGCAGATAGTCTTCGGCGATCCGCGCGGCCGCATCGCCGATGAAACGGATATTGCGTTTCTCGATATCGGCAAGCCCGCCGACGAGATCGACCACTTCGCCCTTGGAATTCATGTAAAGCGCATTGATCGTAAAGTCGCGTCGCTCCGCATCCGCCTGCCAATTAGTACTGAAGGCGACCTTGGCGCGGCGCCCGTCAGTTTCGACGTCGGTGCGCAGCGTCGTCACTTCGAACGGCTTTCCTTCGATCACGAGCGTCACCGTGCCATGCTCGACGCCGGTCGGGATCGCCTTGATGCCGTCTGCTTTCGCCCGTTGCGTCACGGTGTCCGGCGTCAGCGTCGTCGCGACGTCGATATCGCTGACCGGGATCCCCATCAGGCTGTTGCGCACGGCGCCGCCTACGACGCGCCCTTCGCCGCCGTCCGCATTCAAGAGCGCGAAGACGCGCTGAAGGCGGAGATCTTGGAACCATGCTTCATCAGCAAGGCTGGTCATACATAAAGCCTCTCGTAAAGGGTGCGAACAATGCCCGCGGTGATGCCCCAGATCATCCAGCTTTCATAGGGCATGCGGTAAAAATGCCGGTCGATGCCTTCGACAACGCGCCTATCGCGGGTGTGGTTGTCCGGATTCATCAGGAACGATAGCGGCACCTCGAAGACATCGTCGACTTCTCGCGGATTGAGCTTTAGCTCGAAACCCCGCTTAACGATGCCAAGCACCGGCGTGATGCGAAAGCCGGTGGCGGCGAGATAATGCGGCAGGCGGCCGACCGTCTCCACGAAGGAGCCGGCAATGCCGATCTCCTCCTGCGTTTCCCGTAGAGCTGCCATCTCCGGAGAAATGTCCGTAGAGTCGATCGCCCCGCCCGGAAAAGATATCTGCCCGGAATGCTTGCGCAGGTTTGTCGTGCGCTTGGTGAAGATCACCCGCGCCTGGTCGCCGTCGTCGACCACCGGCACGAGGACCGCGGCGTCGCGTAGACGGAAGCCCTCGACCATCGTGACGATATCCGGATTGAGGACGTGATCACCGTGATCCCGCCAGGAATGATCGACCGGCCCGCCGCTCTGATTGAGCGCCCGGCGGCGGAATTCGGCGGCGGAATAAAGTGGATAACGCTGGTTCAGGGTATTGCTCATCGGGAAAGCGCATCCAGTTCGTCGGCCGGCATGATGGGAAAGAGCGATCCGCCGGAGCGGACGCAGAACATCTCCTTGCCCTCCATGTCGGCAATCTCGCCGAGGTCCGCCAGCTCGTACATCACGGCACGCGATACTAAGGCCTCGAGACGCCCGCGCACATGCAGATAGGGCTTCAGTTCGCGGTTTGCGCCATGGATCACGAAACGCAACGGATGCTCCTTGCCGGCTTCGACGACATCGCCGGTATTGGTGCGGAATGTCAGCGCCTGCTGACCGCCGCGATTCGTAGCGATCATCTCGACTGCGACGAACGGCGCGTCCGCGACCTGGATCCCGACTTTTTCCACAGGAGTTACGAGATAGGTCTTTCCGTCCTCGTCCTTGCGCAGGACGGTCGAAAACAGGCGAACCAAGGGCGCGCGGCCGATCGGCGTTCCCATGTAGAACCAGGTGCCGTCGGCGCGGATTTCCATGTCGATATCGCCGCAAAACGGCGGATTCCATTTCTCGACGGGCGGAAGTCCGCGCTTTTTGCCTCCGTCTTCGCCCGCAGCACGCGAAATCAGCGCGGCAAGCCCTGCGGCATCTTCGCTCGCTCTTATCTCTTGCGCTGCCATTCTTCTGTCCCGGTTTGCTTTTAACGAAAGGGTAGTCACGAGATAGTCATTTGGAACGAACTTGTCAGCCCGCAACATCTCCATAACTCTATAGGGTACGGGCCAGAGGCGTAAATCCGCCGATTCGCGACGAATGATTCAGCCGTTGGAGATACCTGATGGGTATGATGAAGACCGAAGACAGCCTCGATGAAAGGGAAGTCATCGCCGCTGCGGAAAAGGCGCTCGCCGATATCGCCCTTATTCGCGAAGAAGTCTCGAAGGTGATCTTCGGCCAGGAAAGCGTCGTCGAAAACACCCTGCTCGCCGTCCTTTCCGGTGGCCATGCGCTTCTGGTCGGCGTTCCCGGCCTTGCAAAGACCAAGCTGGTGACCACGCTCGGCGAAGTGCTGGGCCTCGGCGCCAACCGCATCCAGTTCACGCCGGACCTGATGCCGTCCGACATCTTGGGCTCCGAAGTGATGGACCAGGACGAGAACGGCCGCCGCTCCTTCCGCTTCGTCAAGGGCCCGGTCTTCGCCCAGCTGTTGATGGCCGACGAGATCAACCGCGCCTCGCCGCGCACGCAGTCGGCGCTGCTGCAGTCGATGCAGGAGTATCACGTCACCATCGCCGGCCAGCGCTACGACCTGCCGACGCCGTTCCACGTTCTCGCGACCCAGAACCCGCTGGAGCAGGAAGGTACCTACCCGTTGCCGGAAGCCCAGCTCGACCGCTTCCTGCTGCAGGTGGACGTGCACTATCCGGAGCTTGCCGCCGAACGCCAGATCCTGCTGGAAACGACCGGTATCAGCGAAACGAAGCCGCAAGCCGTCCTCGATGCCGGGCGGCTGATGGAAATCCAGAGGCTCATCCGCCAGATGCCGGTGAGCGACAAGGTGGTCGACGCGATCCTCGATCTCGTGCGCTCCGCCCGCCCTGGCCAGGGCAACGCCGCGACCGACAAGAATGTCGCCTGGGGGCCCGGCCCGCGCGCCGGCCAAGCCATGATGCTCTGCGCCCGCGCCCGTGCCCTCTACGAAGGTCGGCTCGCGCCGTCGCTCGATGATATCCATGCGCTTGCCGAACCCGTTCTCGAACACCGCATGGCGCTCACCTTCGCTGCCCGCGCCGAGGGCATGTCGGTCCGCGATGTCATCGCCGGCCTCGTCAAGCAGGCCAAAGGATAAGGAATCCGGACGCGTGGCATCTATCGGACAGATCGTCAATCCGACCCCTGGCAGCGATGCCCTTGCCCGCGCAAGGCAGCGGGCTTCCCTGGTGCCGGACTGCCTGGTCGAAGCCAAGCGCATCGCCAACAACGTGATTGCCGGCTGGCACGGCCGCCGCAAGCGCGGCATCGGTGAGAACTTCTGGCAATTCCGCCCCTATACCGAAGGGGAAAGCCTGTCGCGCATCGACTGGCGCCGTTCGGCCCGCGACGACCATACCTATGTCCGCGAGCGCGAATGGGAAGCCGCCCACACCATCTGGCTCTGGGCCGACATGTCGCCCTCGATGATGTACAAGTCGACCTTCGGCAGCGTCTCGAAGGAAGGCCGCGCGCTCGTCATCATGCTGGCGCTCGCTGAAATCCTGGCGCGCTCCGGCGAACGCATCGGCTGCCCCGGCGTCATGGAACCGGTCGCCGCCCGCAACGCCGCCGAGCGGCTTGCGACCGCGCTGATGCATGCGCCGC
This sequence comes from Rhizobium sullae, assembly GCF_025200715.1. Lineage (NCBI taxonomy): Bacteria > Pseudomonadati > Pseudomonadota > Alphaproteobacteria > Hyphomicrobiales > Rhizobiaceae > Rhizobium > Rhizobium sullae. The sequence continues at coordinate 2,280,609 of NZ_CP104143.1, forward strand.
TGCCCGGCGGACTACCGGAAATCGCCATGATCCGCGGCTGGAGCGATCTCGTGCTCATCGGCGACTTCCTAGACGATGCACCGGCGATCATGGCCCGCATCACCCCGCTTGCCCGCCGCGGCCTTCGCGGCCATATGGTCGAGATCGCCGATCCCGCCGAGGAGCTTTTTCCTTACACCGGCCGCACCGAATTCACCGATCCGGAAACCGGTTCGAAGCTCGTGTCCGGCCGTGCGGAAAACATCCGCGAAGCCTATGGCCGCGCTTATCTGGCACGCCGGGACGATCTCGGCCAGTCGCTTCGCCACCTCGGCTGGACGTTCGTCACCCATCGCACCGATCACCTGGCATCCGAAGCGCTGGTCGCCGTGCACATGTATCTTTCCGGCATGCCGGCCAAGGCGACGCATGGAGGGCTGTTATGAGCACCCTTCCCTTTGCTTTCGCCTATCCTGCAATCCTCGGCGCGCTTGTCGCCCTGCCGGTCATCTGGTGGCTGCTGCGGCTCACGCCGCCGCGTCCGAAGTCCGAAGTCTTCCCGCCGCTGAAGATTCTGGCGGCCGTGCTGAAGCGTGAGGAAACACCTGCCCAAAGCCCTTGGTGGCTGACGCTGCTGCGTATGCTGCTGGCCGCTGCCGTGATCCTCGCCATTGCCGACCCGGTCTTCAATCCGCGTACCAGTTCGCTCGCCGCAGGCGGCCCGCTGGTGCTCTTCGTCGACAACGGCTGGGCGACGTCGCCGGATTGGGAACGCCGCGTGCAGACCGCCGAAGCGCTGATCGACGATGCCGAATCCGCGGGCACGCCCGTCGCGGTCGCCTTTACGGCCGATCCGACCAACAATGCCGTGCCGGGCACCGCGACAGCAGCCCGCGATATGCTGCGCGCCGCCGAGCCGCAGCCGCTCGTTCCGGATCGCGAACGCGCCTTCGAGGCATTGCGCGCGGCCCTCAACGGCACGAAACCCGGCACCCTCGCCTTCCTTTCTGATGGCGTTGCCGCCAAGGAAGACGATGCCACCGTCCGCCAACTCGCCGACCTGCAGCCTGCCGAGCTCCGTCTCATCGAAGGCGATGCCACACGAACGGTCGCGATCACCGGTGCCACGAATGCCGCAGACGCCATGAGCGTGACAGCGACGCGCGTTGACAGCACGGGCGCTGCCTCGCTGCCGCTGACGGCGCAGGATGCCCAGGGCCGCGCGATTGCCGCAGGCACGGTCGATTTCCAGCCCGGACAGTCTGTTGCCTCAGGCTCGATTCCCGCCCCCTTCGAGATGCGCAACGATTTCGCACGCGTCAGCATCGACAATCATGCCACGGCAGGCTCGGTCCATCTGCTCGACGATGGCTTCAAGCGCCGCCGCGTGGTGCTGCTTTCCGGCGAAGCGGGCGATGAATTCCAGCCGCTGCTTTCGCCTCTCTATTACATTCAGCGCGCATTGCAGCCTTATGCCGATCTGATCCAGCCGAACACACCGGATCTCGCGGCCTCCATTCCCGACCTGCTGTCGCAGAACCCGTCCGTCATCATCATGGCCGATATCGGCCGGCTGCCGCAGGAGACCTATGAGCCGATGCAGCGCTGGATCGCCAATGGCGGCACGCTGATCCGCTTCGCCGGTCCGCGCCTCGCCGCCGCGCCGGCGGATGACCCACTGGTGCCGGTGACGTTGCGCCAGGGCGAGCGTGCGCTTGGCGGCGCGCTCTCCTGGGCCGAGCCGCAGCCGCTCGCGGATTTCCCGAATTTCGGTCCTTTCGCCGGCATGGCCAAACCGACAGATGTGACCGTCAAGCGCCAGGTTCTGGCCGAGCCGACGCCCGATCTTGCCGAGCGCACCTGGGCAAGCCTTGCCGACGGCACGCCGCTGGTAACGACCAAGCCGATCAATGCCGGCCGTATCGTGCTCTTCCATGTCAGCGCCGAGGCGACCTGGTCCAACCTGCCGATCTCCGGCAATTTCGTCGAGATGCTGCGTCGCATCGTTCAACTCTCCCGCTCGGGCGGCGTAACCTCCGAGGCCGGTGCAGCAACGACCGCCGAAGCCCTGCCGCCCTTCCGCCTGCTGACCGCGAAGGGCGTGCTGACGACGGAGACCGGCACTGCGCGGCCGCTGATCCCGAACGCAAAGGCCGAGCCCGTTTCCAATTTCGACAATCCGCCCGGACTCTATGGTTCAGAAGACGGCTTTACCGCATTGAACGTATTACCGAATAACGCCGAGCTGAGGCCGCTCGACACGGCTGGCATCAATGTCCTGCGCGAAGGCCTGATCGGCGGTGAAACCTGGTCCGCCAAGCCCACTCTCTTCCTCATCGCCTTCCTTTTGCTCCTGGCGGACAGCCTCATCGTGATGTTCATGGGCGGCGCCTTCTCCCGGTTGCGTTCGGCCGCGCGTCCTGCGGCGATCATCGCAGTTGCCGTCGGTGCGGCCTTCTTCCTGCAGCCGTCGCAATTGCGCGCCGACGATTCCAAGCCCGGCGACGACCAGATATTCCAGCGACTGGACAATACTCACCTCGCCTATGTCGTCACCGGCGAGCAGGACGTCGACAATATTTCCGAGCATGGCCTTGAAGGCCTGACCGAGTTCCTGACCTTCCGCACGACACTAGAACCGGCGCCACCCGTCGGCCTTGATCTGACGAAGGACGAGCTGTCCTTCTATCCGATCATCTATTGGCCGGTTTCGGCCTCCGCGCCGATGCCGTCTGCGGCTGCGATTAACCGCATCGACGCCTATATGCGCGCCGGCGGAACGGTACTTTTCGATACGCGAGACCAGTTCGCCTCGCTGGACAATAATGGCGGTGCGTCGAGCGCCAATGGCGAGCGTCTGCAGCAGATCCTCGCCAATCTCGACATCCCTCCACTGGAGCCGGTTCCTTCGGACCACGTGCTGACGAAGTCCTTCTACCTGCTCTCCAGCTTCCCGGGCCGCTATTCCGGAAGCCCTCTGTGGATCGAGTCGCGACAGGACGACCGCGCGTCGGACGCCAAATCCACCGCCTCGGCCGACGGCGTTTCGCCGATCCTGATCACCGGCAACGATTTGGCCGGAGCCTGGGCGGTCGATCAGAACGGTTCACCAATGCTGCCGACAGTTCCGCCGGATGAAATGCAGCGCGAATACTCCTATCGGGCCGGCGTCAACATCATGATGTATATGCTGACGGGCAACTACAAGACCGATCAGGTCCACATCCCCGCGCTCCTCGAACGGCTGGGACAGTGACATGACGGTTGATTTCTCGCCCTTCATTCCCTGGCCGGTTCTTGCGGCGCTTGCGGCCGTGGTCGCCGTTGTCGCGGCCTTCGCCATCTGGCGCGGCATCCGCGGCGCCTGGATCCGCACGCTCGCCGCCTTCGCATTGCTGGCAGCGCTCGCCAATCCGCTGCTCATGCAGGAAGACCGCGAGCAGCTTTCGACGGTCGTTCCCGTCATCGTCGACCGCAGCCAGAGCCAGCAGACGCCGGAACGCATCAAGATGACCGACGAGGCGCTGGCGCAGCTGAAGGATCGCCTCTCGCGCTTCCCGAACATCGAACCTCGCTATGTCGATGCGACCGAGCCGGAAGATTCTGATACGCCGTCCACACGCCTCTTCACCGCGCTTTCGGCTGCCGTTGCCGACGTGCCTCCTGCCCGCATCGGCGGCGCGATCATGCTGACGGACGGCGAAGTGCATGACGCGCCGGGCGTCACTCAGGCGCTCGGCTTCGAAGCGCCGGTCCACGGCCTGATTACCGGTAAGGCCAACGAATTCGACCGCCGCATCGAGGTGATCAAGGCGCCGCGCTTCGGCATCGTCAATGAAGAGCAGCAACTGGTCCTGCGCGTCTTCGACGACGGCCCGAGCCCCGGCAGCGCGGCCGATGTCACCGTGAAGCTGAACGGCGACGTGATCGCCACGATGCAGGCGACGCCGGGTCAGGATACGCCGTTTTCCTTCAGGGTCCCGCGCGGCGGCAGCAACGTGCTGGAATTCTCGGTGGCTGGTTTCCCCGGCGAAGTGACCGAGGCAAACAACCGCGCCGTTCATGTCATCGATGGTATCCGTGAGAACCTGCGCGTGCTTCTGGTCTCCGGCGAACCGCATGCCGGCGAGCGCGCCTGGCGCAATCTCCTGAAGTCCGACGCCTCGGTCGATCTCGTCCATTTCACCATTCTGCGCCCGCCCGAAAAGCAGGACGGCACGCCGATCAACGAGCTTTCGCTGATCGCCTTCCCGACGCGCGAGCTTTTCGTCGACAAGATCAAAGACTTCGACTTGATCATCTTCGATCGGTACCAGCACCGCGGCGTGCTGCCGATCCTTTACTACGACTACATCGCCCAATATGTCGAAAACGGCGGCGCGCTGCTGATCGCCGCGGGTCCCGAACATGCCGGCCAGGATTCGATCGCGCTGACGCCGCTTTCGGCCGTTCTTCCCGCCGAGCCGACCGGCCAGATGATCGACAAGGCCTTCTATCCCCGCCTTTCCGAGGAGGGCCGCAAGCATCCCGTCACCCGCGGCCTCGACGGCTCCGTTGATGAGCCGCCGCATTGGGGCCGCTGGTTCCGCAGCGTCGATGTCGCCTCTCCGCATGGCCAGACGGTGATGGTCGGCGCCGACAATCATCCGCTGCTGCTTTTGAACCGCGCCGGCCAGGGGCGCGTCGCCATGCTGCTCTCCGACCAGGGCTGGCTCTGGGCCCGCGGCTTCGAGGGCGGCGGCCCGCATGTCTCGCTCTACCGCCGCATCGCGCATTGGCTGATGAAGGAACCGGCGCTGGAGGAGGAAGCGCTGACGGCACGCGCCTCAGGCCGCACGCTGGAGGTTACCCGCCAGACGATCGGCGACAATCCGGGCGAGGCTACGGTCCGATATCCGTCAGGCAAGATGGAAAACCTTCCGCTGGCGCAATCCGAGCCCGGTCTCTTCAAGGCCGAGAAGAAGATGGATGAGATCGGCCTCTTCGAAATCCGCAACGGCGACCTGACGACGCTCGTCCATGTCGGTGCCGTCGATGCGCCCGAATTCAAGGCGATGATCTCGACGACGGACGTGCTGAAGCCGATTTCCGACAAGACACGCGGCCTTGTCACCCGCGTTTCAGATACTAATGGCGCTGTCGAGGTGCCGCCGATCCTGCCGGTTCGCGGCCAGATCCGCGTGGTCGACAACGATCGCATGCAGATCAAGCTGACTAACGAGACAGTTCTGAAGGGCATCAACACCTTGCCGCTCTTTGCCGGTTTTGCCGGCGTCGGCGTGCTGCTGCTCGCCTTTGGCGCCATGTGGTGGCGCGAAGGACGATGACGCCATGCCGGAATTCGAGCTGACAGCATCGCCCTCCCCAGAGGACCTTGCCATCATCCAGGATGCGCTCAGCGCCTTCAACACGGAGGACGTCGGCGCTTGGGAACGCAAGCCGCTCGCCGTCCTCATCCGCGATACCGACGGCAAGGTGACAGGTGGACTTTCGGGCTACACCGCATGGGGCTGGCTCTTTACGCAGACCCTCTACATTCCGGAAACCCAGCGCGGCAAAGGCATGGCCGGAAAGATCCTCGCTGCGGCAGAGGAAGAGGCAAAAGCCCGCGGCTGCCACGGCGCATGGATCGATACGTTCAATCCGCAGGCGCTGCACACCTACCAGCAGGCGGGCTATGAAATCTTCGGCGACCTGCCGCAGTTTCCGAAAGGCCGGACACGGAGCTTCCTGCGCAAGAACCTTGGTTAGGCGAGCGAGACTCGCCGTGTTTCCGCATCGATCACCAGCGCTGCGATGGCAGCGATGACCAGCAGCGCTGCAAACAGCCCGATGGCGACGCCGAGCCCCAGCGACACGACGAATGCCATCAGCGACGGTGCGGCAAGCCCGCCGAGCCGGGCCATTGCGCCTGCGGCTCCCATCCCGGTGGCGCGCGATCCCGTCGGGTAAAGCTCCGGCGTATAGGCGTAGAGCGCGCCCCAGGTACCGAGCAGCGCGAAACTCATGATCAGCAGCGATGCACCGATCAACGTATCGTCCGGCGAAAGCACGAAGAGCAGGCATCCCGCCGCCGAAAGCAGGCAGAAGCCGATCAGCGTCGGCCGCCGTCCCCACTTTTCGACGCCATAGGCAGCAAGCGCATAGCCCGGTATTTGGGCGAGCGCCACGAAGACGAGAAAGCCGTAGCCGCGCACGAAACCGAAGCCCTCGCCGGCAAGCCTGGCGGGCATCCAGGTGAACACGCCGTAATAGGACACCGAGACGAGGAACCATATCGCCAGGATCATCAGGCTACGGCGGCGAAGCGAGGCGGAGAAGATGCCCTCGGAAGCCGCATGCGTAACCGGCACAATCTGCTCGGCGGCGGCAAGCTGCGGCCTGCCGTTGCGCTTCAGCATGCGGTTGACGATCGCCTTGGCTTCTTCCGCATGGCCGGTCCGCAACAGATAGAGCGGCGATTCCGGTACGAAGAAACGGAGCCCGATGCCAAGGATGGCAGGCAACGCCGTCACGGCGAAGATGTAGCGCCACGCATCGGCAACGCCGGCGACGCTCGCAGCCCATGCGGCAAGCGCGACGATCAGCGTGCCGACCGCCCAGAAGCCTTCGAGCACGACGAGCCAGCGGCCGCGGTTCTTTGCCGGCAGGAACTCCGCCATCATCGCATAATCGACCGGCAACGTGCCGCCAACCGCCATCCCCGTCAGGAAACGCAAAACGAGCAGGCTGGTGAAATCCGGCGCAAAGATCGAAAGCGTGCCGAACAAGGCATCGCAGCCGACCGTCAGGATCAGCACGGAGCGTCGACCCACCTTGTCGGCAAGCCGACCGAAAACGACGGCCCCGATCAGCATGCCGAGGAAGAAAAGCGTGCCGGTCTGCAGCGCCTGCGGGACCGTCAGCTGGAACGTGGCGGCGATCGAAGCGGCCGTAAAGCCGACGGCGAGCACCTGCATGGCGTCGGCCGCCCATACAAGCCCAAAAATCGCCATCAGCCCCCGCTGAAAGGCGCCTGTCCCGGCGCGATTCAGCGCCTCGTCCATCGAAATTCCACTCATATCGCCCTCCACCAAGCTGCCGAAATCTCGCGCCAAGTGAGGTTCCGGGGTAATCAGCGATAGAACATATGACCTATGCACGCCAGCCGATTATACCCTTGAGACGCTGATGCGCATTTTCGGCAATCGGAACGGCGAGAACGCGGGCGGGATCGACCGGACCCGGAAAGGCGAGCGCGTTGTAGGCGACCCTCTCGAAGCCGAGCGGGCAATAGTAAGGCGGATCGCCGACGAGGATGACGGCCTCGGAGCCCTTGCTCCTTGCCGCCTCCACCGCGATCCGCACGAGTTCGCGCCCGATGCCCATATTCTTGTGCGATGGCCGGACAGCGAGCGGCCCGAGCAGGTGCCCCTTCACCTCGCCCGCCATGACCGGCGTCATTCTGACGGAAGCGATCGTTTCGCCATCATCGGTGCAGATGAAGGAGAGCGACAGATCGTGCGGTCCCTGTTCGCGGATGCGGGCCGCGGCACGCGTATGCCGGCCGGGGCCGAATGCTTCTTCGTTGATGTGTTCGATAGCCGCGTCGTGAGACGCATCCTCGGTGAGGTAGACCAGATCGTGCTTGTGCATGATGAGACAGAAACCGGATAGACGGAAGTGATGGATTCTCGAGCACGCCGTTCAGGCGTTCGGGAGCATCAGCGTCGTCGCAGGTTTCTGGTTGCGGGCATCAAGTCGGATCCTGAGAAAATGTGAAAAGGCCGATAGCAGGAAAAATTCCCCCCGTCCAACGCAAAATGCGGCCGTCGAAAAACTGCAGGACGCACTGTTCAGCGTTTGCACCCTGCAAAGAAGGGCCGCCTGCGATATGTTGCCGCCAACGACGAATTTGAAGGAAGCACACCATGGGCATTCTGGTTGACGGCGTCTGGCAGGACGTCTGGTACGATACGAAGGAAACGAAGGGCCACTTCAAGCGCGCGGCCTCGCAGTTCCGCAACTGGATCACGGCCGATGGAGAGGCCGGCCCGACAGGCATCGGCGGCTTCAAGGCCGAGGCGGACCGTTATCATCTCTATGTGTCGCTCGCCTGCCCCTGGGCACACCGTACGCTGATCTTTCGCAAGCTGAAGACACTTGAGAACATCATCTCCGTCTCCGTGGTCGATCCCCTGATGGCCGAGAACGGCTGGGAATTCAAATCCGGCGACGGCGCCACCGGCGATCATCTTTACGGAGCAAAGACCCTCTGGGAGATCTACGTGAAGGCCGACCCGCATTATTCCGGCCGCGTCACAGTTCCCGTGCTCTGGGACAAGAAGACCGGCACGATCGTCAACAATGAATCGGCCGAGATCATCCGCATGTTCAACAGCGCCTTCGACGGCCTGACGGAGTCGAAAATGGATTTCTATCCCGTCGATCTTCGCGCCGATATCGATGCGCTGAACGCAATCGTCTACGACACTGTCAACAACGGCGTCTACAAGGCCGGTTTTGCAACGACGCAGGAGGCCTACGAAGAAAATGTCGTCAAGATTTTCGAAACGCTGGACATGCTGGACGAGCGCCTCGGCAAGACCCGCTACCTCTTCGGCGACCGGCTGACGGAAGCGGACTGGCGCCTGTTCACGACGCTGGCGCGCTTCGATGCCGTCTATGTCGGCCACTTCAAATGCAACATCCGCCGCATCGAAGACTACAAGAACCTTTCGGGCTACCTGCGCGATCTCTACCAGACGCCGGGCGTCAAGGAGACGGTGAACCTCCACCACATCAAGCAGCACTATTACCGCAGCCACAAGACGATCAACCCGACGGGTGTGGTGCCGGTCGGACCGGCGCTCGACCTCGACGGCGCGCACGGGCGCGCCAAGCTTGCTGCTGCGGCCTGAATCCTACCAGTAGTGAGCGGCGGGCTCTTCGCCACTCAGTTCGCGGAGCCTCCGCCTCGTCGCCGCGGTCGCACCCTCCGGCAGATCGTCGAGCGCGAAGAAACCGCATTCGACGATCTCCATGTCCGGCTTGCGCGGCGCCGTCTGCTCGACCTCGGCACGATAGAAGACCACATGGTCGCGCCGGCTCGCCGATGCGTTGAAATAGACATGGAAGAGCTGCGGCCTGCCGATGATCCTGAGGTTGCCCTCCTCGCGCAGTTCCTTGATCAGAGCCTCTTCTGCCGTCTCGTTGCGCTCCAGCCCGCCGCCCGGCATATGCCAACCGGGAATATAGCTGTGACGCACCAGGAAAATCCGCCCCGACGAATCGAAGCAGGCGGCCCGCACACCCATCGTCATGCCGCGTGCGAGCGCGAAATAACCATGCACGATCCGCATCAGCAGCTTGGATTGCCAGGGCCTGATTTCCTTGGTCGTCATGGTTCTGTTTTCACTATTTCGTTCAATCGGATGTGTTTGATTTGTAACTATCCTGGTCTATGTGTCGTAGCATGTTCAAGCTCGCGCATATCTCGGATATCCACCTCGGTCCGCTTCCAAATCTTTCATTCCGCGAGCTTTTCTCGAAGCGCATCACCGGCTTTGTGAACTGGCATCGCCATAGGCGCAAGCATCTTTTCGGCGGCACGCTGGATCTGCTGTTGGACGATATCCGCGCGCGCCATGCGGACCACCTCGCGGTGACCGGCGACCTGGTGAACCTTGCAAGCGGCATCGAGATCCGCTCCGCCGCCGCCTGGCTGCGCGCGCTCGGAGAGCCAGCCGAAACCTCCGTGGTTCCCGGCAACCACGACGCCTATGTGCCGGGCGCTTACGAAAAATCCATGCGCGCCTGGTATGACTATGTGCGCGGCGATCTCGCCCCAGTTGAATGGGAGGAAGACAAGCACATCTTTCCCTATCTCCGCGTCCGCGGCAAAGTCGCGCTCGTCGGCTGCTCGACGGCCGTCGCCACGCCGCCTTTTGCCGCCAGCGGCTTCTTCAGCCAGCGGCAGGCCCGCGAGACCGTCAACATGCTGCGCGCGGCCGGCGAGGCAGGCCTCTTCCGCGTCGTCATGATCCATCATCCGCCGATCCGCGGCGCGACCGCCTTCTACAAGCGGATGATCGGCATCCGCCGCTTCGCCGCCGTCGTCTCGACCGGCGGGGCAGAACTAGTGCTCCACGGCCATACGCACCTCAATACGCTCCACTGGCTGCGCGGTCAGACCAGCCCCGTGCCTGTAGTCGGCATCGCCTCCGCCTCGCAGGGACCGGGCGGCCTGAAGCCCCGCGCCGCCTATAATCTCTTCAGCATCGACGGTTCGCCGGGCGCCTGGGAACTGCAGGGCGAGCGCTTCAGCTTGAACGATATGGGTGACGGCGTCACGCCGGAAAGTGTCGATATTTTCAAGCTTTAGACAGGAAAGCGGAATCGGTTTCGCCGCCTCTTGAATCATTTTCTGAAGCCGTCACGATTTTCCGCTGCGCGATGCTTCTCCCCTTGGTATTTCCAAATCCCGCGGTACAATCCGGCCGCAACTGCCGCCGACCAGGAGCAATCCATGCGCACCGCAGCAAACCGCATCTGCCGTCTCATCCTCGCCTTCGGTCTTGCAGCCGGGCTCTCGGCACCGGCCTTCGCTGTCGGTGACGAAAGCGACGAGACCAAACCACCTCCGAAGACCGAAACCACCACGAAATGCGCCGACGGCAAGGTGTGGGACAAGAAGAAGAAGGAATGCGTCGCGCCGAAGAAGAGCAGCTTCAACGACGATGACCTCTTCAAGGCTGCGCGCGAATTCGCCTATGCCGGCCAGTATGAGAACGCCATCACCGTCCTGAATCTCGCCAGGAATCAGAAGGATCCGCGCATCCTGAACTATCTCGGCTACGCAAACCGCAAGGCCGGCCGGACCGAGCTCGGAATGTCGTATTACCGCAAGGCGCTGCAGGCCGATGGGAACTACATTCTCGCGCGGTCATATATGGGCCAAGCCCTGGTCGAAGAAGGAGACATCCAAGGCGCCCGCGTCCAGCTCGTCGAAATCCGCGACCGCGGCGGCGAGAACACTTGGGCTTACCGGGCGCTATTGCAGAGCCTGAACGGCTACCGGACCTATTGAAACGGGAGCCGCGCCGGCGTCCAATAGAAAAACGTTTGGGAATTCTTCGGCCGCGCCGTCTTCTTCTTGCGCGGCAGTGCAAAATTGTTTCATAAAGGTCACTTCCACGATATAAAAAGCTTAGCCCACATTGGGTGCTTCGCCCGAACACATTCATGAAATGAGACTATGCGTCAGCCTGTAACGACCATCGATATCCGACGCGACCTGGTGGGACTGCTCCCGCGGCTGCGGCGCTTCGCGATGACGCTTGCCGGCGATGCAGCAGCTGCCGACGATCTGGTGCAGGCGGTCTGTCAGCGCGCGGTGGCGAAAAGCCACCAATGGAGCGGCGAAGGCAGGCTCGAAAGCTGGATTTACACGCTCGCCCGCCAGCAATGGAGCGACGATGGCCGCAAGCGCAAGGCGCGGCCGGCTTCAAAGGGCAACGTCACGGACATCCGCGATGCCGTGCGCGACCGCGCAGCCGTCGCTGATACGGATGCCATACACCGCATGCTCGCCGAAATGCCCGAGGGCATTTCGAGCGTCTTCCTGCTCGTCGCTGTCGAAGGCCATACCTATCAGGAGGCCGCCGACATCATGGGCATATCGGCAGGCAGCGTGCCCGCGCAGCTTGCCGCGGCGCGGTTGCACTTCGCAAGCCTCGCCGACGACCATCCTCACAGGTACTGAACCTTGCCCGATTTCAAGAAACTGACGCTTGACGCCCAGCTGACCGCCCTTCTCGACGGGGAAGCGACGCCGGAGCAGAAGCATGAGCTGGAACAGCGTCTCGCCACCGACGAAGGTGCACGCCGGCTTTACGACAAGTTGCGTCACGGCGCCGATTTCGGCCGCCACCGACTGGACGATATTCTGAAAGAGCCGGTTCCGCTGGCGCTCGTGCGCTCGATCAAGAGCGTTCAGCCGCCCAAGGCGCCGATCGCCCCGAGAACCAGCCGCCCATCGATGAAGCTTGCGCCCAGCGGCACGCAGGCGCTGGCCGCGGCGATCATCCTTTTCATCGTCGGCTGCGGCATCGGCTATCTCGCCGGCGCAAGCCCCGGCGCTCCCACGGGCAATGGCACAACGCAAGCCGTGGATGACAACGCCGGCAGCAAGAACTGGCTGAACGACATCACCGCCTACCAGCGCCTGATGATCCGCCAGCCACGGCATATCGTCGAGGTTCCCTCGACGCAGGCCGAGGAGATTTCCAACTGGCTGACGTCAACGGTCGGCGTCGCCTTCCGCGTGCCTGACCTGTCCGCCGACGGCTGGACCTTTCAGGGCGCCCGTGTACTTCTTGGCGACGGAAAACCGGTCGGCCAGCTGGTCTATACGAGCGCTGATGGCGATCTCATCTCGATCTGCTTCCGCAAGGATCCCCAGCCACCCGAGTCCGAGGACTTCAAGGAAACGATCAGAGACGAAATCGGCCTGATCACCTGGCACAATGCCGGCACATCCTACGTTCTGGCAGGCCCTTCCGCCGAAGCCTCGCTCAGCCAGATCGCCATGGAAGTCGCAACCGCGATCTGAGCTTACGGCACCAGCACGACCTTGCCGCTGACGCTCCGGTTTTCGATGGCGCGATGCGCGTCGGCAGCTTTGTCCAGCGGGAAACTTGCGCCCTCCGCGATAGTCAACGCGCCGGAGACAGCAAGTGAAAACAGCGTCGAGAGATCGTCCGACAGCGTTTCGGATAATAGAGGCAGCAGGGCAAATCCCTTCAGCGACTGGTTCTTTTTGAACATGGCGTTGAGGTCGGTCGCCTCAAGCTGGAAGCGGCCCAGTGCGGCAAAGACAAGCTCTCCGCCCGGCGCAAGCGTTGCAAGAGAGGCACGCGTCACCTCGCCGCCAATCGTATCATAGATCAGATCGACGGATGCCTGCTCACGGATGGTTTCCTGCCAGCCGTCGGCCGTATAGTCGATCGCCGAATCCGCGCCGAGCGCGCGCGCCAGCGATCTCTTCTTCGCGCTGCTGGCTGTCGCAATGACCGATCCTGCACCCTCGCGCTTCGCCAATTGCACTAGCAGCGACCCGACGCCACCGGCAGCAGCATGGACAAGAACGGCTTTGCCCCGCGGCGGCGCCTGGCGCACCATATGCAGCGCCGTCAGCCCTTGCACCATCAGCGATGCGGCCGCCTCGAAAGACAATTGATCCGGGATCGGGATCACTGAGCTTCCTGGCACGGCGACGTACTCCGCGTAGCCCTCGCCCCGTCCAAGCGCAAAAAGCGGAACGGCGACGTGTGCACCGATGAGAGCGGCATCAGCTTCCTCGCCCACCGCCTCGACGATGCCTGCAACCTCGACACCCAGGATCATCGGCAATTCCGGCGTCACCTCATACCGGTCGGCACGCATCAGCACCTCGAAGAAATTGACACCCGCAGCACGGACACGAACAAGAAGCTCCCCTTCACGGGCCACCGGTTTCGGAACCTCGACAATTTTCAGGACCTCAGGCGGACCGAAATGGTTGAAGCGGACGGCTCTCATGGGCAGACCTCACGTTTGAATGGCGTGAGCAGCGCTTTACCAGTAAGCTTGGCGGCAGGAATACACACTCTTTCGTGCCATACCCACCAGGAAGTGACCATGGCTGAACCCATCAAAAAACTGCCGAAATTGCCCGTCGAACGCGCCCTGAAGGTGATCGCGGGGCGCTGGAAGCCAATCATCCTCTATTACGTTATCAGCGGACCGAAGCGCCTCTCGAAGCTGAAACGCCTGATGCCGGAGATCACGCAGAAGGTGCTGATCCAACAGCTGCGCGAGATGGAAGAGCACGGTTTGGTGAGGCGCGAGGTCTTCGCCGAGGTTCCCGCACGCGTCGAATATACCGCGACGGAACTTGGACTTGGGCTTGAGCCGGTGCTGCTGGCGCTCTGCCAATGGGGACAGCGCCATGCCGAAGCGCTGAACGAAGTCGCCGATATTGCCGACTGCATCGTCCGTCCGCGCGATGAAAATATCGCCGCTTGAGCGGCGAAAATGCGCAGCGGGCAGAACCCGCTGCGCGACGCCGATCAGTTCTTCCCGGCTCTCACATCAAGCACCCGGTTCGCCGCCGAGACGATCGCCTCGAGCGAGGCGCCGACGATATTGGTGCTGATGCCGGCGCCGAAGAGCTTGCCACCGGGATAGGCGGTTTCGACGTAGGAGATGGCCGCCGCGTTCGAGCCGTGCTGCAGCGAGTGCTCGGAATAGTCTTCGACCGACATCTCGATGCCGAGATAGTGCGAGAGCGCGTTGATGAAGCCGTCGACCGGCCCGTTGCCGCGGCCCTCGATACGCTTCGTCTCGCCATTGTCGGTAATCTCCGCTGCAACGACGCGCACGCCCTTGCGATCGGGATCGGCGAAAGTGTGGTGATCGACGAATTTGATACGGCCCTCGGGCTGCGTCACGTAGCGCTCGATGAAGCGGTCGTAGATGCGGCGCGACGGCAGCTCCTTGCCTTCTTCGTCGGTGATGCGCTGGATCTCCTCGCGGAACTCGACCTGGAGATTGCGCGGCAGGTTCAGCCCGTAATCCTGCTGCAGGATATAGGCGATGCCGCCCTTGCCGGACTGCGAGTTGATGCGGATGATCGCCTCGTAGGAGCGGCCGACGTCCTGCGGATCGATCGGCAGGTAGGGTACTTCCCACAGCGGATGGTTGGCGACCTTGATCGCCTTCATGCCCTTGTTGATCGCATCCTGGTGCGAGCCGGAAAACGCGGTGTATACCAGTTCGCCGACGTAAGGATGGCGTTCGCCGATCGCCATCTGGTTCGAATATTCGAAAACGCTCTTTATGCGCTCGATATCCGAGCAGTCGATTTCCGGATCGACGCCCTGGGTGAACATGTTGAGCGCCATCGTCACGACGTCGACGTTGCCGGTGCGCTCACCGTTGCCGAAAAGCGTGCCCTCGACGCGGTCGGCGCCCGCCAGCAGGCCGAGCTCGGCTGCTGCAATGCCGGTGCCGCGGTCGTTATGCGGGTGCAGCGAAACGATCAGGCTCTCGCGATTGTCGAGATTGCGGCACATCCATTCGATCTGATCGGCATAGACGTTTGGCGTCGCCATCTCGACGGTGGACGGCAGGTTGATGATCAGCTTGTTGTCCGCCGTTGGCTTCATGACGTCGATGACGGCGTTGCAGATCTCCAGCGCCACTTCGAGCTCGGTGCCCGTGAAGCTTTCCGGCGAATATTCGAAGCGGTAGCCGCCGCCGGCCTTGGCCGCCATGTCAGTGATCATCTTCGCCGCATCGACGGCGATCTGCTTGATGCCCTGCACGTCTTTGGCAAAAACCACGCGGCGCTGCAGCTCGCTCGTCGAGTTGTAGAAATGCACAATCGGCCTGTTGGCGCCCTGCAGCGCTTCGAAGGTGCGGGTGATGAGTTCGGGACGGCACTGAACCAGGACCTGCAGCGAAACATCGTCCGCGACGTTTCCTTCCTCGATGCACCAGCGCGCGAAGTCGAAGTCCGTCTGCGAGGCGGACGGAAATCCGATCTCGATTTCCTTGAAGCCCATGTCGAGCAGCAGATTGAACATGCGGGCCTTGCGGTCGTGACCCATCGGATCCACCAGCGCCTGATTGCCGTCGCGAAGGTCGACCGAGCACCAGACCGGCGCCTTGGTGATCACTTTCGTCGGCCAGGTGCGATCGGGAATGCTCACCTGCGGGTACGGGCGGTATTTCACGCCTGCGGATTGCATGCCTTTTGCGGGAATTTGCGTCGTCGCGTCCATTGTCTTCTTCCTCGTCCCGGCAATTTGCCTCGCGTCTTAGCCCATCATAGCAGGCTTTGCGACAGCAAATACGGACCTTGTTGCTCTATCTTGATATTCAGGGAAATCGTCGCGAGGAGCGATGGGCCAGCGGGCTTTCGGCCGCCGGGCGCTCCTCAAAGGACCCGGCAACCGCGCGTAAGGCCGAGGAGAAGAAGCGACGTCAGGGCGCGCGTATTGTCACGCAGGGCAACGCGGCCGCGGACAATGGTGTCGGAAATCTTTGCGCCAGTCGTCTTCATAAGCGCGCTTATAGCCGCCGAACAAAAAACTGGCAACCCCCCGCCTATTTTCTTGCCGCTTGCACAAAACGCGACAGCGCCAGCATCAGGCCGCCGGCCACCAGTCCCCAGAAAGCCCCGGAAATTCCGCCGAAGGAAACACCCGACGCAGTGACCAGGAAGGTGATCGCCGCGGCCTCCCGCGATTCCGGCGCCTGGAAGGCGGCCATCGCCGAGCCCGAGAAGGCGCCGACGAGCGCAAGGCCGGCGACCGCCTGGATCAGGATCGGCGGTGCCAGCGCCACGAAAGTCGTCACGACGCCGGCGAGCGGGCCGACAATGAGATAGCAGACGCCGCAGATTAGCACCGCCCAGTAACGCCGAGCGGGATCCGGATGCGCGTCCGGACCGGCGCACATCGCCGCGGTAATCGCAGCCAGATTGACCGCATGGCCGCCGAGGGGCGCCGATACGACCGAGAACAGACCGGTTACCGAGAAGAGCGATCCGGGTTTCGGCGCGTAGCCATTTACCTTCAGCACGGCGATGCCCGGAATGTTCTGCGACGCCATGGTGACGATGAAGAGCGGCAGCGCGATGGAGATGAAAGCCGGCAGGTTGAAAACAGGCGTAACGATCTCGACGGTCGGCAGCAGCGCCTGCCCGATCGAGCCCAGCGCTCCCTCGGGAATGTCCACGCCGAAGGCAAGAATCAGCACGAAAGCCCCCAGAGCCGCCGGCACCGCCCAGAGCCGCTTGAACGCGCCGACGACGATCCATGCAAGCACGATAGGCAGTCCGAGCACCGGATCGAAAGCGATCGCCTTCACCGGCGCGAAGCACAACCCGATCAGCACGCCCGCGAGCATGGCATTGGCGAGCGGCGCCGGAATGGCGGCAACCGCCCGGCCGAGCGGCTTGAACAGGCCGGCGATGACGATCAGCAGCGCGCAGATCAGAAACGCTCCTACCGCCGCATTGAACCCGCCCTCGACCACACCGGTACTGGCAAGCAGAGCCCCGCCAGGGGTGGACCATGCGGTGCTGATGGGCATCCGCGTCACGGTGCTGAGCACGATCGCGCAAAGCCCCAGCGAGATCGACAGCGCCATAAGCCCCGACGCCGCCTGGGCGTCCGTCGCGCCGACGCCATGCAGCCCTTGCAGGACAACCGCAAAGGAACTGGCGAAGCCGACAAAGGCAGTGAGGACTCCCATGAACAGTGCCTGGACGGAAAAGTCTTTGAGCATGGCGGGACTCAGGATGAACGGGAAAGCCGCATGGAGCCCTATTAGGTGGAGTCGCGCAAGTGCGGATGCCCGCGTTCTGGTTTCGCCCTCTCTCCGGGGAGAAGATGCCCATCATGGCATATGAGGTCGGCGAAGCCGGGCAGTCGATCCTCAGGATCGATTGCGAACTCCAACTTTGATCAGAAAAAGGGGCGACGCTTGCCGCGCCGCCCCTCATCAGATCCTTCAGCCCCTCCCTAATGGGAGAGGAGAAAATCAAATCTCGCTCTGCGAAGTGATGATTCGCGAAACCAGGCCGTAGGCCTTGGCTTCTTCGGCCGAGAGCCAGTAGTCGCGGTCGGTGTCGGCGGCGATCTTTTCGATCGGCTGACCGGTGGCAGCCGCCATGATCTTGTTCAGGCGCTCGTTCATCTTGATGATCTCGCGCGCCTGGATCTCGATGTCGGAGGCCATGCCGCGCGTGCCACCGGAGGGTTGGTGCAGCAGGAAGCGCGTGTTGGGCAGGCAGAGACGCCGTTCCTTCGGTACCGCGACGTAGATCAGCGCGCCGGCGGAGGCGACCCAGCCGGTGCCGATCATCCAGACGTTCGGCTTGATGAATTTGACCATGTCATGGATCGAATCGCCGGATTCGACGTGACCACCGGGCGAACTGACATATATACGGATGTCGTCGTCGCTGGCTGCAGCAAGCGCCACGAGCTGCGAGCAGACCTTCTGGGCGATTTCCTGGTTGATAGGCCCGTAGATGAAGATCGAACGCGACTTGAAAAGATTCGCCTCCGTTTCCTTGCTGAGCGGCAGTTCCTTCGTCTTGTCGTCGTCTTGTTCTTCGTCGTTCATTCGAATCTCTCTCACGTGAACTCGCGTTCCTCGCACATAGTGCGACTCAATGGGTAAAACAATGCGGGAAAAAGGCAAGGCACGGAACGGGTGAAGATATTCTTATGACAAACCGACGATATGGTCGCATTCTGCCGAGCTCGAAGCGGAGGAGAAAATGGCATCGGAAATGTTACGCGCGGCCGTCCGCAACAATGCGCTCTGGTGCAATGCCGTCTGCGAGGCGCAGGGCGGGCCCGGCGAGTTTTCCGCAACCCTCTGGCTCCACCGCCAGGGCACGCCGCGCTTTTATCCGGACGCCATAACGCTGACGGGCGGCGATACCGCGCGCGAGCAGGAGGAAGCGATAGCGGTGCTGATCCGCTCGCGAAAGGGCGGCTGGGGCGTCAAGGACAGTTACGCCGCGCTTAACCTTGCCCCTCTCGGTTTCGAAATCCTGTTCGAGGCCGAATGGCTCGGCATCGAGGCGGACAAGATTCATGCGCCGGAAGATCCGTCCCTGACATGGAAGCGGATCGCAACGGCGGATGAATTGGACCTCTGGGAAAAAGCCTGGGGCGCAGGCGACCCGCCACAAGCAACGCCGATCTTCGCCGAACCGCTGCTGCGCAATCCCGATATCGCCTTTTTCGCCGCCTTCGAGGGCAAAGCGCTCGAAGGCGGCGGAATTCTCAACCGCCAGGCGGATGTGGTCGCCCATTCGAACGTCTTTGCCATCAAAAGCAGGAAGCGAGCCATTCGCGCGGGGCTCGTGCAGAAGGCGGCGGAGATCTTTCCCGGCACGCCCGTCGTCGGCTATGAGCATGGTGATGATTTGAGCGATGCGCTGGAGCTCGGCTTCACATCGCTCGGCCCGCTGCGCGTCTGGGTCCGGTCTGAGCGCCTTACCGAAATGTAACGCGCCGCGGCTTTGAAAAGCCAAAATCCGTTCCTACCTCATCCTCATGCGGCCATGTCCGCACGAAAGACACAAGGAAGACAGCCATGTCACCGGAAGAACGCCAATTGCTGACCGGGCTTTTCGACAGGGTCCGCACCGCCGCCGCGACACCGCGCGATCGCGAAGCGGAGACCTTCATCGATCAGGGCGTGCGCGAGCAGCCCTATACTACCTATTATCTGGCGCAGGCCGTCATCGTCCAGGAAAAGGGTCTTGAAGCGGCCGCCAATCACATCAAGGAACTGGAAGAGCGCATCCGCCAGCTCGAGGCCGGCGAAAGCGAACATCACCAGGCCGAACAGGGTGGCGGGTTCCTAAGCTCGATCTTCGGCACCGGCCAGGCGCAGCAGCCAGCGCAGACTTCCGGCCCTTGGGGAAATGCGCCCCGCCAAGCCCAGCAGGATCGCGGTTATGATGAGCCCGTCCGCCCGATTCGGCAGCAGCAGCCGAGCGGTCCTTGGGATCCGCAGCCCGGCGCACCCTCTGCCGGCGGCAGCTTCCTTCGCGGCGCACTCGGCACGGCTGCCGGCGTGGCAGGCGGCATGCTGCTTGCCAATTCGCTGAGCGGCATCTTCGGCAATCATATGTCGTCGCTCGGATGGGGCTCGCCTTTTTCCGGCAGCAATCCTTTCGGCAATGCCAGCGCTCCCGCCGAAGAGACCGTCATCAACAATTATTATGGCGATCAGAAGCCACAGGCTGACGACGACAACAATAACAATGACAACGATATCCGGCAGGCCGATTACAAAAGTGACGACGACGTCGCAGACGATCAGTCCGGCGACGATAGTTTCGACGTCTGACCGATCGGCCTAAGTGTCAGCCGCGGCCGCGATACGTCGCAACACCCTGATCGGGCAACCATACGCCTTCCGGCGGCTTGCCCGTCTGCCAGAAGACATCGATTGGAATACCGCCGCGCGGATACCAATAAGCGCCGATCCGAAGCCACTTCGGATCGAGCAGTTCCACGAGACGCTTGGCGATATAGATCGAGCAGTCCTCATGGAAGGCGCCGTGATTGCGGAAGGAATGCAGGAAGAGTTTCAGCGACTTCGACTCAACCAGCCACGCGTTCGGGATGTAGTCGATGACGATATGGGCGAAATCCGGTTGGCCGGTCATCGGGCAGAGCGAGGTGAACTCCGGCGCGGTGAAGCGCACGACGAAGTCGGTGCCCGCATGGTTTGACGGCACCTTCTCCAGCACCGCCTCTTCCGGCGACTTGGCTGTTTCGGTCTCGTTTCCCAGCATCGACAGGCTGGAAACATCGGTTTTCGGCATTAGACGTCCTTTACAACTTTGACGCGGATCCCATGGGCCCTTTCGCCCTCGGGCTCGACGTGAATGGCAATGCTAGCGCCCGGATGCACCGCGCGGATGGCATCTTCAAGGCGGTCGCAGATATCGTGCGCCTGCCTTACCGGCATTGCGGCCGGAACGACAAGATGAAAATCGACGAAGGTGACCGAACCCGCCCGGCGGGTTTTCAGGTCGTGAACGCCGATCGACCCCGCCGCATGCGTGGCGATTGCCTGCTTGATGGCCTCCTCTTCCTCCGGTTCCACCGCCTGGTCCATCAGCCCGCCGATCGAATGCGAGATCACCTTCCAGCCCTGATAGAGAATGTTGACGGCGACGAGGATCGCAAGCATCGGATCGAAGATCGGATAGCCCGTCGCGATCGCCAGAAGCAGGCCGATCAGCACGCCGACGGAGGTCACGACGTCCGACATGATATGCTGGCCGTCGGCGGCAAGCGCCGCCGAGCGGTGTTTTCGGCCGGTGCGGATCAGCAACTGCGCCCAGACGGCGTTGATCACCCCTGCCCCGAAATTGATCGCAAGGCCGAGCGCCGGCGCATCGAGCATGCGCGGCGCCGCCAGGTGACCGATCGCCTCGTTGACGATCAGGAGCGCAGCGACGACGATGAGCACGCCTTCGATCACCGCTGAGAGGTACTCGGCCTTGTGGTGCCCGAACGGATGGTCGTGATCCGCCGGCCTCTGCGCGTAGCGGATGACGAAATAGGCAATGAGGGCGGCAACGACGTTAACGGTCGACTCCAGGCCATCCGAAAGCAGCGCGACCGAGCCGGTAACCCACCAAGCCACCATCTTCAGTCCCATGACGCCGAGCGATAGCGGAATGCTCCAAAGCGCCAGCCGCTGAACCGCGAGATTGCCCTGTCCGTCCATGTCGATCCCTCTTGCCAACCTCAGTGCGGATGCGAATGAATTGCAGCATTTGGCCCATTCAAACGCAAAACCGCCCACGCGAAAATCGCGCAGGCGGCCAATGCGGGTGATATGGGGGATTACCGGCATTTTGTCAAATTGGACGGCCTGCGGCATCAATTGACCAAGTTGCATAACACGTTATATAATCTCTGATTGATTGTGGAGATGTCGCGTGGTTGACGACGTGGTGCGATCCCTCGGTTTTCTGTGCATGGGCAGCCGCTTTCGCCGTATTGGGGAGCGTCTGCAGGCCGACACGCAGCAGATCATCGAAGAATACGGCATCGCCATACAGGCCGCCCAGTATCCTTTTCTGGCGGCTCTCGACCGTGCCGGCCCGCTGACGATTGGCGAGCTTGCGCAGGCGGTTGGCATCACGCAACCGGGCGCGACACGGACGGTGGGCCAGTTGCTGGAACTGGGCTTGGTCGACATGCGGGCAGCCCCCGCCGATCAGCGGCGGCGGTTGATCTCGCTTTCCCAAAAGGGACAGAGCCTCGTCGATTACTCGAAGCAAACTGTCTGGCCGCGCGTCGCCGCAGCCGTCGCCGAGCTTTGCAGCGATCTGGGCGGACCTATCCTCGAACAACTCGCGGCGATCGAGGACGGTCTTGCGGAAGCTCCCCTCGCCCGACGCGGTTCAATCGTGAAGGAGGAAACGAGGTGAGACATATTCTCGACCGTCCGATTTGGAGCGCGCTCGACACGGTGCATGCGGGCCTCGCCGAAGGCAGCGAACGAGCCCGGCGATACCCGCCGTCGATCGTTCCCTTCGCAGCCGCCGCCGACACTACTCCTGAAAGTCTCGAGGCATTGGAAGACCTCCCGGAAGACGACGAAGCCAATGCTGCTTGTCGAAGCCGGCCCGATCTCCATTCCACCGGGACTGGTTGTCGTTTCCGAGGCTTTAGCCGTTCAGATGGTTGCCGAGCGTCCCCACGAGCGGATCGAGGATAATCGCATCCAGCCTCTCGATCAATCCGATGCGGAGGAGATGCTGGCACTTGCAACCTTGACCAAGCCCGGGCCGTTCACATTCCGCGCCCAAAGCCTCGGCCCCTTCTGGGGGATCAAGACTGAAGGCAGGCTCATCGCCATGGCCGGCCAGCGGCTGCGCCAGACCGGCTTTACCGAACTCAGCGGGCTTTGCACGCATCCGGAATTCCAGCGGCGCGGGCTCGGCACTTTGCTCTTTCGTTTTGTCGCCGGCGAAATCGCCACCCAAGGCGAAACTGCCTATCTGCACGCCTATGCGAACAATACGCCGGCAATCGCCCTCTACAAGTCGCTCGGCTTCAGGCTAGGCTCCGAAATGAACCTGCGCATCGTCAAACGCCGGGCATAAACGGCCGATCCACGGCAGCGGACCGGCCGAAGTACGGGCGCCGGCTCAAGCCGCCTTGGTCTTCACCTTGCGCGCCAGATGCGCCACGACATTCTCGATCATCCGCATGCCGGCGTCGCCGCCGAGCGTCATGATCGATTCCGGGTGGAACTGCACGGCGGCAACCGGCTCCTTGGCGTGCTCGATGCCCATGATCGTGCCGTCCTCGCTCTCCGCCGTAATGATGAAGTCACGCGGCAGGGTCGAGGGATCGGCGAAGATCGAGTGGTAGCGGCCGACGGTGACTTCCCTGGAAAGCCCGGAGAAGACGATGCCCGGTTCCAGCACGCGGATGCGCGACGGCTTGCCGTGCATCGGCAGCGCCAGATGCCGCAATTCACCGCCATAGGCTTCGGCGAGCGCTTGCAAGCCGAGGCAGACGCCGAAGATCGGCAGGTTGCGGGCGCGCGCCCTCTTGATTGTCGCCTTGCAATCGAAATCCTTCGGATTGCCGGGGCCCGGCGACAAGACGACGAGGTCAGGATTCAGGCGGTCGAAAATCTCCTCCGGCACCGGCGTGCGCACGGTCGAAACCGTCGCCCCCGTCTGGCGGAAATAGTTCGCCAGCGTATGGACGAAGCTGTCCTCATGGTCGATCAGCAGGATGTTGACGCCCTTGCCGACGGCAGCGACGTCGCGGCTCACCTTGCCGGCGTTGCCGGCCTTTGCATCGCGGATGGCGGAAAGCATGGCGGAGGCCTTCAGTTCGGTTTCGGCTTCTTCTTCATCAGGAATGGAATCGTTGAGCAGCGTCGCCCCTGCCCTCACTTCGGCAATTCCGTCCTTGATACGGACGGTGCGCAGCGTCAGGCCGGTATTCATGTCGCCGTTGAAGCCGACCATGCCGATCGCCCCGCCATACCATGCGCGCGGGCTCTTCTCATGGCTTTCGATGAAACGCATCGCCCAGAGCTTCGGGGCGCCGGTGACGGTCACGGCCCAGGCATGCGACAGGAAGCCGTCGAAGGCATCCATGTCGTCCCGCAGCCGCCCCTCGATATGGTCGACGGTGTGGATGAGGCGCGAATACATCTCGATCTGCCGGCGGCCGATGACCTTGACTGAACCCGGCTCGCAGACACGGCTCTTGTCGTTGCGGTCGACATCCGAGCACATGGTGAGCTCGGACTCATCCTTCTTGGAGTTGAGCAGCTTCAGGATCTGTTCGCTGTCGGCGATGGGATCGTCGCCGCGCTTGATCGTGCCGGAGATCGGGCAGGTCTCGATGCGGCGGCCCGAGACGCGCACGAACATTTCCGGCGAGGCGCCGACGAGATATTCCTGATTTCCGAGATTGATGAAGAAGGAATAGGGCGACGGATTGATCGCCTTCAGGCGCTTGGAAATGTCGGAAGGCTTGCTGTCGCAGCGCTCCATGAATTTCTGCCCCGGCACGACCTCAAAGAGGTCGCCCTTGCGGAAGCTCTCCTTTGCCTTGACGACGAGTTCGGCATATTCGCCCGGCCGGTGATCGCTCTTCGGCGGAATGGCGTCGGTCTGCTTGAAGGGTTCCGGCGCGATATCACCTTTCTTGCCCTCGGTCGTCACGCCGCCCTTCTCAAAATCGTAGCGGTCGATCCAGGCCTTGGCGGAATAATTGTCGACCACCAGAATTTCGTCCGGCAGGTAGAGTACCATGTCACGCTGGTCGGAAGGGCGCGTCAGCTTCAGGTTGATCGCATCGAACTGGAAGGCGAGATCGTAGCCGAAGGCGCCATAAAGGCCGAGGCTCGCATCCGCCTGCGAATGGAACAGGTCGGTGACGGCGCGCAGAACCGTGAACACCGTCGGTATCTTCGAGCGTTCCTCTTCGGTGAACACCCGGTCCGGCATCTTCACCTTGAGATCGAGGCGCCGTGCGGTGGCAGCGCCGAGTTCCAGCTCGACAACTTTTTTCAGCCGCTCCGCCACGAAGCCGAGCAGCACTTCGCCGCGCTCGTTATAGGCTTCGATCCAGACATCGCGCCCGAAGGAGGAGATGCCGAGCGGCGGATCGACGACGGCAGTGTCCCAGCGCGTGTAACGGCCCGGATATTCGTAGTTGGAGGAAAAGACCGCGCCGCGGCGCTCATCGAGCTTGTCGACATAGGAGACGACCGCATCGGCATAGGGGATCGCCCTGCGCTGTCGCGTGACGGTAACGCCGCCCCTCGTCTCGTAAATTTCCGCACCGTCGTCCCGAAGGATCGTTACCATTGTTCCACTCCGTTATCGGGGCCCGGACGACAGGCGGCCTTGAAAACAAAAAAGCCGCCTCGAAGTCTCGGGCGGCTCACTCGTCGTCTTTGAACACGATTGATCGAGGCCGCCTCAGCGAGCCCACCACCAAACAGCAATGTTCAAGGACTTCTTCATGGGCGGAATTGTTAGCGTGAGATTGGGAGAAGCGCAAGAGCGGTTTTAGCGGGTTCGCTTTCACCGGTCGGAAACGGCTGAAACGAACCCGCTAAAACCAAATTACCAATCGAGCTGCTTGCTCAAGGTAATCTTGAACGTGCGCCCCTTGGCGTAATCGTTGGACGTGTTTTCCCGATAGTATTGATCGAAAAGATTGTTGACGCTGGCCAGAACCTGCCATCCCTGCATTTCGCCGCTCTGCGGCCTCCAGGAGGCGAACAGGTCCACGGTCGTCCAATCGGGCGCCGGAACGACGAGATGGTCCGGCGTGGAACCGGAGGATGCGGCCGTTCCGCGGACGCTGTTCTGCGCCTCGAAGGCATGCGTGATACGCGTGCCGTATTCGATGTCCCGCTCGGGAAGCCGGCCGCCCAAAGTGAAGGCTATCTTGTGGGCCGGTACGGTCGGCAGCGGCTTGTTGTAGTTCACCCCATCGCTGCGGTCTTGGCCCTGCGTGCCTGTGTAGGCAAGCTTGGCGAAAACGTAATCCGATTCGTACGCCCCTTCGACTTCGACGCCATAAATGCGGGCCTTGCCGACATTGTAGAAATAGGAGGATGCTCCCGTGCCGGTAGTTGCAATGAGGTTCTCCAGGTCATTGTAGAAGGCGGTCGTCTTGAAACTGATATTGTCGCCCGCCTGAAATATGTCGTCCCGTGTTGCTGTAAAGCCAATTTCGTAGTTGTTGGATTTTTCTTTCTTGAGATCCAGGCTGGTTCCCTTGCTCCAGGTGTAGAGCTCATCCAACGTCGGCAGACGTTCCGTATGGGCAATCGATCCGAAAATGCCGAACTCATCGGTCAGCTTGTAGTGTGCGGCGAGCTTGGGGGAGAAAGCTTGATCGTTGACATCGACAGCATTGCTGAAGGCCGCCGTTGAGTCGCCAGGCTGTCGCCAGACGAAGTCGCCGCGAACGCCGCCGATGATTGTCAGCCGCTCATCATAGACGAACTCGTTCTGCACGAAGAGACCGACCTTGTTGTCAGTGCCTTCGGGATGCGTGGCGATCGCACCGGGCGTCGGGCTGGTCGCAAGCGGCGAATCCGCGGTGCGATCCTGATGGCTCAGTTGCGTGCCGTAGGTCAGGTAGTTTACCCAGCTATCGCCCGAGAACTCAGAGGTATTTTGAAGATTAGCCTGCCAGGTCCGATAGCCATAATCAGCTTCGATGATATTCGAAAACCCGCCAAGCGTTCCGTCGCTCTGGTCGACCGAAGTGTCGGAGTATGAAAGGGTTGCCTTGAAGTCGAGCCAGGGATTGTCGCTGACTGGATTTTCGTAGCTCAAGACCGCGGTATCATCAATCACATGGCGGTCGACGGTACCGAATGCGGCCTGCGTGCCGGTCTGAGCATAGTCCTGATCGTTCGCATCGCTGTCCCAATGCTGATAGGACAAGCGCACTGTCTGCTCGTCGCCATCACCAAAATGGAAAGTTCCCTTGGCCAGGCCCGACCACGACTGAAAGTCCGAGCCCGACAAGTCGCTGCCATCTCCCAACTCGAATTCGCTGGACCCGCGCTTGTTCAACATACCGAGGAATTCAGCACCCTCGTTGAAGCGATGTGCAAAAATAGACGAACCTAGATAGCCATTCCCGTTTGTTTCATAGCTGCTCTTGAGCCTGAGAGCATTGTCGTAGCCCTCCAGCAGAAACTCTGAGGCATCCTTGGTGGTGAAGTTGATGACGCCACCGAGGGCACCGGCGCCGTAAAGCGTGGAAGAGGCCGGACCGCGCAGCACTTCGACGGACTTGTAAAGCTCAGGGTCCGAGAAGAACGATCCCATCCGGTACTGCTCGTAGAATTTCTGGGCTCCGTCCACATTTACCACGATGCGCGAGCCGTCGGCGGAATCCTCGGTGGAGCCGATACCACGGATATTGAACGCCTCACCGAAAACACGGTCGCTGCCGGCAATGGAGACGCCGGGCACATCCTTGAAGATATCGCCGATCGTTTCAGCCTGGGCGTCATCAATATCCTTTTGGTCGAGAACAGTAACGGCCTGCGGCGTATCGATGGCGATCTTGCGCTGTCCCGCACCGACGACGATCTTCTTCAGCGGCGTTACGCGATCCGTCTTTTGGGAAGCCGCCTCCTCTTCCGGGCTTTGCGAATATGCCGGAAAACCGGCGCCAAAAACGACCAATGCAGTGCAAGCCAAAAGAACGGCGCGCGAATTGTGGACAATCATTAAACCAACCCTCTAGGATGAATAAATACCGGGCTGGCTGGTCGGGGCGCGTCAGGCGCTCGAGGGGCTGGCTAGGCGTTTCGGATTTACGGCGGGACCCAACATTCCGCCTTCTTTCTGCCGCATAAAAAACATGAGTGTAATTGTCAATATAAATGCCCGCCTTATGTTGAATTAAATCGTCAAGTTTTAACGATACCCACGAACGTTGCGAAATTGCGGCACTATGGAGCAAGTGCCACAAGCTTGATCCGACACTCGAAACGGACGCGCTTCCTGTCCTACTGAGGTATGCGATCAAGCTGGTACTGAGGCATGCGATCAAGCTGGGGCGGAGGAACGTCGTTTAGCCTCTCACCGATCCAATCTTCAGGAAGGCTATCGACCAGGAGGTCGGTCGCTTCGTAGGCAGTTTTATGGGTGCCGCTGGCGACGATGCAGGCTTGATCCTCCGCACTGGGACGCCCCTGTCGAAAAAAGTCGTAAATCAGGACCCAGCTTTTGTCGCCGTACAGCAAGAAGTGACGGATCGTTTCGCCCTGCTTGCCAGGATTGCTGTAGTTCACGATAGCTTTCTTTTCACCCATTACGCTTACAATGTAGTTCCATACGACATCGGAGCGACCACAAACCATTCGCAACTTAGCGGTTAGCGCAGAAGAACTGGCCCGCGACTCTTCATTGAGAGAAATGGTGTTTGCAACAGCGATCAATATACAGAGCGCAACGCGCTTGCCCGAAGCTAAAGATATTCCTCGACGCATTTGTTGACAGGTTGGCATGTCTTCCCCAAGCGCCCGTGACGGGACGCTTTCTAAAGCCATCTTCATCTTTCGACATAATATCAGATTCCGCTAATGTACGACCAACCCTTGTGGCACTTGCTCCATAATGCCGCGAAATTGCAACGAAATCCGCCCTCGTGCGTTGCCCTTTTCTCATCAGCAGCCACGGACGGTTGAAGCTTGAAGAACATCGCAGTTGCAGCGGCGACGACAGCCCTGATCATCCTCACCGGCGCAAGCCTCCCCGACAAAGGTCCCTTCCCTCAGGAAAAGCCGCGGATTGACGGCGAAACCGAAGCACCCGCAGAGACCGCACCGATCCCCGAACCGAGGCCCTCAACCGCAAACGGGACCGAAAACCCACCAACCCCTCCGAATGAGAAGCCATTGGACACGGCAAAACCGGAGGAAAAGCCGGAGAAATTCGGGCCGCCGGCGCCGGGTACGCTGGAAGCGCAGAACCTGACCATCGAGCCGGAAAGCGACGCCGATCATGCGAAATGCGTGAGGGAGTTGCAGGCCCTCGGCGCCGTCTTCAAGGACATCCCGCGCATCGATGACGGTCACGGCTGCGGCATCGACAAGCCGATCAATCTCGTCGAGGCACTCCCAGGCATCGCGGTGAAGCCGCAGGCGACGCTGCGCTGTCCGGCGGCTCTGGCACTTGCGCGCTGGATGAAGGAGAGCGTCATTCCGGCAGCCGCCGTCGCCGCGAAGGAACACGGGCAGATCACGACCATCAACCAGGCCTCTTCATACATCTGCCGCCTGCGCAACGGTGCGTTTGCCGGAAAGATCTCCGAGCACGCCCGCGGCAACGCCATCGACATCGCAAGCTTCAGTTTCGAAAAGGGCGAGGCCATTGCGGTGAAGCCGCGCCGGGAAGATTCCACCCTCACCGGCGCCTTCCAACGCACGGTCAGTGCGTCCGGCTGCCTCTATTTTTCCACCGTGCTCGATCCTGAGAGCGACGCCGCGCACGAAAAACACTTCCATCTGGATGTGCTGCAGCGGAAAGGAGGATATCGTTATTGTCATTAGGCAGAGGCCATAGCTTTCAACAGGTTATGCTTGCCAATTGAATCAAGACGTGGACAGACTAGAATTCTCTTGCACGCTGCAGGGGCACTTGATGACTGTTTTAAGTTTTCATTGAAAAAATCGATAGCTTCGCGCTTCGACCGCCTTGCCGAAAAGCGCAAGCTATCTACGGAAGAAACCGCTTCCTTGTTGAGAGAGGAATTCATCGAGCGAGAAGAATGGCAGGTCGCGGAAATCGAAGCGGCGGTCCGTGAAGCCAACGCAGGCGAATTTGCTTCTGACGATGAAGCGAATGCATCATCTCAAAATATCTCCGCAAATGAGCTTTCAGCTCCGCTGGACGCATAGCGCCTTGGCTTGGCTCGATCATATTGGATCCTATATCGCAAAGCATGATCCGAACGCCGCTCGCGTGATCGAGCGGGTAGCAACGACTGCCGAAGCATTGATAGAGCATCCCTGCTGGGCCCGGTGGCGCGCGTGCCTAGCACTCGGGAAATGGTGTTCGCTGATATTCCCTAAATCATTGCGTACCGGATATCAGGAGAAAACATCGACCTCCTGACAATCCTCGATACATCGTAAAAATGGCCAGAAAGACTTTGACTTTTCTTCATGCCGGAAAATCCGGCGGCTTCGCCACCTCAATTGTCCGCGCGCCGCGTGCAGACATAAGGCTTCTTGACGCAGGCGATCTCGGGCGTGGAACACTCGGCCTTGCCGTCAGTCACGGCGCAGATCGAGCACTGATCGTTGAACTCTTTGCAGTCGGGATTGCTCTTCATGAAATCGGCCATGCTCTGCTGCACAGACGCCTGCGCATCGGCCGCAGAGCCGTTCACCATGAGCGCAAATACTGCGGCAGCGGCGAAAACATACATTCGAGGATACCTGAAGGACGGCATCAGAAAAGCCCCTCGATATGCCCTTGATCATTCAGGAATATCCGCTCGGCGGATGGCGATTTCGGCAACCCCGGCATCGTCATCATTTCGCCGGTGATGACGACGACGAACCCGGCGCCTGCCGAAAGCCGCACTTCGCGTACGGACACGATATGGCCCTCCGGTGCGCCGCGAAGGTTCGGGTCTGTGGAAAACGAATATTGCGTCTTCGCCATGCAGACCGGCAGATTGCCGTAGCCCTGCTCTTCCCAGGTGACGAGCTGGTCGCGAACAGCCTTGTCCGCCGTCACCTCGCCGGCGTGGTAGATCTTCGAGGCGACGATCTCAATCTTTTCGAACAGCGGTACGCTGTCGGCGTAAAGCGGCTCAAATTTCGCCTGGCCGGATTCCGCCAGTTCCACCACCTTGTAGGCAAGATCCTCTATGCCGGCCGAGCCTTCCGCCCAGTGGCGGCAGAGGATCGCCTCGGCGCCGTGGCGCGCAACATATTCCTGGACGGCCGCGATTTCCTTGTCCGTGTCCGAAACGAAATGATTGATCGCGACCACCACCGGAACGCCGAATTTCCGCACATTCGCGAGATGCCGCCCAAGGTTCGAGCAGCCCTTCACAAGCGCTGCGACGTTCTCGGCTCCCAGATCCTCCTTGTTCACGCCACCGTTCATCTTCAGCGCGCGCACCGTGGCAACGATCACCGCCGCATCGGGCTTCAGCCCCGCCTTGCGGCATTTGATGTCGAAGAATTTCTCTGCGCCAAGATCGGCCCCGAACCCCGCCTCGGTCACGACATAATCGCCGAGCTTCAGCGCAGTCTTCGTCGCAATCACCGAGTTGCAACCATGCGCGATATTGGCGAACGGACCGCCGTGGACGAAAGCCGGATTGTTCTCCAGCGTCTGGACGAGGTTCGGTTGCATCGCGTCTTTCAGAAGCACGGCCATTGCACCGTCCGCCTTCAGATCGCGGGCATAGACCGGCATCTTGTCGCGGCGATAGCCGATGATGATGTTCCCGAGACGGGCTTCCAGATCCTTGAGGCCAGTCGCCAGGCAGAGGATCGCCATGACCTCCGAGGCGACGGTGATGTCAAAGCCGTTCTGCCGCGGAAAGCCATTGGCGACGCCGCCGAGCGAGGACACCATTTCGCGCAACGCCCGGTCATTCATGTCCATCACGCGGCGCCAGGTGACGCGGCGCAGGTCGATGTCCAGCTCGTTGCCCCAGTAGATATGGTTGTCAATCATAGCGGCGAGAAGGTTGTGCGCCGAGGTAACCGCATGGAAATCGCCGGTGAAATGCAGGTTGATGTCTTCCATTGGAATGACTTGCGCATAGCCGCCGCCGGCAGCCCCGCCCTTCACGCCGAAACATGGCCCGAGCGACGCTTCGCGGATGCAGACGATGGCTTTCTTGCCGATCCGGTTCAGCCCGTCGCCGAGACCGACGGTGGTTGTCGTCTTGCCCTCGCCCGCCGGTGTCGGGTTGATGGCGGTGACGAGGATCAGCCTGCCTTCCTTCTTCTCCATCTGTGCGGCGATGAATTCCGCACTGACTTTCGCTTTGTCGTGGCCATAAGATGCGAGGTGTTCCGCCGGAATGCCGAGCTTCGCGCCGATCTCGAAAATAGGCTTCTTCTTTGCCGCGCGCGCGATTTCGATATCGGATTTGATGGCCACGCTGGTCCCCCGGAGCTTTGTCTCTGCCGGAACATGACGCCATCCGCGGGCCGGAAACAAGAGGCGACCGCTTGGCCAAGGCGGCCAGCAGCGTTGAAGCACAGGAAAATCACAACGCTCTGCAAAACCGGAAGGCGCTCCCCTGCTAAGGGAACGCCGTCGACCTCGCCTTCAACCGTCGCCCATGGCGATCAGGCTGGCGTTGCCGCCAGCCGCCGCCGTGTTCACCGAGATCACCTGTTCGAGCGCAAAACGCAGCAGATAAGCCGGACCGCCGGCTTTGAAGCCGGTCCCGGAAAGGCCGGAGCCGCCGAACGGTTGGGTTCCGACCACGGCGCCGATCATGTTGCGGTTGACGTACACGTTGCCGGTATCAAGCGCGTCGGTGACGGTGCGGATCGTCGCTTCGATGCGGCTGTGGACGCCAAGCGTCAGGCCGTAGCCGGAGGACTGGATGTCTTCCAGCACCTTCGGCAGGTCCTTCGCCTTCCACTTCACGATATGCAGGACCGGGCCGAAGACTTCCTTCGTCAACGCAGAGGCCTTGTCGAGCTCGACGATGTGCGGCGCAAAGAAGCTGCCGCCGGCAGGCGCCTTGCCCGCATAGCGTACCTTCTGTGTCTTCTGCATATCGGTGATGTGTGCTTCCAGCATGGCCTTCTGCTTGTCATCGATGATCGGGCCGACATCGGTCGTCTCCAGGCTTGGATCGCCGAGCTGAAGCTCCTTCGCCGCACCTTCGATCATCCGCGTCATGTGTTCGGCGACGTCCTCCTGCAGGAAGAGAAGACGGAGCGCCGAGCAGCGCTGACCGGCGGAGCGGAAGGCCGAGAGGATGACGTCGTCTGCCACCTGCTCCGAGAGCGCCGTCGCATCGACAATCATGGCATTGAGACCGCCGGTTTCGGCAATCAGCGGCACGATTGGGCCGTCCTTGGCGGCAAGCGCCCGGTTAATCGCCCAGGCGGTCTTGGTCGAGCCGGTGAACGCAACGCCCCCAAGTGCCGGATGCGCAGTAATCGCAGAACCGACCTCCGGGCCACCCGGCACGAAGAGCAGCGCATCCTGCGGGATGCCCGCCTGATGGAACAGCTTGACGGCCTCAAAGGCGATCAGCGGCGTTTGCGGCGCGGGCTTGGCGATCACGGCGTTACCGGCGGCGAGCGCTGCCGAGACCTGGCCGAGGAAGATCGCCAGCGGGAAGTTCCAGGGCGAGATACAGGCAAAGACGCCGCGACCGCGCCAGAGATAGCGGTTGTCCTCGCCGGTCGGCCCGGGCATCTTGGTGATGGTGCCGAACTGGCGGCGCGCTTCGGCTGCATAATAGCGGCAGAAATCCACCGCCTCGCGGATTTCGGCAACGCCGTCGTCCAGCGTCTTGCCCGCTTCCGCCGAAAGCAGCACCAGCAGCCGGTCGCGGTTTTCCTCCATGAGGTCCGCCATACGCTCCAGCGTCACGGCGCGCTCCTCCACCGGCCTGCGCGACCAGCTCTTGAAACCCTTGGCGGCAATGGCAAAGGCCTTGTCCACATCGGCAGCCGTCGCGTCGCGAACTGAGCCGACCTTATGCGAATGATCGGACGGCGAGAGCACCGCCATTTCCGCGCCGGTCGCGGAAACACCGGGGATCAGCGGGGTGGCAGCGATTGCGGCGTCGCCCCTGCGGATATTCGACATAAGCTTCTCCAGGGTTTCGCGATGGCCGAATTCGAGGCCCGTGCTGTTCTTGCGCTTCCCGTAAATGGCAAGCGGCATCGGGATCCTGCTGTTGCGGGCGCTCGTGCCGGTATTGAGTTGCAGCTTGTCGGCGGGGCGCTCCAGCAGCGCCTTAATCGGCGTGTTCTTATCGCCGGCCATGGCGACGAAGGAGGAATTGGCGCCGTTTTCCAGAAGACGGCGGACGAGATAGGCAAGGAGGTCGCGATAACCGCCGACAGGGGCATAGATGCGGCAGGCGATGCGATCGTTGCTGTCAAGCAGCTGATTGTAGAGCGTCTCGCCCATGCCGTGCAGGCGCTGGAATTCGAAACCGGTCCGGTCTTCGCCCGCCAGCTCCAGAATGGTCGAAACCGTCAGCGCATTGTGCGTTGCGAACTGTGGGAAGATGCGGGCGCGCTTGTCGAGCATCTGCCTGGCGCAGGCGAGATAGGAAAGGTCCGTCGCCTGCTTGCGCGTCCAGACCGGATAGTCGTCGAGCCCGCGCTCCTGGGCGCGCTTGATTTCCGTATCCCAGTAGGCGCCCTTCACGAGACGCACCATCATCCGGCGGCCGAGCTTTTCGCAGAGCGCATCAATGTAGTCGATCACCGCCGTCGCGCGTTTCTGATAGGACTGGATCGCAAGGCCGAAACCATCCCAGCCGTCAAGCGAGGGGTCGCTGAACACGGCGGCGATCACGTCGAGCGAAAGCTCCAGGCGATCGGCCTCCTCGGCGTCGACGGTGAAGTTCAGCTTATGTGCCTTTGCCATCTGCGCGAGCTTCAGGAGGTCCGGCACCAGTTCCTTCATCACCCGGTCGCGATGGGTGGCGAGATAGCGCGGATGCAGCGCCGAAAGCTTGACCGAAATGCCCATGCGGTCGGGCAACTGCTTGGACTTGGCGTTCTTCCCCATCCAGGTGCCGATCGCTTCGATCGCCATTGCATAGGACTGCCAGTAGCGCTTGGCGTCTTCCGCCGTTCGCGCTCCTTCGCCCAACATGTCGAAGGAGTGGCGATAGCCCTTCTCCTCATTCTTTGAGGCGCGGTTCAGCGCATCCTTGATCGTTTCGCCGAGCACGAAGTGGTGGCCGAGAAAGCGCATCGCCTGTTTTGTCGCATTGCGCACCGTCGGCAGGCCGAGGCGCTTGACGAGGCCGCGGACCACGCCTTCCGGAGTATCCCCGGGGCGCAGGATGCGGGCAGAAACACCGAGCGCCCAGGCGGAAGCCGAGACGAACCAGCTTTCGGCTTTGCCCTCATGCTCACTCCAACCGCCTTCCTTGAGCTTGTCCTCGATCAGCTTGTCCTGCGTCAGCGCGTCGGGCACGCGCAGCAGCGCTTCGGCAAGAACCATGAGCGCCAGCCCCTCGCGCGTCGAAAGCCCGTACTCGCGCAGGAAATCCTCCACGCCGCCCATCGCGCCGGAATTGTCGCGGATCGCCTTGATCATGCCGCTTGCGCGTTTGTCGATCGACTTGTCCTCTGCGGCGCTGAAGTGCAGCTTCTCGCTGAACGCATGCAACAAACGGTCATCGTCACCGGCGAATGGAGCGTTGAACGCGGGATATTGCGTGGAAATCTGGTGGTTCATAAAGGGTTCTCCGTGATATCCGCAACATAGCTGGTCATCCGTAGCGTTTTTCACTAAATTGATGGATCATCAAATTTTCTTCAGCTACCGATTGCCCGAAAGGCCGTGGAAAATGAAAGAACTGGACCGTCTCGACCGCAAGATTCTCCGCGCCCTGCAGAAGGAAGGCCGCCTTACGAACATCGAGCTTGCCGAGCGCGTCAGCCTCTCCCCCACCGCGACGGCCGAGCGGGTCAAGCGCCTTACCCGCGACGGCTATATTACCGGCTACATGGCCGTCCTGTCGCCGGACAAGCTCGGGCGCACCCTGCTCGTCTTCGTCCAGGTCAAGCTGGACCGCACGACGCCCGACGTCTTCGATGCCTTCGCAGATGCCGTAAAACGCTCGGACGACGTCATGGAGTGCCACATGGTCGCCGGCGGCTTCGATTACCTCGTTAAGGCCCGCGTCGCGGGCATGGAGGCTTACCGGCAATTTCTTTCAGAGGTGATTCTGCCGCTGCCTGGCGTAAGGGAAACTCATACTTATGCAGTAATGGAAGAAGTAAAATCAGCCGGGCTGCTACCTGTATAACATACAAAGCAACCTGAGAGGGTATCTGTGCGATTAATTTTTAACAGTATGATTTAATCAGCGTGTACTAAGCCAATTCAGGCTAGCGTGGCTGGCAATTAACGTATTTGATAGCGGTAACATGAAGGCAAGGCGGGGCGCATTATGTCTTACATGACTACCTCCGAAAGGCAGTCACTTTTATCAACGGAATTGGCATCTGCGCGGACGCGCGCTCTTTTTGTCCAGGTCTTGCACAGGATTGCAGATGCTTTCGGGTTAACTCACTATACGTTGATGAATACGCCCTCTTCCGAGGACTTGTTTCTTAAGCCACTGGTCGTAGAAACGTCATTGACGGGCACATACCTCAGAGAGTTCGATCGCGCTCATATGCTGCGCGCCTGTCCGTTTACGGCAAAGCTGAGAGAATCTGTCGCCCCGCAGAGCTGGCATCTCTCCGACGCCGCAACGGCCCAAATGTTTCGCTGCGAACTTCGCAGCCTGATGCTTCAGCATAAGATGCCGGCGGGCATCGTTTTGCCGGTCAATGCCGTAGACGGCAAGCGGCTGGCTTTCTGGTTTTCAGGCGAGCGCGCATCGCTCAGCCAGAGCGAAATCAACGAACTCACGGTAATCGTGCTTCACGCCTTTGACGCCTACAGTGCCGTCAAGCGAAACGAAGACAGCACCTACAACGCGCTCTCCGCGCGCGAGCTCGAAGTCGTCCGCTGGACGGCCCAGGGCAAGACGTCAGTTGAAATCGGCCAGATCCTCGCTCTCTCTGACCATACGGTGAACGCCTATATGACGAACGCGATCAAAAAACTCGATTGCGTCAACCGCACGCAATTGGTAGCAAAAGCTATCCGATTGAAGCTGATCAGCTGAGAAATCAGAAGAGAATCAGTGCGAAGACCTCACGCGGGAAGAAACGTGCCTCTTCGATTCGAAGCAGCCGGAACTCCACAAGAACGAGCAATCACGCGATCATATTGGCATCAGCGATGCCGAAATCGTCCAGCTTGATTCGGCCCAACGGCTATTCGGCTTCTGGCGCATGAAACTCGAAACAGGTCACTTTTTTGCTGCCGAGGACGTCCATGCCATCTTCGACCTACCCTACACCACCGGCCCGGCAAATCTCGTAGAGCTGCTTCCACGGATTCACGACGAGGACCGCATCCTGATAACGCAGACCTTCGAGCATGCGAGCCGGCACAAAGTGGGCTGTCGCTATGTTTATCGGGTCGACAACCGGCGCGGCGGCTACAAGATGGTCCAATCGGTCGGCCGTTTCCGCAACAACGAGATCTTTGGCGTCGTATATGAATTCGTCGAGCCACTCCGCATCGTCGGGGGTAGAAGACAATTCGCTCCAGCCCTGACGGTCAGCGGTCGAGGACAGAACGCATCTCCACGAGGTTCGATCGCACCCGCAAGATGTAGAAACCCATGGTCGCCAAATGGCTCGGCATGATCCAGCCGTCCTCACGGCCATTGGAAATGATCGCCGGTTGGATGCGCAGGGCGGCTTGAAATTGCCTCGTCGTGCCGCTCCAGATGGCGCCGAGATTGCGCTCCGCTACCACCTGCGAAAAATCCGACTGTGCCGCCGAGAGAATGGCGTAATAGGCATAGAGTTGCCCGTAGGCGAACCAGAAGCGGTCGTCGGCGCGCGTATCGAACCAGCCGCGATTGTGGTTCTCCGAGCGCTCCGCCAGCATGTCGGACGTGCCGCCGAGATCGTTCGCGATCCGGTCGATGAATTGGATGAGGTTGTCCGCGCGGCCGTCAAAGACGGCGTTGCAGCTGGCAAGGTCGGTATTGAACTTGCGCAGGCTGCCGATCGCCGAACGATAGTAGCTCGGCGTCGGGGTCTTCGGCCCGAACGGATTGAGCCCGAAATACCAGCTGTATTCGTCGAATTGCAGATTGCCGCGGGCGTTCTGAAGATCGTTGTTGATGCCGGACGTGCCGCGTACGCGCCCGAGCGTATCGACAAGCTCGGCCGAGGTCCGCCGGGCCGCCTGATTGACGCCGCGCTGGAAGGACGCCTTGTTGTCGAGGAACGGCGTGTGGTCCCAGGCGACACCGAAAAACCCGAGCCGGTAGAGCAGCATGGAGGAGATCCATGCGTTCTGGTTGACGTTGAAGTCCGTCAGGTCGGCGGCGACGTCGACGATCGCAGAACGCTGGCAGGTCTTGGCCTCCGGTGCTGCCACGCCGCCGGCAGCCGGCAGTTCCTGGCCTGCCGGAACCTTGCGCTCGGAAAGACGGTACTGGTTAACGAAGGACGGATTGAAATTCGACCAGACCTGCGTCTGCCAGAAGAAGTACGCGTAAAGGACGACCAGCAGTGCCGCGAACGCAATGATGGGGATCCGGATCATCCACGTCCGGCGCTGGTACCAGCCATGGGCGGCAAGGAAGGGCCAGAACGCCCAGGCGGCAAAAAGACTGAACCAGCGGGCGATCGTGCGGCCGATCAGCCTGAAGAAACCGGCGATCCGGTCGAGCATGCCCTTCTCCTAAACCCTAGCGAACGTCAGAAAGTCCTGCATTTCACATATGTGTTTGCTCGATCGAGCACAACATGAAGGAGAGATTTTTAGAAGATCGCGCAGGCCGCCGTTTCATCAAAAACGGGCAAAGCGCAGCCTGAACCTGGAGGATCTTTGCGTCAGGTCGATGATCGGAGCGCCGGTCGCGTCGTGGCTTTCGGCGAATGCCGCAAACTTCTTGCCGAAGGCCGCATCCGCGGCCGCCTTGCGCAATCCGATGTCCTGCGGGACGAGCATACCCCTTTCGAAGAGCGAGATCGGGCCGGCGATATGTGGATACCGCTGCTGGGTTATTTTCGCTTTCGATCCCGGAACGTCGGTATCTACCTGCGCCTGATAGATGATCAGCCGTTCTTCCGTACCGATCGACAGCTTGCGGAGCAACGCATTGGAAAGGCCGATCTGGCTGTTCAATGCATCGACGAACTCTTGGAACATCGTAATGAAGCCTTCGCGCCGCTGGCTTTCGTCGCGCATCTTCAGCTCTTCTTCGGCAATCTTCCCAGCCTCGGCCTCAAGCGCACGCCGCTCCTCCTCCATTCGCTCCCATTCGGCCCTGCCGCCGTAAAGACCGATGCGTCCCTGTCTCGTTAGCGCCTTCGCCTTCATCTCCTTCATGCGCAACCGCGCAATATCGATGGCACCGACAAGGCGCCCGCGTTGCTTGACGATCGTGACAACATCGCTCTCTGCCGCCTTATGGCAAGCGAGGGCGAATTCGCGGTGGCCGCCGACCAAACCGGTAATGGCGTTGGATTTCGACAGCAGATCGAGCAGCCGCTCGATCACCGGCGCTTCGTGCACCCGCTGACGGTGGAGGCGCCACATGCGCTGCCTCGAAAACCAGCCGGTCAGCCTCTCGCGTGCGGTCAGCCCGCGGAAGCTGTCCATATCCGCGGAGACCTCCGCTGTCATCCGGTCGAGGCCGGCCACCATTTCGCCAAGAAGTCCGTCGAATTCCAAGCGCGCCGTCGCAAAAGCCTGGAACCGGTCTCGCTGCGCCAGAATCGCCTCGTCGTCCGATTGTGCTCCTTTGCGCGCAAAGTGCTCGATGAAGGCAGCGCATGCGGCCGCGTCGGCGCGCAGGGTTGAGACAAGCGCGTCGGCTGCTTCGAATTGACTGTCGAACGAGGGAGCTTTGCGCACCGGCCTCTCCAGAGAATCTCCGTGCTTAGCCTAGCCGCTCGCAGGCCGAAGCTCAAACGGCCTCGGCGCACCATTCGCCATTCATTGCATCGTCCCAGTGCCTGCGGCAGAGCGATACGTATTTCTCGTTGCCGCCGACCTCGATCTGCGCGCCCTCGCGGACAACCTCTCCATCGGCATTGAGCCGTACGACCATCGTCGCCTTGCGGCCGCAATGGCAAATGGTTCGCACCTCGCGCATCTCGTCAGCAATCGCCAGCAGTTCCTCGGAAGCGGGAAACAGCTTGCCTTGGAAATCGGTCCGAAGGCCATAAACCATGACCGGTATGTTCAGCCGGTCAACCACGCGGGCGAGCTGCCAGACATGCTGGCGTGTCATGAAATTCGCCTCGTCGACGAAGACGCAGGCGACCGGGCTTCCCTCGCCGCTCAGTTCCTTGATGAGGGCGAAGAGATCGGTATGACCTTCAAAAGCGATCGCGCTGGCTTCCAGCCCGATACGCGAGCCGATGACGCCCTTGCCGGTGCGTTCGTCGAAGGCTGCGATCAAGAGCACGGTGCGCATGCCGCGTTCGTGGTAGTTATAGGACGCCTGCAGCAGCATGGTCGATTTGCCGGCGTTCATGGTAGAGTAGTTGAAATAGAGCTTCGCCATCATTTTCTCCGTGTTTTGCTTCTTGAAAGCTCGAATCGGCAAAGAAAAGACCGCAGAATCGATAATCACAGGAAATCCGGAGGCAAAAATCGCAAAAGCCCGGAAATCCGGGCATATCGTGAGAAAAGCGGCACGTCGCATTCGGGGTAGCCAATCCGGCGCAAACACACGCAGGTCGCTTGTAAATGTCGTCTATTGATGCTTGGCTTGGGAACTTAAGACTGGGAGTCTAAAATGAAAATGACAAGCGCATTCAAACTGACCACCGCCACTGCAGTTGCAGCACTTTCAATCGCAACCGCATCATTTGCTGCAGAACCCGAAAGCTGCTCGACCGTCCATTTCTCGGACGTAGGCTGGACGGACATCACGGCAACCACCGCCGTTGCCGCGGTCGTGCTAAAGAGCCTCGGCTACGAGCCGGACGTCAAGGTTCTCTCCGTACCGGTCACCTATCAGTCGCTGAAGAACAAGGACATCGATGTGTTCCTCGGCAACTGGATGCCGGCGCAACAGAAGGACGTCCAACCCTATCTCGACGACAAGTCGGTTGAATCCATTGCAGCCAATCTCGAAGGTGCCAAGTACACGCTTGCCACCAACGCCAAGGGCGCCGAACTGGGCATCAAGGACTTCAGCGACATCGGCAAGCATAAGGATGCCCTCGATGGCAAGATCTACGGGATCGAGCCGGGCAACGACGGCAACCGCCTTGTCATGACCCTGATCGAGAAGAACGAGATGGGAATGGGCGGCCTTGAAGTCGTCGAGTCCTCCGAACAGGGCATGCTGGCGCAGGTTGCTCGTGCCGAAAAGGACGGTAAGCCTGTCGTATTCCTCGGTTGGGCCCCCCATCCGATGAACGAGAACTTCAAGATGACCTACCTCACGGGTGGCGACAGCTCCTTCGGCCCCAACTTCGGCGGCGCGACGGTCTACACCAACACCCGCGCAGGGTTCGTCACCGAGTGCCCGAACGTCGGCAAGTTCGTGTCCAACCTGAAGTTCACCCTGGAGATGGAAAACCAGATCATGGGCAAGATCCTCAACGATGGCGAGGACCCCCAGGACGCGGCAACCGAATGGCTGAAGGCAAATCCGACAGCAGTCGAGCCATGGCTCGCAGGCGTCACGACCAAGGACGGCAAGGACGCCGCCGCGGCCGTCAAGTCCGGCCTCGGCCTCTGAAACTGATGAACGGGGCGGCCCGCACGCCGCCCCTTTTTGTTTCATCCTGATCTCTGCTCTTTTGGATAGGCGCGCTTCTTGAACTGGATCACCGATTACAAAATCCCTATTGGCCCCGTCGCCAAATCCACCGTCGATTGGCTGACGACGAGCGGCGAATGGTTTTTCGACAGGCTGGCCCTGACTCTCTCGCATGTGATTGGCGCATTGCTCTTCATCCTGCAGGCGCCACATCCGCTGATCGTGCTCCTCGCCATTACGGCGATTGCCTATTGGCTCCGCCGCTCGATCGGCGTTGCGGTCTTCACCTTGCTCGGTTTGCTGCTGATCATGAACCAAGGCTACTGGAAGGAGACGACGGAAACGCTGGCCCTTGTCCTCGCCTCGACATTCGTCAGCATGGCGATCGGCATTCCGCTCGGCATTGCCGGGGCAAGACGCGCCTGGGTCTTCTCCATCATGCGCCCAGTGCTCGATCTGATGCAGACGATCCCAACATTCGTCTATCTGATCCCCGCACTCATTCTCTTCGGTCTCGGCATGGTGCCAGGCCTAATCGCAACCGTGATCTTTGCCATTCCTGCACCGATCCGTCTGACCCGCCTCGGCATCATCTCGACACCGCCCTCCCTCGTCGAGGCAGCCGAGTCCTTTGGCGCAACCCCGACGCAGGTACTGCGCAAGGTCGAGCTGCCTTTCGCGATGCCGCAGATCATGGCTGGCCTCACGCAGACGATCATGCTGTCGCTATCGATGGTGGTCATCGCCGCGCTCGTCGGCGCCGATGGCCTTGGAAAGCCCGTTGTTCGCGCACTTAACACGGTGAATGTCGCCATGGGCTTCCAGGCCGGTCTCTGTATCGTCATCCTGGCGATCATCCTCGATCGCATGTTCCGCGCGGCAGGTGAAGGAGACGGCGCATGACCTCAGTCCGCTTCGACAATGTCAGCATCATCTTCGGCGACAAGCCGCAAACCGCCCTCGCCCTCGTCGATCAGGGAAAGACCCGTGACGAGATCGGCGCCGAGACCGGTCTAGTGCTCGGCGTCGCCGACGCCTCGCTCACCGTCGAGGAGGGCGAAATCCTGGTGCTGATGGGCCTTTCCGGCTCCGGCAAGTCGACGCTGCTGCGCGCCGTCAATGGCCTTGCCCCAGTCGTTCGCGGCGAGGTTTCGGTCGCCACCGCCGATGGCCCCTGCAATCCCTACAAGACAAGCGCCAAGGGTCTGCGCGACCTGCGCATGCACACCGTTTCTATGGTGTTCCAGCAATTCGCCCTGCTGCCCTGGCGGACCGTCGCCGAGAATGTCGGCTTCGGCCTCGAACTGGCCGGCATGCCGGACGCCGAACGCAAGAAGCGCGTCGAAGAACAACTCGAGCTCGTCAACCTGACGAAGTGGGCCGACCGCAAGGTCAACGAACTCTCCGGCGGCATGCAGCAGCGTGTGGGCCTCGCCCGCGCCTTCGCCACCGGCGCGCCGATCCTGCTCATGGACGAGCCGTTCTCCGCGCTCGACCCGCTGATCCGCACCCGCCTGCAGGACGAGCTTCTCGAATTCCAGCGGCGCTTGAAGAAGACGATCCTCTTCGTCAGCCACGATCTCGACGAGGCCTTCCGCATCGGCAACCGCATCGCCATCATGGAAGGCGGGCGCATCATCCAGTGCGGCACGCCGCAAGATATCGTCAAGAACCCCGCCGATCAGTATGTCGCCGATTTCGTCCAGCACATGAACCCGATCAGCATGCTGACGGCGCAGGACGTGATGCAGCCAGGCCTCGGCCATGCGGCGGGGGCGAGCGTCAGCGCCACGGCACGCGCCGAAACGCCGCTAATCGATATTCTCGACGCGCTCTCCCGGCAGCCGGGCAGTATCGGCGTCGTCGAGAACGGCGCCATCATCGGCACGATTTCGGCTCAGGATGTCGTTGCCGGCCTGACCCAGCACCGGCGCAAAGAACAGGCTTGATCCCGCCGTCCGCTTCCGTCAAGAAAGT
This sequence comes from Rhizobium sullae, assembly GCF_025200715.1. NCBI lineage: Bacteria > Pseudomonadati > Pseudomonadota > Alphaproteobacteria > Hyphomicrobiales > Rhizobiaceae > Rhizobium > Rhizobium sullae. Next base: position 2,323,709 of record NZ_CP104143.1, read on the forward strand.
GGACATGAAAGATCAGGCTTCCGTACTCAGGGAAACGGACGAAGAAGCGCGCAAGCTCGCGCGCATTCTTCTACGTTCCGCCCGCTATGGTGCTCTTGCCGTTCTCGATCCAGCGACCGGCTTTCCCTTCGCGAGCCGAGTTCTGCTCGGCACCGATATTGACGGCGTGCCGGTGATCCTGGTTTCGGCGCTCTCGACGCATACGAAGGCGCTGGAGGCCGATCCGCGCGCATCCTTGCTGACAGGCGAACCCGGCAGAGGTGACCCGTTGGCGCATCCGCGGCTCACCACCCAATGCATTGCCGAAACGGTCGAGCGGGGAAGCTCCGCTCACCAGCGCATCCGCACCCGTTTCCTCGACCGGCATGCAAAGGCGAAGCTCTATATAGACTTCCCGGACTTCCGCTTCTTCCGTCTCATGCCGCAGTCGGCAAGCCTTAATGGAGGGTTCGGCCGCGCATATCTTCTGGAAGGCGCCGACCTCATGATTCTCTCGCCAGCGAACGATGCCGTTGCCGCACAGGCGGCGCAGGTAGTGCGAGATTTAGTAGATAAGCACCCCGACCTGTCCGGGGCGCTCGCAAAGCTCTTTAATGAGCCAAACGGTGCGGCATGGCGCGTATGTGGGGTGGACTGCGCGGGGTTCGACGCTATTTCCGGCGATTTGATCAACCGTTGCGAATTTGAGTCACTCATCGACAATGCGGCGGACATTACGTCACACATATCTAAAATAGCATACTCAGTACGTGAAATTTAGGTATATACAATCTTCCAGACCAGTTGCTACTTTTGACTGTCCGCCAACCCCCCGTCTAACGCCCTGTGCCTATACGGATGTACGATTCGCTTAGGAAGATTGGAAATATGGAAACCACTGACTTGTCAGACCACTCTAATGTGGCGGCCGCCCTCTTATCAGCGATGGCGAATCCCAAGCGCCTCCTGATCCTCTGCAGCCTCGTCAAAGGCGAGGTCCCCGTCGGCGTACTTGCAACCCAGGTCGGGCTCAGCCAGTCCGCGCTTTCGCAGCATCTTTCGAAGCTGCGGGCACAGAAACTGGTGAAGACCCGCCGCGATGCGCAGACCATTTATTACTCGAGCAATTCGGAACCGGTGATGAAGATCCTGGCGACGCTCGAGGATATTTATGCAGTCCAGGGCCGCAGCAGATCTGCAGCATAATAACGCAGACATAAAGTTTGCTAAAAAGCCGTGCTGCCAAAGGGATGTATCCGGAATGGCACGGTGAGCAGTATTTCAGCACGATAAAATAACTTTGGCCGGCAAATCTCTCGATTTGCCGGTTTTGTTTGTTTGCGGGAAGGCTGCGCCGCCATCGATGACGTCCATGGCTTGACGCCCCAAGAAGCCCTGATAATTTGACCGAACAGTAAAAATTGGGCGCAAAGCCCCGGGAACGGCCTCGCGACGGCCAGGAGAACAGCATGTCCAATCGCCTCAATGCACCAAACGATCTTCGCGCCTTCTGGATGCCGTTTACGGCAAACCGGCAGTTCAAGAAGGAGCCGCGCATGTTCGTCGGCGCCAAGGACATGTACTACACGACGCATGACGGCCGTCAGGTTCTCGACGGCACCGCCGGCCTCTGGTGCGTGAATGCCGGCCACTGCCGGCCGAAGATCACCGAGGCGATCCGCGAGCAGGCCGGCGAGCTCGACTACGCCCCGGCCTTCCAGCTCGGCCATCCGAAGGCCTTCGAACTGGCAAACCGCCTCGTCGATATCGCACCGGAAGGGATGGATCACGTCCTCTACACCAACTCGGGTTCCGAGTCGGTCGAGACCGCGCTCAAGGTGGCGCTGGCCTATCACCGCGTGAAGGGCAACGGCTCCCGCTTCCGCCTGATCGGCCGCGAACGCGGCTACCACGGCGTCAATTTCGGCGGCATCTCGGTCGGCGGAATCGTTTCCAACCGCAAGATGTTCGGCACGCTTCTGACCGGCGTCGACCACATGCCCCATACGCATCAGCCCGGAAAGAACAACTTCACCCGCGGCGAGCCCGAACATGGCGGCGACATCGCAACCGAGCTGGAGCGCATCGTGACACTGCATGACGCTTCCACGATCGCCGCCGTGATCATCGAGCCCGTCGCAGGCTCCACCGGCGTTCTCATTCCTCCGAAGGGCTACCTGCAGAAGCTCCGCGAAATCTGCACCAAGCACGGCATCCTGCTGATCTTCGACGAAGTCATCACCGGCTTCGGCCGTCTCGGCGCTCCCTTCGCCGCGCAGTTTTACGACGTGAAGCCCGACATCATCACCACCGCCAAGGGCCTGACCAACGGCGTCATCCCGATGGGCGCCGTCTTTGTCACCTCCGAGATTCACGACGCATTCATGAATGGACCGGAGCACATGATCGAGTTCTTCCACGGCTACACCTATTCGGGCAATCCGATCGCCGCCGCCGCCGCGCTTGCCACCCTCGACACCTACAAGGAAGAAGGCCTGCTTACCCGCGCCGCCGAACTCTCGGATTACTGGGCCGACGCCCTTCACTCGCTGAGGGACTGCCCGAACGTCATCGATATCCGCAACACCGGCCTGATCGGCGCCATCGAACTCGACCCGATCGCCGGTGAACCGACGAAGCGCGCGTTTACGGCCTTCCTGAAGGCTTACGAAAACGGCCTGCTGATCCGCACCACAGGCGACATCATCGCCCTTTCCCCGCCGCTCATCATAGAGAAGAAGCACATCGACGAGCTCTTTGGCAAACTGCGCGAAATTTTGCAGAACAACATCTGAGACTGCATCGACGGTTCACGCTGAGATTTGAAGTCCAAGGGTCGAGGCTTTTGTCTCGACCCTTTTGTTGCGACCTCGATCGCGTTGCGGGTCGCAGCCCGCACAAATTCCCTGCAGGAAGGACGAGTTCATTTCCAACCGGGGATTCCATGCTCAAGTTCATGCCTTTCATCGCCTTGCTCGTCTCATTCTCGGCCCAGTCGGCATTCGCTGCGGTCGGGTTCCGCGAGATGACCTTGCCGGACACCGAAGGCGACCGACCCATACATGTCAGCATCTGGTATCCTACGGACACCGACCGGGAACCGGTGCTGCTCGGCGAAACGCCCGCCTTCAGCGGCCAGCCTGTCGTCAAGGGTGCCGAAGCCAGGACCGGCCCTCACCCGTTGGTGCTCCTTTCGCACGGCTATGGCGGTAGTTGGCGCAACCTCGCCTGGCTCGCGAGCGAACTTGCTCGCAAAGGCTATGTCATCGCAGCACCTGACCACCCCGGCACTACCACCTTCGATATGCGGCCACCTGAAGCTGTAATGCTCTGGAAGCGCCCGCGCGATCTCAGCCTCGTTATCGACGCGTTGCTTTCTCGTCGGGAACTGACCGGCGGCATCGCAATCGACCGCATCGCTGCCATCGGTCATTCGCTCGGCGGATGGACGGTCATTGAACTTGCGGGCGGTCGCTTCGATGCCAACGATATAATGAAGAATTGCATGGCGCGGTTCGGCTCCCTCTATTGCAAGATATTCAAAGCGTTGGGTGTAGGACGGGATGCAGCCTCCACCGCAGCGATGGGCGCCGATCTCAGCGACCGGCGGATCCGCGCGGTCGTCATGCTTGACCTCGGCCCAGGACGCGGCCTTACGCCGCAAAGCCTCGCGTCCGTCCGCGTGCCAGCGCTCGTCTTAGGTGCGGCCGAGGATGTCGACAAGGAGACTGCCTCCAAAGCGGACATCGCCGCCACCAACAAGGACTCTGCCTACTTGGCCCAGTATCTGCCTTCTGCCACGACCTCCTATGCCCTCGTCCCTGGCTCCCTGCATTTCAGTTTCATGCAGCCTTGCAAACCGGGAGCGGCAGCGCTGATTGAGGAGGAAGCACGGGGCGAGAGCATCGTCTGCAAGGATGGTCAGGGCGCCGATCGAAGCACCATTCATCGGCAAATTGCAAACATGATCGTCGCGTTCCTGCAAAGAGCCCTTCCAACAAGATAGATCGCGAAAACCTCCAAGAAAATCGCGATCGACGCCTGTTCCCTACCGGATTTGCCAAGGACGGGCCTCGTTTTGTTATCTCCTTGCGGAATCGCAGCAAAATTCATAGAAAATTACTCTGTGCCTTCCGAAGCCAAAAGTGGCCGGAAGGCGCGTTGACCGCACCGTAGCCGCCGTCCTTTGGCGCATCCCTTTGGGGTGTTGAACGAGCGGGTTTCGCTGTCGCGGCAGTCGTCGCGGGCCGGAAGGCCCCACCCAAGGAGAACGAAAATGAGTCTTAAGACTTTGACTGGCGCGACCCTTGTCGCATCGCTGGCCTTTGCGCCGTTTGCCTATGCCGACATCACCATCGGCCTCATCGCACCGCTGACCGGCCCGGTTGCCGCCTATGGCGACCAAGTGAAGAACGGCGCGCAGACCGCTGTCGAGGAGATCAACAAGAAAGGCGGCATCCTCGGCGAGAAGGTTGTCCTGAAGACTGCCGACGACGCGGGCGAGCCGAAGCAGGGCGTTTCCGCCGCAAACCAGCTCGTCGGCGAAGGCATCCGCTTCGTCGTCGGTCCGGTCACGTCCGGCGTCGCCATCCCCGCTTCCGACGTGCTTGCCGAAAACGGCATTCTGATGGTGACCCCGACAGCGACAGCACCTGATCTCACCAAGCGCGGCCTCACCAATGTACTGCGCACCTGCGGCCGCGACGACCAGCAGGCCGAAGTCGCCGCCAAATACGTGCTCAAGACCTTCAAGGACAAGCGCGTCGCCATCGTCAACGACAAGGGCGCCTATGGCAAGGGGCTTGCCGATGCATTCAAGGCGACGCTCAACGCTGGCGGCCTCACCGAGGTCATCAATGATGCAATCACCCCCGGCGATAAGGATTTCAGCGCGCTCACAACCCGCCTCAAGGCCGAAAATGTCGACGTGATCTATTTCGGCGGCTACCATCCGGAGGGTGGACTGCTCGCCCGCCAGCTCGCCGACCTTTCCGTCAAGGCAACGATCATCGGCGGTGACGGCCTGTCGAACAGCGAATTCTGGAACATCGGAACAGAAGCCGCAGCAGGTACGGTCTTCACCAATGCGTCCGATGCGACCAAGAGCGGCGACTCGAAGGCAGCGTCCGATGCGCTCGCCGCCAAGAACATCCCGGCCGAAGCCTTCACGCTGAATGCCTACGCCGCCGTCGAGGTCCTGAAGGCAGGCATCGAGAAGGCGGGCAGCGCCGAAGATTCCGAAGCGGTTGCAGCCGCCCTCAAGACCGGCGAACCGATCCCGACCGCGATAGGCAAGCTCACCTATGGCGAAACCGGCGATCTCACCTCGCAGAGCTTTGCGCTCTACAAGTGGGAAGGCGGCAAGATCGTCGCCGCCGAATAAGGCCTGATAACCGGCAACTCCATTGACCGGGCGTCTTATCGGCGCCCGGTTTTCATTTGCGGAGCAGTCTCGCTTGTAGCGCTTTGTCCGGCACTTCAGTTATAACGGACGGATAGCCAGAACGAGGATGCCCATGACCACCAAGCTTGAACGCCTCATCGACCAGGGCATAGGCCGCCTGCCGGCCGATATCGTCTTGAAAGGCGGACGTTTCTTCGATCTCGTGACCGGCGAACTCGTCGAATCCGACATCGCCATCGGCAGCGACCGCATCGTCGGCACCTGCGGCACCTATGAGGGCGAAACCGAGATCGACATCTCCGGCAGGATCGTCGTTCCGGGCTTCATCGACACCCATCTCCACATCGAATCCTCGCTTGTTACGCCGCATGAATTCGACCGCTGCGTCCTGCCCTACGGCGTCACCACCGCCATCTGCGATCCGCACGAGATCGCCAACGTGCTCGGCACCGAAGGCATCCAGTTCTTTCTCGATTCGGCCCTCGAAACGATCATGGACATCCGCGTCCAGCTCTCCTCCTGCGTGCCCGCCACGCATCTTGAGACATCGGGCGCGGATCTGCCCGTCGAAAGGCTCCTTCCCTTCCGCGATCACCCGAAGGTCATCGGCCTTGCGGAGTTCATGAATTTCCCCGGCGTGATCCACAAGGATCCGGTCTGCATGGAAAAGCTCGCAGCTTTCCAGGGCGGTCATATCGATGGCCACGCACCGTTGCTGCGCGGCATGAACCTCAACGGCTACCTCGCCACCGGAATCCGCACCGAGCATGAATGCACGACCGCAGCAGAGGCCCTCGAAAAGATCAGCAAGGGCATGCACATCCTTGTGCGCGAAGGCTCGGTCTCGAAGGATCTGAAGGCCTTGATGCCGATCATCACCGAACGTCTGTCGCCCTATCTCGCGCTTTGCACCGACGACCGCAATCCGCTCGATATCGCCGAACAGGGTCACCTCGACTACATGATCCGTACCGCAATCGCGAGCGGGGTCGAGCCGCTCGCGATCTACCGCGCCGCCTCGATCTCCGCCGCCCGCGCCTTCGGGCTGATGGACCGCGGCCTAATCGCGCCCGGCTGGCGCGCCGATCTCGCCGTCATCGACAGCCTGGAGCGCTGCAAAGCCGAGATCGTCTTTTCCGCCGGCCGCCCCGTCACGGATGCACTCTTCGCCACCCGCAAACTGGTCGCGCCGGTGGGTCTCGACAGCGTCAAGGCCCGCCCCGTCAGTGCCGCCCATTTCAGCGTGCCGGCCAACGAGGACGAAACGGCGGTCATCGGCGTCACCCCCGGCAAGATCATCACCGAATTTCGCCGGCAGCGCCTGCCAACAAAGGGCAACCAGATCGGCATCGACCTCGAAAACGACATCATCAAGGTCGCCGTCATCGAGCGCCACGGCAAGAACGGCAACCACGCCAACGGCTTCGTCCAGGGCTTCGGCCTGAAGAAAGGAGCGATCGCCTCCACCGTCGGCCATGACAGCCACAATATCTGTGTCGTCGGCGTCAACGAGGACGATATGGCACGTGCCGCCAACCGCCTCGGAGACATCAAAGGCGGGTTCGTGGTCGTCGAGGACGGCAGGGTCACCGGCGAAATCGCCCTCCCCGTCGCCGGGCTGATGAGCCTCGAACCTTACGAAAAGGTCCGCGACACCCTCCATCATCTCCGAAAGGCAGCCTACGCGCTCGGCGCCACGTTAGAAGAGCCTTTCCTCCAGCTCGCCTTCCTGCCGCTGCCCGTGATCCCGCATCTAAAGATTTCGGACCGGGGAATGGTCGATGTGGACCGTTTCGTGCTGATCGGGTGAGATTCGTTATCCGGCATTCGGCTTGGCGGTAAGCTCAAGACCGATGGCTCGTAGAACCGCCAATGTGGTCTCCAATGTCGGGTTCCCGTTCTCGCTCAGCGCCTTATATAGATGTTCGCGCGCAAGGCCGGCTTCCTTTGCAATTTTCGTCATTCCTTTGGCACGTGCGACCACGCCAAGGGCGGATGCGATAAATTTCGCATCTCCGGTTTCAAGCGCTTCCGTCAAAAAGACCTCGACCGCTTCGTCTGAATCGAGCGTCTGCGCTGGTTCGAAATCAAAAAGCTTCTCAGTCATCAGTTTCGTGCAGTTCCGCAGCAATCTTCTTCACTGTTCTATATCGATTTCGTGAATGCGTTTTGTCGCGCCACAGTCGGCGTCTGCTTGAGATTTATATTCGCATTTGTAATTTATAACATACAATTGTCAAATCCGGCCACAAAACGCACTTAGCGCTTCAAGTTGGATCGACTCTCTGCCAATCGAACCGCCAGTTCCCGGCATATCGACCGGCTTGCCAAGTATCATTCCCGCGGGCAATCTGAACTCCGCCGCCTCTCGCGTCAGGTTGAACACGAAAAGCAGCTTCTCTCCGTCCTTCCCGCGCGTGAACGCCAGAAGGTCCTGATTTGTGTCTATGAATTCCATGTCGCCGTCGACGAGCGCCGGATACCGCTTCCGGAAGTCCAGCGTTCGCCGGTAGTGGGTGAGTACGGAATTGGTATCCGCTATCTGCGTGTCGGCGGATAGGGCGGCCTGCTCATAGGGTACCGGCAGCCAGCTTTTCTCCGCCGAGGTGAAGCCCGCATGCGCTTTGCCGGCCTCCCAGGGCATCGGCGTGCGGCATCCGTCGCGGCCCTTGAACGCTGGCCAGAAGCGAATGCCATAGGGATCGCGCAGGTCCTCGAAAGCCAGTTCAGCTTCGGCAAGCCCCAGCTCCTCACCCTGATAAAGGCAGATCGAACCGCGCAGCGCCGCGAGCACGGAAATCGCGAGCTTGGCGATCACCGGACACTCCTCCTCGGTCTTTGCGAACCGGCTCACATGGCGCTTGACGTCATGGTTGGAGAAGGCCCAGCACACCCAGCCGTCGACAACCGTTTTCTGAAAGCTCTCGACGCAGTTGCGAATATGCGCGGCGGTGAAATCCGGTCCGAGCAGATCGAAGGTGTAGCACATGTGCAGCTTGTCGCCCCCGGTCGTATAGGCCGCAACAGTCTTCAGCGACCGCGCCCCGTCTCCGACCTCGCCGACTGTCGCCCGCCCTTCATATCGATCGAGAAGCGCCCGCAAACGTCTCAGGAAATCGAGATTTTCCGGCCGCGTCTTGTCGTAGAGATGGTTCTGCATCCCGTAGGGATTGGTATCGGGCGCATCCAGGCCGCCGTCGCTCACGCCGGGCTCATGAGGTGGATTGTCGCGAAGCTGCTTGTCGCAGAAGTAGTAGTTGACCGTATCGAGGCGGAAGCCGTCGACGCCACGGTCGAGCCAGAACTTTACCGTCTTCAATACGGCATCCTGGACATCCTCGTTGTGAAAGTTGAGATCCGGTTGCGAGGTCAGGAAATTGTGCTGGTAGTATTGGCGCCGTACGCCATCCCATTCCCAGCCCGGGCCGCCGAAAATCGAAAGCCAGTTGTTGGGTGCCGTGCCGTCGGGTTTCGGGTCGGCCCAGACATACCAGTCCGCCTTGGGATCCGTGCGGCTCAAGCGGCTCTCGATAAACCACGGGTGCTGGTCGGACGTATGCGAAATCACCTGGTCGATGATGACCTTTATCCCCAGCGAATGGGCGGTAACCATCATCTCGTCGAAATCGTCTAGCGTGCCGAAAATCGGATCGACGTCGCAATAATCCGAGACATCGTAACCCATGTCCGCCATCGGCGATTTGAAGAACGGCGAGAGCCAGATCGCGTCGACGCCGAGGTCGGCGATATGCGAAAGGCGGCGGGTGATGCCCTTGAGGTCCCCAAGACCGTCGCTGTTCGTATCCTGAAACGACCGTGGATAAACCTGATAGATGACCGCCCCCCGCCACCAGTCCGCTGCCTTTGTCGCCATTTGCCGGATTCTCCGCGCCACTCGAAATGCGCACAGACTAAAGCCCGGAAAACAAAAAACAACTGCGCTGATGACCTCTTTTGGGCGGGACGCTCACGGCAAAGGAAATGCCGCTTATGGGCTTGTCCACATCTCGATCAACCCGCCGTCATTGGGGGTTGCAACGCCAAACCTTTGCGATAAGGTGCGCGTTGACTTGCACGTAACAGGTCAAAAACCGGGAACAAACGACTAAGAATAGGCAAAAAAGCCTGGAAAGGTGGCCCAATATGAACCATATAACGAAAAAATTTCTAGCCTCAGCAATGCTTGGCACATTGCTGGCCTTCTCGGCCCACGCGGCCACGCTAAACATCCACAATGGCGGCGACCCAACATCGCTCGATCCGCAAAAACTCTCCGGCGACTGGGAGAATCGTATCGCCGGCGACATCTTTGAAGGCCTCGTCACTGAAGACGCCAAGGATAATCCGATCCCGGCCCAGGCCGAAAGCTGGACCGTTTCGGATGACGGCAAGGTCTATACCTTCAAGCTTCGTGACGGCATCAAATGGTCCGACGGCCAGCCGGTGACGGCCGGAGATTTCGTCTTCGCCCTACAGCGCATCATGGACCCGAAGAACGCCGCCGACTACGCCTATCTGCAGTCCACCATCAAGAATGCCGAAAAGATCAACAAGGGCGAGATCACCGATTTCAACCAGCTCGGCGTCAAGGCGATCGATGACAAGACGCTAGAGATCACCCTTGAAAACCCGACCCCCTATTTCATCAATGCCCTGATGCACTACACGGCCTATCCGCTGCCGAAGCATGTCGTCGAGGCCAAGGGCCAGGATTGGGTCAAGATCGGCAACATTGTTACCAACGGCCCTTACAAGCCAACGGAATGGGTTCCGGGCTCCCACGTCACCACCGTCAAGAACGATCAGTGGTACGGCGTGAAGGATCTGAAGATCGACGGCGCCAAGTTCTTCGTGCTCGAAGATCAGGAAGCTGCGCTGAAGCGCTACCGCGCCGGCGAATTCGATATCCTCACCGACTTCCCGACCGACCAGTATGAGTGGATGAAGACGAACCTGCCGGGCCAGGCGCATGTGGCTCCGTTTGCCGGCCTCTACTACTATGTCGTCAACTCCACCAAGCCGCCATTCAGCGACAAACGCGTCCGTCAGGCGCTTTCCATGGCGATCAACCGCGAAGTCATTGGCCCGCAGATCCTTGGTACCGGTGAACTGCCGGCTTACTCCTGGGTTCCGCCGGGCACAGCGAACTACGGTGAACCGGCCTATGTCTCCTGGAAGGATATGCCCTACGGCGAGAAAGTTGCTGAAGCCAAGAAGCTGCTTCAGGAAGCTGGCTTTGGTCCCGACAAACCGCTCCATGCCGTCTTGAGTTACAACACCAACGACAACCACAAGCGCATCGCCGTCGCGATCGCCTCTATGTGGAAGCCGCTCGGTGTTAATGTCGAGCTCGTCAACGCCGAAACCAAGGTGCATTATGACCAAATGCAGCGCGGTCAGGTCGAGATCGGCCGAGCTGGCTGGCTTGCGGATTACAACGATCCGGATAACTTCCTGAACCTGCTCGTCACCGGCGTTCAGATGAACTACGGCCGTTGGTCGAATCCCGAATACGACAAGCTGATCAAGGAAGGCAACGCGCAGACGGATCTCGCCAAGCGCGCTGAGATCTTCAAGAAGGCCGAGCAGCTGGCGCTGGATGAGTCCGCCGCCATGCCGATCTACTACTACGTCTCGAAAAACGTCGTCTCGCCGAAGATCGAGGGCTTCGTCGACAACGTGCAGGACATCCACCGTACGCGCTGGCTGTCGATGAAAGAGTAAGGAAAAACGGCCCTTCCCGCAGTCTGCGGGAGGGGCCGGTCCACGATCATGATCAAATATGCACTCCGTCGATTGCTGTCGACGATCCCCGTTCTCTGGATCGCCGTCACAGCCTGCTTTTTCGTTTTGCGCCTTGCCCCCGGCGGCCCCTTCGATGGCGAAAGGCCATTGCCGCCGGTCATCATGAAGAACCTCGCGGCCCACTACAATCTGGATAAGCCGCTGATCCAGCAATATCTGATCTATGTCGGCGACCTGCTGAAAGGCGATCTTGGCCCGTCCTTCGCCAGCGAGGATTTCACCGTCGGGCAGCAGATCATGATCGGCTTGCCCTATACGTTCACGATCGGCACCGCCGCCTTCCTGCTCGCCATTCTCGTCGGCATCACTGTCGGCTGTCTTGGGGCGCTCTACCAGAACAAGACGCCCGACTACGTTCTGGGCGCGCTCATTCTGATCGGCGTCGTGCTTCCCAACTTCCTGATCGCTCCCATCCTGCAGCTCGTTTTCGGCATCCGCCTCGCATGGCTTCCAGTCGGTGGCTGGGGCGACGGCTCGTTCAAATTCCTCATCATGCCGATCGTTGTTCTGGCGCTGCCGCATGCCGGCCGCATATCGCGCATCACGCGCGGCTCGATGATCGAGGTCATGAGCCAGAACTTCATCCGCACCGCCAAGGCAAAGGGCATCGGCGCGCGCCTGACGGTCATGCGCCATGCGCTGAAGCCCGCCATGATGCCTGTCGTCTCCTATCTCGGACCAGCGGCAAGCTATCTTCTCACCGGCTCGCTGGTTGTCGAGAGCGTCTTCGGACTGCCCGGCATCGGCCGCTACTTCATCAACGCGGCGCTGAACCGCGACTACGGCATGGTTCTCGGAACGGTCATCTTCTACATGGTGCTGATCGTCTTCCTCAACCTTCTCGTCGATATCGCCTATGCCTGGCTCGATCCGAAAGTGAGAAATAGATGATCCTCAACCCCGCAAAACGCGAATTGCTCGCGGCTGAACTTTTGCAGGCCGAAGGCCTTGCCCCCGAAGGCCGCTCGCTCACCAAGGATGCACTCCGCCGCCTCTCGCACAACAAGGCCGCCGTGCTTTCCATCGCGGTGCTGGCGCTGCTCATCCTCACAGCCTTCCTCGGCCCCTATGCCATTCCATTCAACTATGAAGATCCGGACTGGGCCGCCTTCCGCATACCGCCGGACTTTGCCAGCGGCCATTACTTCGGCACCGATCCGAACGGCCGCGACCTGCTGGCCCGCGTACTTTACGGCACCCGCGTCTCGCTTGCCGTCGCGCTGACGGCAACCGTCGTCTCCGTGGTTATCGGCGTGCTATACGGCGCCGTCTCCGGCTATATCGGCGGCAGGCTGGATTCAGTCATGATGCGCTTCGTCGATATCATGTACGCGCTTCCCTACATCCTCTTCGTGATCCTGCTAATGGTGATCTTCGGCCGCAACGTCTATCTGCTCTTCGCCGCCATCGGCGCGCTGGAGTGGCTGACCATGGCTCGCATCGTCCGCGGCCAGACGCTGTCGATCAAGCAGCGCGAGTTCATCGAGGCCGCGCGCGCCTCGGGGCAGAGGCCTTTCAAGATCATCCTCAAGCATATCATCCCGAACCTCATCGGTCCGGTGGTCATCTTTGCGGCGCTCACCGTTCCCGAAATCATCGCCACGGAGAGTTTCCTTTCCTATCTCGGCTTCGGCGTCCAGGAGCCGCTGACCTCGCTCGGCACGCTGATTGCCGAAGGCACGGATGCCATGGAAAGCATGCCCTGGCTGCTGGTCTTCCCGGCAAGCTTCCTCGTCGCGCTGCTGCTCAGCCTGCTCTTCATCGGCGACGGCCTGCGCGACGCGTTCGACCCGAAGGATCGCTGAAGATGACCGACACCCTTCTCGAACTCAAAGACTACTCAATCACCTTCGAGACGCCGGACGGCCAGGTGAAGGCCGTCTCAAACATGAACCTCACGATCAAGCGCGGCGAACGCATCGCGATCGTCGGCGAGTCCGGCTCCGGCAAGAGCCAGACGTTCCTGGGCATCATGGGCCTGCTCGCCAAGAACGGCAGGACCACAGGCCAGGCGCTGCTCGAAGGCAGGGACGTGCTGTCGCTGAAACCGCGCGAACTCGATCGGGTGCGCGGCAAGGACATGGCCATGGTCTTCCAGGACCCCATGACCGCCTTGAATCCGTCTCTCAGGATTTCCCGGCAACTGACGGAACAGCTTGAGGTTCATCGCGGCTTCACCGCACGCGCGGCCTCTGCCGAAGCGCTCGACATGCTGAAGCGCGTCGGCATCCCCGACCCCACGCGCCGCTTCAACCTCTATCCGCACGAGCTGTCCGGCGGCATGCGGCAGCGCATCGTGATTGCCATGGCGCTGCTCACCAAGCCGAAGCTTCTGATTGCCGACGAGCCCACCACTGCGCTCGACGTCACCATCCAGGCGCAGATTCTCGATCTCTTCAACGATCTGACGGCCGAGATGAATACGGCGCTCGCGATGATCACTCACGATCTCGGCGTCGTTGCCGGCCTCGCCGATCGCGTCGCGGTCATGTATGCCGGCCGCATCGTCGAGGAAGCGCCGGTCGACGAGCTCTTCGAGAATCCGGCACATCCGTATACGGCGGCGCTGCACGCGGCGATCCCGCGACCGGATCAGGATGTCGATCAGCTCGTCGTCATTCCCGGACGGCCGCCGAACCTGCAGCACCTGCCGAAGGGCTGCAACTTCTCGCCGCGCTGTCCAAAGGTAGAGGACGACTGCATCGATCATCCGCCGCCGCTCGAAACGCTGGCACCGCGTCATTGCGCAGCCTGCTTCCATCCCTTCCCGCGAATCGAGGAGCTTTTGAACCATGGCTGAACGATCGCTGCTGAGGGTCGAGAACCTGACGACCCAGTTCGAACTGCCCGCGAAGGGCTTCTTCAAGCCGCCGGTGATGCTGACGGCGGTCAATAATGTCAGCTTCGACCTGAAGGAGGGCCGCACACTCGGAATCGTCGGCGAATCCGGTTGCGGAAAATCCACGCTCGGCCGCTCCATCCTGCGGCTCCTGCGCTCGCAGAAAGGCCGAATACTCTGGCAAGGCCGCAACCTGCTGGACCTCTCGGATGAGGAGATGCGTGCTGCACGCCGCGACATGCAGATCATCTTCCAGGATCCGATCGCATCACTCGACCCGCGTATGACGGTCGGCGACATCATCGCTGAACCGCTAACGGTCTTCGAGCCGAAACTTTCCAAAGCGCAGCGCCTCGAACGTGTACGCGAGATCATGAGCGCCGTCGGCCTCGTGCCGGAAATGATCAACCGCTACCCGCATGAGTTCTCCGGCGGCCAGGCACAGCGCATCGGCATCGCCCGCGCGGTTGTGACAAGGCCGAAGCTCATCATCTGCGACGAGCCGGTGTCGGCGCTGGACGTGTCGATCCAGGGGCAGGTCATCACGCTCCTGCGCAAGCTCCGCAAGGAGTTCGGCCTGACGCTGATCTTCATCAGCCACGACCTTTCCGTCGTGCGGCTGATCTCGGACGACGTGCTCGTGCTCTATCTCGGCAAGGTGGTGGAAGCTGGCGATTGCCAAACGGTCTTCGAACATCCCGCGCATCCTTATACGCAGGCACTGTTTTCGGCCGCCCCCATCCCCGATCCGAAGCTTGCCCGCCAGCGCACACGCATCCGCCTACAGGGCGATCCGCCCTCGCCGCTGAACCCGCCGAAGGGCTGCGTCTTCTCGCCCCGCTGCTGGAAGGCGACGGACATCTGCCGGACGGAAATGCCGCCGACCGAGCATGTGCGTCCGGGCCAAACGGCAGCCTGCTACCACATGGATCGGTAATTCGCGTCTGTCCTGGGTCAGATCGCGGGCAACACGCGGGCTGCCGGGACCTGCCTCGGAGCGGAACAATTCGCGCTCCGAGGCAGTTCACCCCTACACAAGCATGAGGGTCACTGCAGGGGCTCCGAAAGGAGGAGAAAATGCTCAAGTTGATATCCAATGCCGGCCTTGTGCTGGCGCTTACGCTCGGAGGCGCTGTCGCGCCCGCGTCCTTTGCTCAGGCTCAGGATCTTGAGTTCCGCATCGGTCCGGACGGCGCACGCATCTACGAACGCGATCGCTATGATCGTTATCGCGACGACTACCGCCGGGGCTGCAGCCCGCGCGAGGCACAGATAGCCGCTCGCGAATCCGGCTTACGCCGCGCTGAGGTCGTCCGCGTGACGAACCGTAGCGTCACGGTGCAAGGCTGGACCCGTTACGGCCCGGACCGCATCGTCTTCGCGAACCGCCGGGGCTGCCCGGAGATCGGATAGGCGATCTGCGACATGAGCCCGCCGTCGCCGGCGGGCTTTTTGCGTCAGCCATTTTAGGGTCGATTGCCCGGTTTGGCAAAACTGCAACTTCCTGATGATTGTCCTTTCACAAGCTTCAGCTAGGAGGAATCGGCCCAATCATGGGCGGGGGATTCTTTTCATGAAACACACAGGCTTAAACGTTGCCGCAGCTGCTGCAGCGGTGCTTTTTGCCGTTGCCTTTCCGGCGCAGGCTGAAGATCTGACATTCAAGCTCATCAACGGCACCCAATCCGAGCTGACGCGCTTCTACACCTCCCCGACGGGCGTCGATGAATGGGAAGACGACGTCTTCGGCGAGCAGGTCCTGAATCCGGGCGAAACGATAAGCATCACCATCGCCGACGGCCGCGATGTCTGCAAATACGACATGCGCTTCGAATTCGACGAGGCATCCGACCTCGACACGACCGAGGACACGCAGGACCTCTGCCAGCTCGGCAGCTACACGATCCACGAATAGCAACGCGCCGTTGATCAAACCTGCTTCGCAGACAGAGCGAAGCAGACTTTCTTGCGGCCGCCGCCCGGCAAACGTGCCGGAACCAGCCATACCGACGCTTGCCTCCCAGCGCCTCTCCGCGTTATCAGCAAACGAAGGAAATTTTCGGGAGGCAGTTTTGAGCGGACGGTTCTTATCGATCGGAGAGTGCATGGTGGAGCTTTCGCAGGCAGGCGGCGGCCTGCTGAGAAAAGGCTTCGCCGGCGATACGCTGAACACCGCCTGGTATGCCCGCGCCTGCATGCAGCCGGCCTGGAGCGTCGACTATTTCACCGCGCTCGGCGATGACCCCATGTCGGACGAGATGATCGCCTTCTTCGAGGAAGCTGGCATCGGCACAAAGCTCATTCGCCGCATCAAGGGCAAGGCGCCTGGCCTTTACTTGATCAACCTCAGGAATGGCGAGCGCTTCTTCAGCTACTGGCGCGAGAACTCCGCCGCCCGGCAGCTCGCCGCCGATCCCGATCGGTTGCGCGAGGCGATCGAAGGCTCGGACGTCGTCTATTTCTCGGGCATCACGCTCGCCATCTTGCCGCGCGAAGATGCCGACACGCTGCTGGCCGAAACCCGCCGCGCCAAGGCCGCGGGAAAGTTCGTCGTCTTCGATCCGAACATCCGCCCGCGCCTCTGGGCGAGCTATGACGTCATGCACACGACGATCAGCGAAGGCGCCCGCTCCTCCTCTCTCGTCATGCCGAGTTTCGAAGACGAGGCCTTGCATTTCGGCGACGACTCCATCGAAGCCACGGTCCACCGCTACCGCGCGCTCGGCGCGCCGAACGTCGCGATCAAGAACGGCGCAGAAGGCGTTACGCTGAACTTCGCCGGCCAGCAGAACTTCGTGCCGGCCGAAAAGGTCAAGGAGGTTGTCGACACCACCAGCGCCGGCGACAGCTTCAACGGCTCATTCCTGGCCAAATATCTCGAGACGAAGGATCCGGTCGCCAGCGCCCATTTCGCAGCGAAGGTTGCCGCGCGCGTCGTCAGCGAACATGGTGCGCTGGTCGCGAAGGACAAGCTCGGACTGTAGCCCCGGGTGTGGCAATCGTGCATCGATCGCCAGCCGAAATCCGCCTGTAATAAATCCATCATGGAGAGGCCTCAAAATAGGGCATGCGGGAATCACGTTCCTCACGCCCGCCTGGGGTTGTCCGCTGCCGTCCGGTACGGCGCGGCGTGGATGGAAAACGGGAAATGCTGCAACATTCGTCGAACAGCCATAGCGGCGAGAGCTGCCCCAATGCCGCGCTTGGAAGCGTGCCGGAGAGGCTGGTGATCGTCACCGACGCCTGGCATCCGCAGGTAAACGGCGTTGTCCGCTCGATCGAGAACACCAACCGCGAGCTTGCGAACCTTGGGGTCGCTGTGTCCATGGTGACGCCCGAGCGTTTCAGCAGCTTCCCCTGCCCGACCTATCCGGAAATTCGCCTCTCGATCGCCAATTACCGCCGGGTCGCCCGCGAGATCGAAAAACACAAGCCATCCTATGTGCATATCGCCACCGAAGGCCCGCTCGGGCTGACGGCGCGGCGCTGGTGTCTCAGGAATCGCATGTCGTTCTCCACCAGCTACCACACGCGCTTCCCGGAATATGTCTCGGCCCGCCTGCCGGTGCCGAAGAGCTGGCTCTATGCATTCGTGAGGTGGTTCCACAATTCCGGCGCCGGCTGCATGGTGGCAACGCCGAGCCTTGCACGCGAACTGTCGGAAAAGGGCATCCGCAACCTGATGCCCTGGAGCCGCGGCATCGACGCCGCGCAATTCCGCCCTATGGAGCTGGAGGAAAAGCCCTTCGGCCTGCCGCGCCCCATCTTCATGACGGTCGGACGTGTGGCGCTGGAAAAGAACCTGCCCGCCTTCCTCGATCTCGACCTGCCCGGCTCCAAGGTTGTGGTCGGTGACGGCCCTGCCCGCGCGGAGCTGGAAAAACGCTATCCGGACGTGCTGTTCACCGGCCTGAAATTCAGCGAAGAGCTTGCCAGGATCTACGCGCAAGCCGATGTCTTCGTCTTCCCGTCACTGACCGACACCTTCGGCAACACGATCCTGGAAGCGCTCGCCTGCGGCGTTCCCGTTGCCGCCTACCCCGTCACCGGCCCGCTCGATATCATCGGCGAGAATGGCGAGGTCGGAGCCTTGGACGAAGACTTGCAGACGGCCTGCCTCGGCGCATTGTCCGCCTCACGCGAGAAGGCACGGGACCTTGCACTGCAATACTCCTGGGAAGCAGCGACGCAGCAATTCATCAACAACATCCGCGCCGCCAACGGCGTCATTACGCCGAAATGGAAGAAGGCCTGGCAATATGCCAAGACCTTGCCCAAAAGCAGAAAGGCCAGCGATGCCGTCGGCCCGATGAAGTCGAGCGCTTGACCTGATTATGCGGTCGGCAAGCGTGATGGCGCTGTGGACGGTCGCGGTTTTGCTGATGGCCTTCAAGAGACGGCCAGGCTGTCGGCAGTCTTGGCGAAAAGCTCTTCCTGAAACCGAGCACGCCCACCCCTGCTGAGGTGCCTCGAGGCCACCGGCTATGTTCGCCGAGAGCGCTGCAAGGAAGACGGACGCGTCGTTATCGTCCGCCGGAGCGGCGAAGGATCAGGCTGAAGGAAAAAGCCGCCGCGATCCCCAATTGCGTCGCCGGCGCCACCGGCCGGGACGCCGCCGGTCTCGCGCTTGCAGGCCGAGACCGTGGCTCTTGGCGAGGCGTTGAACAGGAGTGTGACAGCCTAGAAGAGCGAATGTGCTGTTAGCCCGCCGGAACACTGCTTCGACTGCGGGGATCAATGGCGGGCAGTGACTGCTTCTCGCGCTTATCGGTCGCCTACAATTCACCGGCAACCCACGTACCCGGCTCTCCAGCACCAAAGCGCCCGAAAACGCTGCCAATGACGCAAAAAGCCGCCTCGATGAGCATCGTGATTGGACTTCCGCGCCCGCAAGAGTCAATCTTATCTCAGGGCAAATGAGCAAGGGGGCGGAGCAGCCATCGTCTGAATCGGAGGCTAAAATGAAATATCAAGCACTTGACCAACTGCGGACCGTCGCAAACGTCAACCCGGATCAGCCACGCCGGCCGATGTCGCGCAGCGAGCGCCTGCAGCGCTGGGCAGAAGTTCTCGAGCAGTTCCCAAACCGGCACCTCTCGACGCTGCACCAGACAGAATATCAGCCGGAAGCAGGGCGCGACATCATGCGCGCCGACAATTCGCCGATCTCCGTCGCGTTCAAGGATCCTGTGCTGCGTGCAGCCGGGATGGAAAACGACACCTATGGCGAGGCAAAGCGTTTCTTCGAGTTGACCGACAGGGAGTTGCATAAGGTCATCTGCTACTGCCACTTCGGCGCTACGGTGAACGCTGCAACCGCTGCCCGGCAAATCCGCTCCTTCTTTGCTGAAGGAAAGCGCGGCGTGCTCCATCGGCTGCGCGCGGCGTTCCTCGACTAGGAGCGCCAAGGTTTCGTAGGGTCATTGCTGGAGCGGCCATGTGGCAGCTCCAGCTTTTCAGCGCGCCGTGCGGCGGCGCATATCCCGAACAGGAGTGAAAGGCGGCTACCGCTTTTTCTTCGACTCGTACGGATTGTCCGGCGAGCGGTAATGGATGCGGATCGGCACGCTCGGCATGTCGAAATCTTCGCGCAGACCATTGATCAAATAGCGCGTATAGGATTCCGGCAGAGCGTCTGAACGCGTGCAGGAAATCATGAAGGCCGGCGGGCGGGCCTTAACCTGCGTCATGTATTTCAGCTTGATGCGGCGGCCGGAAACGGCCGGCGGCGGATGCTGCACCTGCGCCTGCTCCAGCCAGCGGTTGAGCCTCGCCGTCGAAATGCGCTTGTTCCATATCTTGTCGGTATCGATGATCGCCTGCATCAGCTTGTCGAGCCCTCGGCCCGTCTGGCCGGAAATGGGCACGGCGCGGATGCCGCGCGCCTGCGGCAGCAGCCGCTCGGTCTTTTCGCGCAGATCGGAGAGAACGGCCTGCGTGTCCTCGATCATGTCCCATTTGTTGAAGGCGAGCACGGCAGCGCGGCCTTCGCGCAGCACCAGATCGACAAGGTGCAGATCCTGCTTCTCGAAGGGGATCGTCGCATCAAAGACGATGACGACGAGCTCGGCGAAACGGATGGCGCGCAGCGCATCAGCTACGGAGAGCTTTTCCAGCTTCTCGATCACCCTCGCCTTGCGGCGCATGCCAGCGGTATCGAACATCTTGATGGTGCGGCCGCGCCAGTCCCACTCGACGGAGATGGAATCGCGCGTGATGCCCGCTTCCGGCCCGGTCAGCAGCCGGTCCTCGCCGAGGAAGCGGTTGATGAGCGTCGACTTGCCGGCATTCGGCCGGCCGACGATCGCGACGCGCAGCGGCTTTGTATCGTCGTAGGCGGGCTCTTCGTCTTCCTCGCCCTCGACCTCCGACGGCCGCACGTCGACGTCGGTAACGGCGACGTCCTCCTTTGGCGGATAAGCGCGCTCCTTGCCGAGTGCTGCGACGATCGCGTCGCGCAGGTCGAGCATGCCCTGTCCGTGCTCGGCCGAGATCGGCGTCGGCTCCCCAAGACCGAGCGTATAGGCGTCGTAGAAGCCACTGTCGGAGCCCTTCGCTTCGGCCTTGTTGGCAACGAGGACGACGGGCTTGCCGCGGCGGCGCAGCATCTCGGCCAAGGCGGTATCGACCGGCGTCAGACCGGTCTTGGCGTCGACGACGAAGAGAGACAGATCGGCCTCGTCGATTGCCGCTTCCGTCTGGGCGCGCATGCGCCCCAGCAGGCTTTCGGCATCGGCCTCTTCGAGGCCGGCGGTGTCGACGATCGTGAACTTGAGGTCCATCAGCCGCGCATCGCCCGGCCGGCGGTCGCGGGTGACGCCGGGCGTATCGTCGACAAGCGCCAGTTTCTTCCCAACCAGACGGTTGAAAAGCGTCGACTTGCCGACATTCGGGCGACCGACGATCGCGACCGTAAAGCTCATTAGAAATCCTTAGATTCAGCCCTGTGCGGCGGGCGCCTTGCCGGATGCGGTGATGTTATCAAGCATGATCTGGGCGCGGTTTGCAATGTTGCGCGGGCTTGCGGCATCGTCGGCGATCGCCTGATACCACTGGCGGGCTTGCGCCATGTTGCCGGCCTTGTAGGCGGCAAGACCGAGCGCTTCGCGGGCCGAGTGACGGAAGGCATTCGCCGGAATGGCCATTTCCTCGACGGCGGCGGAAACCTGCTCGTAAGTACCGTTTTCGATCAGCAGCCAGCCGGCACGCATCTTGGCAGCATCGCGGACAGCTTCCGGCACGGACTGGTCCTTGCCGATCGCTTCGAAGGCGGCGATAGCCGCGGTATTGTCGCCATTCTGCGCCTGGACCGAGGCTGCGCGCATGCGGGCGAGAACCGGATAGGCGCCATGTCCTTCCTTTTCGAGCGTGGCGAGCGCGGCAAGCGCCTCGTCGCTCTTGTTCTCGTCGGCAAGCTTCATCGCCGCCAGAAACTGATCGCCGGTGCCGGACGAGCGGTTGTCGTCCCAGTAGTCAAAGGCAACTTTGCCTGCCGTGCCGACCACGATCAGAACGGCGACGGCGATGACATAGCGGCCGAAACGGCGCCAGGCGCCCTTCATCTGGTCGGAACGGAGTTCCTCGTTGACTTCACGGATGAAGCTGTCGTCGTTGAATGCCATTCTCGTCTCCGGCACGGATAAGCCCATTGCATGCGTTGCCGCATATTGTGGGGCCTTCTACTCCATTTTGCGGCACTTGTAAGGGGGATCGCAAAGATTCGTCACACGGCGAGCGGCGAAACGCCGATCAGCCATTCGTGCAGCCTGAAGGTGACCAGCGCCCAAGCGACCACGCCGATGACGGCGGCGTAGAGATCGTACTTCGCCGAGACGAAGGGCCGCAGCTTCAACTCGCCCGCCCGCTCGCGCCGCTTCAGGGCGATGCGGAGGACGACGCCCCAGGCGAGAAAGGCCGCAAACAGCAGCACCGACGAGGTCTCGCCGTTGGCCAGCAGATGCGAGAAAGCCCAGATCTTCACCGAGAGCACCATCGGATGCTTGGTCCGAACCGCAATGTGCCCCGCCGGCAGCAGCGAGGCGGCAAGACAGATGAGCGCAATCAGCATCAGCGTCACGGCGATATGCGCCATCCAGACCGGCGGCGCATAAAGCAAGCCGGTGACCTGCCGCGCCTGGCCGAAACCGTAGATCAGCAGGATCAGCGAAAGAAGGCTCGCGATCGCATAACCGGCCTTCCAGCGGCGCTCGCCCAAGCTTGCGATCATCGACTGACGAAAGCCGGGCGCGACGACGCGCACCAGATGGAGACCGAGAAAAAGTATGATGCCGACGATGAGCAATGCCATAGCGCGTCTCCTGTCCGTTTCCCGAGGATTAGCGGCAGCCACCGGAAAATGCCAGTGCCACCGCAGCTTCGCCGCAATTCTGTAACAGGAAAGCCGCAAACAAATTGTCGCGGTGTCCATGTTTCATTCCATTTTTCCTGCCTCGCTGGCCCTTTGCCTTGTCGCTTCCCTCCCCGCCCAGGCAGCCGATCAGCCGCCGAAGCAGCTCGTGATCGTTTCCTTCGACGGCGCCCATGACAACGCGCTGTGGCAGAAGAGCCGCGAGATGGCGGCAAGGAACGGCGCGCACTTCACCTATTTTCTCTCCTGTACCTTTCTGATGAATCAAGCCACGAAGAAAGCCTACCAAGCCCCTCACCAAAAACGCGGAAAGTCCAATGTCGGCTTTGCGCAGAGCGACGAGGAAATCCGCGAGCGGCTCGGCAATATCTGGCATGCGCACCTCGAAGGCCACGATATTTCGAGCCACGCCTGCGGCCATTTCGACGGCCGCCAATGGAGCGAGGCCGATTGGTCCGCCGAATACGCGACCTTCAACGCGACGCTGAAAAACGCCTGGAAAAGCGTCGGTCTTGAAGAGCCGCAGGGCTGGCAGGGCTTGGTCGAGCACGGCATCAAGGGGTTTCGCGCACCGTATCTTTCCGCAACACCGGGCGCCGACATGATCGCCGCGGAGAAGAAGGCGGGCTTTTCCTATGACGCCAGCTTGGTGACCAAAGGTCCGGCGATGCCCGTCGTCGAACACGGCGTGATCCGCTTCGGCCTGCCGCTGATCCCAGAAGGCCCGAATGAAAAACCGGTGATCGGCATGGACTACAATCTCTTCGTCCGCCATTCTAAGGGCGAAGAAGACAAGACCGGCAGCAAGGTTTTCGAGGAGCGCGCCTACGCGGCCTTCAGGCACGCTTTCGATAGGCAATATGCGGGCGACCGCATTCCCCTCCAGCTCGGCTTCCACTTCGTGGAAATGAACGGTGGCGCCTATTGGCGCGCGCTCGACCGCCTGGTGAGCGACGTCTGCCGCCGCGCCGATGTGGCTTGCGTCAGCTACGCGGAAGCGATCCCGATGATCGAAGCACGCGGGACGCTGAGGGAACAGGAGACTTCGGGGCTATGAGGTCGCTTCCACGCGTCCATTGAAACTCATACCAGGCGGCCCCCTCATCCGCCCTTCGGGCACCTTCTCCCCGCTGGGGAGAAGGTGAAAGTGGCACGCCCGCCAACTTTATCACTGCCCTCACCATTGATCAGCGCCACCACAATCATTCCACCTTTCGAGTGGCGCAAACGCCGCCGCCACGAGGCCCTTCTCCCCTCGGGAGAAGGTGCCGGATGACGGGGGCGCCGCAAACCGGAACGTTCGAGTTAGCGGAAATAAAATCCGCATACCATGCCTCAACCGTCGGCGTGAACGACGCCTGCTTCACGCTCCAGATAGCGTTGGTCGATTTCCGGCAGCGGTTCGCCCTCAATCGCCGATTCAAACGTCCGCAGGCGCTTATAGATCGACAGCAACTCAACGATCGTCGTCCACGAATTGACGAGATACTGGAACGAGCCGCGCACCTGATCGAATACGTTGTTGATCTGTGTCATCAGGCCGAGCGTCAGCTTGCCGGCGACAATCGAGGGAATGAGCACGATCAGGCTGAAGAGGTTGTCTGCCTGCAGGTAGAAGATGCGGGCGACGTTGAAATACATGTAGTGGAAATAGAGGCGGAAGTAGTTCCGGCGGACGTTGGCGAAGAGCTCAGCGACAGTCGGAGGCGCGGCGCGATCGGCATGGTCCTCGCCGTAGACGAGTTCTTTTCGATAAGACGCCTCAACGCGCTGGTTGCGAAATTCCAGTCCCGGCAGCTTGATACCGACTAGGCCGAGGAACACTGTGCCGAAGATCGACCAGAAGATAGCCGCCCACACGAGCGCATGCGGCACCTCGCCGATCAGCGGCAGTTCGGTGATGCTTGCACCGATCTTGAAGAGCACCGGCAAGAAGGCGATCAGCGTCATGACAGAGCTGACGAGGTTGACGCCGAGGCTTTCCATCGTAGTGGAGAAGCGCATCGTGTCTTCCTGAACGCGCTGGGAGGCACCTTCGATATGGCGGAGCTTCGGCCAGTGTGCCATGTAGTATCCATTCATCGCTGTGCGCCAGCGGAATATCCAGTGGCTTACGAAGAACAGGTTCAGCACGCCGACAGTAATCGCTACAAAGGCGATGCCGGCAAAGCCCAGCATGCCAAAATAGAACTCTGAGGCCGGAACGGATCCGACTGTGGTCAGTGCCTTCTGTATCAAGTTGTAAAAAGGGCCATACCAGGCATTAACTGCCACACTGACTTGAACCGAAAAGTAGGTATTGAAGATGATCAGCGCCGAGCCGAGCACGGACCACATCTGCCAACGATGGGGGCTGTAGGCGAACCAGAAGCCCGCAAAGAGCGCGACCGCGACGATGTAGTAGATATAGAACCACAGGAACGGCGTCGACCAGAACACTGAAACCCCGATCGGGGCCTCCTGCCCGGGCGGCAGCGGTGCCAAGCCAATGACAGCGCCTAGGCGGGAGCCGCCAAAATACCAGAGCAGAACGGCGAGAAGCGCCCAAACCACAGCTGAGGTGAAGAAGAGTTTCGGCTTGGGGAAATACGATACAAACACGGGTGACGTTGCTTTCCTGAACTGGAATCTTGGGAGTATCAGCTGACTGATTGTGCCGGAAACTATGGCAGTTCGAAGAAGGCAGCAATGGGTTTGGCCCATTGTTACGCATTTGTAACGGCTTATCCCAGTTTCTTGATCACCGGCAGCACGAGCGCGGCGCATAGGATGAGGGCTGCAGCGGCGATATAGGTCGGCAGGATGAAGCTGCCCGTTTGCTCGGCGATCCAGCCGGCGACGACGGGGCCGACGATCTGGCCGAGACCGAACGCGGCGGTCATCGTTGCGAAGATGCGGCGCGCGCTTTCCGGCGCCAGCTTGCGGCCGATCTGAAGCCCGTAGGCGGTGATGGCGAGGAAGGTCGCGCCGAAGAGAGCCCCGCCGATCAGCGGCGCCAGCGAATGCGGCAGCATCACGGTCGCGAGAACGCCGAGCGCCTCTATGAGAAGGGCGGTGACATAGACCCAGCCGAGGCCAAGCGGATAGACCAGCGGCCGCCACGCAAAAAGCGCAACAGCTGCCGTCAGTCCGGCGATGAACCAGCAGAGGAATTCAACCATCTGCCCCGCCGCATCCATGCGCGCGATGGCAACGAGGAAAGTCGCGGTGATCACGTAGCCGAAACCGAAGATGCCGTAGGACAGCGTCAGCAGAGCCACCGGCGGCCTCCAGGCGATCGGCGGCTCCTTGCCGGAATTGCCCGCACGCACCGGAGCCGATGGCAGCAGAAGCCAGACGGCGGCGAGGCTGATTGCCGAAAAGACCGCACCGCCGATCCAGTCGGCTTGCCAGCCCGAGGCACCGGTAAAGATGAGGCCAATCAGCATCACCATGACCGAAGAAAGCGCAATGCCAGCACCCGGGCCGCCGAAATGCGCCGCCTGAACGTGGTCGTTGCCTGCCGCAGCACCATGACTCAAGACGATCGACGAGGTGAAGATCATCGCAAAGGCGCTCGCTAGTCCGGCCAGAAAGCGGATGACCGCAAAGGCGGCAACAGAATCGGTCGCGGCCATGGCCGCGAGCAGCACAGCATTCGCCAGAAGTGCCAACAGTGCGACCTTGCGTTCGCGACCCGTCGCCCAGCTGTAAGCAGCAAGCACGGCGCCCGCGAGGTATCCTGCAAAATTGGCCGAGGCGATAAACCCGGCATCGGCCGCCGAAAGCGGCACGCCGCTCATCATTCCGGGCAGGATGGGCGTATAGGAAAACCGCCCGAACCCCATCGCCGCCGACATCGCGATCATGCCGGCAAGGGCCGTCCGCAAGAGGTTCGCTGGTTCAGTATCGCCGCGTGCCAACATGCTCGCTTTATCGCGCTGCACAATGGCAGGGACAAACGAGAAAATCTGATCGATCGATCAATTCCACAAATCCTTGACGCCCCTCTTGCACGATATATCTTACGACATATATTTTACGATATATTTCTGGATATGACTAACGATAAAGGAGCAGGCCATGAGAGGTTTCAGAGGTAGCGGCATGTTCGGCGAAGCGATGCGGATGGGAATGGGTCGCAAGTTTTCGGCCGCTGATCTTCAACTGGTGCTGCTGGCGCTGCTCGACGAGCGTCCGCGTCACGGCTACGAGCTGATCAAGACCCTGGAGGAGCGCTCGGGCGGTTTCTACGTTCCAAGCCCCGGCGTCATCTATCCGGCACTGACCTATCTGGAAGAGACCGAGTTGGCCGAAGTCGAGAACGAAGGCACCAAGAAGCTCTACAAGATCACCGAACACGGCAGACAGAAGGTCGAGGAGAACCGCGCGATGATCCAGCACACGCTGAACAAGCTCGAACGCATCGGCGAGAAGATGGCTTTCGTCAACCGCATGTTCGATCCGGACCACCACGGCCGCCATCGCGACGCCGAGGACGAGGAAGAGTTGATGCGCGACAATGGCGACATCCGCGCCGCCCGTACGCTGCTGCGCGCCGCACTCAGGATGCGCTATCCATGGTCAAAGGCCGAAGCCGCCCGCATCGCCGGCATCCTGGAACGCGCCGCAACGGAAATTCTGCAAGGTGGCAAGCCGCAGACGTGAGGGTGAGGCAGGCTCCCACTGATCCCCTCACCTGCAATTTCCAGCACTTAGCCTGCGGCTAAATGCTAAAGGCCGAAATTGCTTCCTCTCCCTTTGTAGGAGAGGGTACGAACTCTTGTCCTTGGCCGCCGGCCAAGGCCTAGATTTCGTCGGTGAGGGGGTAACGCTATGTCGCGAGAATTGCCGCTAGACCCCGCCATCCGGCAGCGTCAAAATCAGTGGCCCGTTCCGCGTCGCCACGACCGTATGCTCGAACTGCACGGTAGGCGCCTGCGGATCGGCGTAGAGCGTCCAGGCGTCGTCGCCGCCTTCGGCCCATGTCGCGCCGAGCGACAGGAAAGGCTCGACGGTAAAGACGAGGCCCTCGGTCATCATCCGCTTCTCGGAAGGATCGGGCCAAGTGGAAAGCTCGGCGGGCTCTTCGTGCAACGAGCGGCCGACGCCGTGGCTTGCGAGATTGGCGACCAGCGTATAGCGGTTCTTCACCGCGAAGGCACCGACGGCCTTGCCGATCTTCGCCAGCGGCTCGCCGGCCCTCACTTGGTTGAGACCTACCCAGAGCGCCCGCTTGCCGTCGCGGCAGAGCCTCTCGATCTTTGGCTTGACCGGCGGCACGGTGAAGGAGGCGCCGGTATCGGCGAAGAAACCGTCCTTTTCGGCCGAGACATCGATGTTGATGAGATCGCCCGGGCGGATCACACGCGCTCCCGGAATGCCGTGGGCGATTTCCTCGTTGACGCTGATGCAGGTCGCACCCGGAAACTGGTAGCAGAATTCCGGCGCTGAACGCGCGCCCGCATCTTCCAGCGCCCTGCGGCCGATCTGATCGAGCTCCAGCGTTGTCATGCCGGGCTCGACTGCTGCCGCCATCACCTGAATGGCGTTGGCGCAGATGCGGCCGATCTCCTTGAGCTTTACCAGTTCGTCGTCGTTTTCGATTACCATAATTTTTTCCGGCCTGCCGCAAGGCGCAGGCCATCGCGGGTTCAGGCCGTGGCTTTCGCCCCTTCGCCCGCGTCAGTCAATGCCTTTCTGACAAGCGGGGCCACTTTCGTACCGTAGAGCTCGATGCCCCGCATGACCTGCTCATGCGGCATGAGGCCGATCGCCATCTGCAGCAGGAAACGGTCGTTCCTGAATATCTTGTGATGTGCGACGATCTTTTCGGCCACCGCCTCCGGGTCTCCGACGAAGAGGGCGCCGGAAGGCCCGCGCGACATGTCGAAATGCGCCCGGCTCGTCGGTCCCCAGCCGCGCTCGCGGCCGATGCGGTTCATGACCTCCGCCTGCGGACCGTAGAATTGGTCGGCTGCCGCATCCGTCGTATCGGCGATGAAGCCATGGACGTTGATACTGGTCTTCAGCTTCGCCTGATCCTGTCCGGACCGGCGCGCTGCCTCGCGGTAGAGATCGAAGAGCGGCGCAAAACGGCGCGGCTCACCGCCGATGATGGCAAGCGCCACCGGAAGGCCGAGCGCACCGGCGCGCGCCACGGATTGCGGCGTCCCGCCGACAGCGATCCAGAGCGGCAGCGGATCCTGCAGCGGGCGCGGATAGACACCGCGGCCGTTGACCGGCGCGCGCAGCTCGCCCTGCCATGTGATGGTCTCGCCTTCGCGGAGCGCCATCAGCAGATCGAGCTTCTCTTCGAAAAGCTGGTCGTAATCTTCGAGGTTGTAGCCGAAGAGCGGAAAGGATTCGATGAACGAGCCACGCCCCGCCATGATCTCGGCCCGGCCGTTGGAAATCAGATCGAGCGTTGCAAACTGCTGGAACACACGAACTGGATCATCTGAGGAAAGCACCGTCACCGCGCTGGTCAGCCGGATATTCTTGGTCTTCACCGCCGCCGCAGCCAGCGCCACCGCAGGCGCGGAAACGGCATAATCGGGCCGGTGATGTTCGCCGAGCCCGAACACATCGAGCCCCACCTGGTCGGCAAGCTCGATCTCCTCGATGAGATGCTTGAGCCGCTCGGCTCCTTCGGCACCCTTGCTGCGCTCAAGGTTCGGATTGACGTCGGCGAAGGTATAAAGACCCAGTTCCATGCTCGGCATCCTGTTGAATGTGCCCATGGAGATAAGAAGACGGGCAGCGGAGGGCAACCGGAAATTCTGGAACGGACCGTTCGATGAAATTGATGGGTGACTTAGGGTCGCCGCTCCCAGGGATTGATGATCTCGACGCCCATCCCCTGGAAGTCGCGGGTATTGCGGGTCAAGAGCGTCAGATTGCGCACGATCGCCGTCGCACCGATAAACGCATCCCGCGTCGAGCGGGCACGTGCAATGCGGCACAGCGCAGCGCAATCCCCTGGTCGATGTCGATAATACGGCCTTGCATCTGCGTCCTTGCTTGGACGAACCAATTCCGCAAGATCGAAGCTTGATGCGCATCGCGCCGCTCCAGCCTCAATATCCCGTTCCCGATCTCGAAAAGCGCCACGACCGAAACATAGAGACGCTCGGAAGATACCGTCGAAAACCATTCGGCAAAGACAGAATCTGCCTTGCCGGTGAGCAGCTTGCGGAATTCCGACAGGACGTTCGTGTCGATAAGATACATCAGGAGAAATCGACGGACTTCAGCCCAAAATCGTCAATTCTCGGCGGCTCGAACTCGAACTCATCCGCGCCAGGAGAATAAAAAAGCTCGGCAATGCTCGCACCTTTTCCGGCAAGTTTGGTATATTCCTCGATCGTCAACAGAACATGCGAAGGCTTGCGCGATCGGTGATGAAGACCGGCCCTTTTGCAGCCGCCTTCTTCGCGCCGCTGCTACATATATAAGGAACTGCCAATCCGAATCCAAAATCAAAGGATTGCGGGCGCCGGCGGAATCAAGATGAAACCGCTTCAGCACCCGCATGAACTGCCAAAACTATCAGATGCGGGTCAAAAGCTCGGCAAGCTGATCGGCAGCTTTGCCCCAGCCTTCGTGGAAGCCCATCTTTTCATGCTCTTCCTTGTCTTCGGCCCGCCAGTGCAGCGCTTTGGCCGTGTACTTGGTCCGGCCGTTGCCGAGGTCTTCGAGAAGCACCACCGCGGTCATAAAAGGTTTTTCGGATGGAACCCAGGCGCTGATATAGGCGTCTGTCAGGACGATCTTCGCGTTTTCGACGACTTCCAGATAGACGCCGTGGTTTGGAAATTCCTGACCTTCCGGACTGCGCATCACGACAAGACTCGAACCGCCCGGGCGGACGTCGCTCTCGACCTTGGACACCGTCCAGGGGCGCGGGACGAACCATTCCTTCATGAGTTCCGGATCGGTCCACGCCCTGAAGATCTTTTCGCGCGGGGCATCGAATTCACGCACGAGAACGAGTTCGTGTTTTGCATCAGCAATCATTTCAGCATTCCTCCTGTTGAGCAAAACCTGTTTTCCATCAGGTTGTTACAAGGACGTGTCGCCATTTGTCGTTCCGACATCGTCAGCGATTTTTTCTTGAAATTTATTTCGCAGCCGGGTGTGCATGCTCACTCTGCAGCTTGTCGATCTGCAGGCGGATATGAGCCGCTTCGGCAGCGGAATTCGCAAGCGCGATCGCACGGTCGAAGGCTTCGCGCGCCTCCCTCGCTCGGCCCATCTGCTTCAGCAGTCCGCCGCGCAGGCCATGATAGTAGAAATAGCCGTCGAGCTTTTCACCGAGCGTGTCGACGAGCTTCAACGCTTCTTCCGGTCCTTTGAGTTTCGATACCGCAACCGCCCGGTTGAGCGTGACGACCGGCGACGGCTGCAGGCGCTCGAGCACGCCGTAAAGCAGATCGATCTCTTCCCAGTCCGTGTCCTTGGCGCGCTTCGCCCGCGAATGGAGGGCCGCGATCGCCGCCTGCAGCTGATAGGGTCCGGGCCGGCGGTGACGGATCGCCTTGTCGAGCAGGTTCAGCGCCTCGTTGATCAGCGCATGGTTCCAACGCGAGCGGTCTTGATCCTCCAGCAGCACCAACTCGCCATTGGCATCGAAGCGCGCATCACGCCGGGATATCTGCAGCAGCATCAGCGCCAGCAGTCCCATGATCTCCGGCTCGCTCGGAAAGATGCGAAGCAGGAGACGGCCGAGCCGGATCGCCTCGTCGCTGAAGGCAGCGGCCTCGCGTTTCGGATCGCCCTGCGAATAACCCTCGTTGAAGATCAGGTAGATCATCGTTGAGACGATCGCGAGACGTTCCGCCCGCTCCTCCGGCCCCGGCGTCTCGAACGGCACGCCGGCTTTCGCGACCCGTCCCTTGGCGCGGGTAATCCGCTGCTCCATGGCGCTTTCGCCGACGAGAAAGGCGCGCGCGATCTGCTGCACGGAGAGCCCGGAAACGATCCGCAATGCGAGCGCGATCTGCTGTGTCGCCGGAAGGTCCGGATGGCAGCAGATGAAGAGCAGCCGCAGGATGTCGTCGCGATAGTTGGAATCGTCCAGCCGGTCGGCGATATCGCTTTCGGCATCCTCTTTGTCGGAAATCAGATCTTCGTCCGGCAGTGCCTGGGTCTTCGCCTGCTTGCGCACCGCATCGATGCCGCTGTTGCGGCCGACGAAGATCAGCCAGGCGGTCGGATCGCGCGGCGGCCCCTTGTCCGGCCAGGTGCGGATCGCGCGCAGGCATGCTTCCTGAAACGCTTCCTCCGCAATATCGAGATCGCGGAAGTAGCGCAGCAGCGCGCCCAGCGCCTTTGGCCGGGCAGCAGTCAGCGCAACATCGATCCAGGCAATATCCGTCATGTCGAGGCTTCTCCGGGTCGGAAGACGTAGAACGGCCGAATTTCATAGGATGTCGAGCCTGGATTGACCGCCGACAGCTCCTTCGAAAAGGCGACCGCTTCGTCCAGGGTTTCAAAATCGACGACGTAGAAGCCGAGCAGCGCTTCCTTGGTTTCGGCAAACGGGCCGTCGAGCACAAGCGGCTCTTCCTTGCCCTTGCGAACGGTGGTTGCCGCAGTCGTCGGCATCAGCCGCCCGACCGGACCAAGTTTTCCGGCCTGGGCGACGGGAGCCTGTACGGCATGAAGCTTCGCCATGACGGCGTCTTCCTCCTCCTTGGACCAGGAGAAAACCGTCTCTTCATTGGCATAGCAAAGGATTGCGTAAAGCATCTCTCACTCCTCTTCCTCAATGACGAAGAAGTAACCCGGCAACCGACAGGACGCAGCAAAAAATTATCGTTCGGAGGATCGGCAAGCCACGGCAATGGGAGGACGCCAAGGAGCTGCAGCACCGGCTATGCTCAAGTGGCGCTCAACCGCTTCGCCATCTGATCCAGCGCGCGCTTGAACAAGGCCTTGTCATCCAGCGCGCGCGATAGCACAAGAGCCCCCTGGATGCCGAGCACCGCGTCCTCGGCCACCGCCCTCGCCTCGCCGGCCGGGCGGCCGCTGCGGACGAGTGCATCGGCGAGCGCATCGATCCACCGCTGGAAATAGGTGTTGATGACAGCCGCAAATCGCTCGCGGGTCTCGTCCAGCGCAAAGGCGCCGACTAGGCAGATCCGGCCGCCGGAGCGGAAATAGACATCGACATTCTTCCACATCGCGGCGATCGCTTCCGCAGGATCGTCGCGACGAAGCGGCTCGTAGACGAATTGCTCGAACCAGGTGTCGACATCGGCGAGTACGACTGCCGCCATCTCTTCCTTTCCGCCGGGAAAGAAGTGATAGAGGCTTCCCTTGCCGATGCCGGTCCGCTCGGTGATCCGGCTGAGCGTCGCGCCCTCGAAGCCCAGCTCGCGGAAGATTTCGGCAAGCAGCGGTACGACGTCGGTGCGTTCGTAGAGCGTTTTCAGATCTGACGCCCTCCTTTCAAAGGCCGAGGTCGGATAGGCCGGGATGATCGTCCGGCCGCCGGCCGAGTGGCCAGTGGAATTTACGGTCCGATTCCTTGATCGGCAGATCGTTGATGCAGGCGAAACGCCGCTGCATCAAGCCCGCCTCATCGAATTCCCAGTTCTCGTTGCCATAGGAGCGGAACCAGTTGCCGCTGTCGTCATGCCATTCATAGGCAAAGCGCACGGCGATTCGGTTCCCACCGAAGGTCCAGAGTTCCTTGATCAGCCGATAATCCAGCTCCTTTGCCCATTTGCGCGTCAGGAACGCGACGATCTCTGCGCGGCCGTTGATGAATTCCGCCCGGTTCCGCCAGCTGCTGTCCGGCGTATAGACGAGCGATACTCTTTGCGGATCACGGCTATTCCAGCCGTCCTCTGCCATGCGGACTTTCTGCGTTGCGGTTTCTAGTGTGAAAGGCGGGACAAGTGCACTCATGATCATCTCCTGTACCAATATGATTACATTGTACCTATCGGTACATAATTGACAAGCGGCCTTGCTGCGGCATTCCGCCCCGATGAAGAGATTGGCTGCGCGCCCTCGTTTTTGACGAAATTCGCCTATTTATTGCTGTTGCGTTGCACAATTCGGGGAGCGGCCATGCAGCAAAAAACCCGCATCGCTTGGCTCGACATCGCCAAGGGTATGTCGATCATCCTCGTGGTCATCTACCACACGCTCCTCTACCACGACTTCCACGAGATCGCCCCGGACCTCTATGCCCGCCTCAGTAGCATCATGACGCCGATCCGGATGCCGCTGTTTTTCACCGTCTCCGGCTTTCTTGCGGCATCGGCCGTACAGGCGTCCTGGCGCGACTTTTTGCGCCGGAAAATCTGGCTGCTCGTCTATCTCTTCGCGATCTGGAGCACCGCGCGCTGGCTGTTCTTCCGCTATGTCCAGACCAACGCCCTGGTACCGGCCGAAGGCAGCGATCCCTACCAGCTGATCGAGATGTGGTGGGCGCCCAACACCGGCATCCGGTTCATCTGGGCACTGGCGATCTTCATGGTTGCCACAAAGCTCCTCTCCTCCGCCCATCATGCGGCGACGATCGCGATCGCCGCAGTGGTCTCGATCCTCGCCTTCGGCGAGCATCTGCCGGTCGACCTCTTCACCCATCGCAATGTGCTGCAGTATTTTGTCTTCTTCCTCTTCGGCTGCTGGTACGGAAAATCCGTGGTCGGCACGATCACGGAGCGCCCAGTTCTCACGGCATTCGGCGGCTTCCTGCTCTTTGCGGCACTCTATCTGTTGCGCTGGCGGCTGCAGGCCGTCGAGAAAGGCAGCTGGGCGCTGCTCTCTTCCATCGCTGGTCTGGCATGGTTCTGCGGAACCGCCGTGCTAATGTCTCGGCTGCAGCCAGTCCTGCATGCTTTCGCCTATTTTGGTCGCAATACGCTTCCGGTCTATGTGACCCACGTCATGATCGTTTCGCTGCTGGTGGCAGCGATCGCGGCGCTGGTGAAGGCGCATGCGGCAAGCGGCTATGTGACCGCACCGCTTGTCGTGGTCGTGGCGATCGGCCTGTCGCTCGCCATCAAGGCGGTCGCCCATCGCAGCGGCGCCGGCTGGCTCTACGCTCCGCCGGCAGGGCGGAAGCGGCGAGCAATTGCAGCTTGAAGCGGCCAAGCGGCGATAGCCGCGCGAAAGCAATGCTAAAAGCCGCTCAGCGTCCGCTTCACCGCATTGCGCCACCCCTTGATCTTCGCGGCCCGCGTCTTCTCATCCATGTCCGGCTCGAAGCGCCGGTCGCGTTTCCATTTAGCCGAGAAGGTCTTGCGGTCGGGCCACACGCCTGCCCTGCTCCCGGCAAGCCAGGCAGCACCAAGAGCGGTGGTTTCGAGAATGGCCGGACGGTCGACAGGAGCTTCGAGCAGGTCGGCCAGCCGCTGCATCGTCCAGTCGGAGGCGACCATGCCGCCGTCGACGCGAAGCACCGTGTCGTCCTTGCCGTTCCTCCAGTCCTTTTGCATGGCATCGAGCAGGTCGCGGGTCTGGTAGCAGACGGCTTCGAGCGCCGCGCGGGCGAATTCGGCTGGACCGCTGTTGCGGGTGAGGCCGAAGATCGCGCCGCGCGCCTTCGGATCCCAGTGCGGCGCGCCAAGGCCGGTGAAGGCGGGGACGAGATAGACCTCTTGTGTCGGGTCGGCCCGTTCCGCAAGCTCGCCGGTCTTCGAAGCGCGGTCGACGATCCCGAGGCCGTCGCGCAGCCACTGCACGGCAGCCCCCGCAATGAAGATCGAGCCTTCAAGCGCATAGGTCGTCTCGCCGTTCAGGCGGTAGGCGATTGTGGTGAGCAGCCGGTTGTTAGAGCGGACCATGTCGGCGCCGGTATTCAAGAGCGCGAAGCAGCCTGTGCCGTAGGTCGATTTCATCATGCCGGGCTCGAAGCAAGCCTGGCCGATGGTCGCGGCCTGCTGGTCGCCGGCAACGCCGAAGATCGGGATCGCGGCGCCGAAGATCGAGGCATCGGCAACGCCGAAATCGTCAGCGCAGTCCTTCACCTCCGGCAGCATGGCGGCCGGCACGCGCAGGATATCGAGCAGGTCTTCGTCCCAGTTGTTCTCGGCAATATTGTACATCAGCGTGCGCGATGCATTCGTGGCATCGGTGACGAAGCTATTGCCGCCGGTCAGCCGCCAGATCAGGAAGGTGTCGATCGTGCCGAAGCAGAGATCGCCCTTGACAGCGCGCGCCCGTGCCCCTTTCACGTTGGCCAGCAACCAGGAAAGCTTGGTGCCTGAGAAATAGGGATCGAGGATCAGCCCTGTCTTCTTGGTGAACGTCTTTTCGAGGCCCTGGCGCTTGAGATTGTCGCAGTAATTCGCCGTGCGGCGGTCCTGCCAGACGATGGCGTTGTGGATCGGCTTGCCGGTCTCGCGCTCCCAGACGACGACCGTCTCGCGCTGGTTGGTGATGCCGAGTGCTGCGATATCCTTGGCTTCGATCTTCGCCTCGCGCAGCGCCATGTGGATGGTGGAAACCACCGAATCCCAGATTTCCTCCGGATCGTGCTCGACCCAGCCTGAACGCGGATAGAATTGCGTGAACTCCTTCTGGCCCGCGCCGGCGATCCTCATCTCGCCATCGAAAATGATCGCCCGCGTCGATGTCGTGCCCTGATCGATCGCCAAAACATATCCGCTCACGCCTGTCCCTCCCATGCGAGTGCTTTGTTGCAGAAATCAATAAGGCACCAAAGCGAACCTGAAAAGAAAATAAAACGAAAAAGAAACAGCTCTCATCCGGCCTTCGGTCGTTGTCTCCGGCCTACAAATCGTCTCTCCCGCGCGATTGCCAGAAGCGCCGCTTTGGGCATAACCTTCGCGAGATTGCGTCGCGAAAACAAGCCATAGGGAGACGAGCATGAAGAGAACCGTTGTTGTCACTGGATCCACCAGCGGCATTGGGCTTGCGATCGCCACCGCCTTTGCCGGCAAGGGCGACAATGTCGTCATCAACGGCTTCGGAAATTCGGATGAGATCAAGGCGATAGTGGAGCGGCTTGAATCACTTTCCAAAGGAAGCGCGCTCTACCATCCGGCAGATATGACGAAGCCAGCGGAGATAGCCGACCTGATCGGCACGGTGGCAAAGACCTTCGGTACCGTCGACGTGCTAATCAACAATGCCGGCATTCAGCATGTCGAGAAGATCGAGGATTTCCCGATCGAGAAGTGGGACCAGATCATCGCCATCAACCTGTCGAGCTCGTTTCATACGATGCGTGCCGCCATCCCGCTGATGAAGGCGAAGAAACATGGCCGCATCATCAATATCGCCTCGGCGCACGGCCTCGTCGCCTCGCCGTTCAAGTCCGCCTATGTGGCCGCAAAACATGGTATATTAGGTCTGACGAAGACAGCCGCACTCGAACTTGCCGAATTCGGTGTGACCGTGAACGCCATTTGCCCCGGCTATGTGCTGACGCCGCTCGTCGAAAAGCAGATACCGGATACGGCCAAGGCCCGCGGCATGACCGAAGAGCAGGTAAAGACCGAGGTCATCCTTAAGGCCCAGCCGACGCACGAATTCGTCAAGGCCGAGGAGATCGGCGCCATGGCGCTCTACCTCGCCAGCGACGACGCCCGGCAGGTGACCGGCACCCACATCTCGATTGACGGAGGCTGGACCGCGGCATAACCATTTCAAAAACAAGAATAAGGAACATCATGAAAGACAGCATCCACTTCATCCTCAACGGCGAGGACATCGCGCTTACCGATGTCCACCCGACCGAGACGCTTCTTGATTTTCTGCGATTGAGGCGCCGGCTGACCGGCACGAAGGAAGGATGTGCCGAGGGCGATTGCGGCGCTTGCACGGTGCTCGTCGGCCGCCTGCTCGACGGCAAGCTCTTCTACGAGACGGTCAATGCCTGCATCCGCTTCTTGGGATCGCTGAACGGCACGCATGTCGTCACCGTCGAGCACCTGGCCGCCAGGAACGGTACGCTGCATCCGGTGCAGCAGGCGATGGTGGACTATCACGGCTCGCAATGCGGCTTCTGCACCACGGGCTTCGTGATGTCCCTCTACGGCCTGTGGCTCACAAACGAGAAGCCCGGACGGCCCGAGATCGAAAAGGCGTTGCAGGGCAATCTCTGTCGTTGCACAGGTTACGAGCCGATCGTCAAGGCGGCCGAAGCCGTCAGCCGCGCGCGCCCGAGCACGCTCTTCGACCCGCTCGAAAAGACTCGCTCCGAGATCGTCTCAAGGCTCTGGGCGATGCAGACGCGCGAGACGATCACGATCGCATCCGGCGAGGAGCGGTTAATCGTTCCTGGTTCGGTCGAGGCGCTGGCGCGCATTCTGGCCGAGGAGCCGGATGCGACCGTCGTCGCCGGCTCGACCGATGTCGGGCTCTGGGTGACGAAGCAGATGCGCGCCCTGAACCCTGCCGTCTTCATCAACCACCTGAACGAGTTGCAGACGATCAAGGTGACCGATGGCGGCGTCACGATCGGTGCGGGCGTCACCTATACCAAGGCTTTCGAAGCCCTCGCCCCGAAAGTGCCGACGCTCGGCAATCTCATCAACCGCATCGGAGGCGAGCAGGTGCGCAACATGGGCACGATCGGCGGCAACATCGCCAATGGCTCGCCGATCGGCGACAGCCCACCGCCTTTGATCGCGCTTGGCGCGACGCTGAAGATGCGCTCGGCAGCGGGCACGCGCATGCTGCGGCTGGAGGACTATTTCGTCGAATACGGCAAGCAGGACCGCAAAGCCGGCGAATTCGTCGAAAGCGTCTTCATGCCCTACCCGGCCGAAGGCAGCCATTTCGCGGTCTACAAGATCACCAAGCGCCGCGACGAGGACATCACCGCCGTGCTCGGTGCCTTCTATCTGACGCTCGACGAGGCCGGCGACGTCAACGACGTGCGCATCGCCTTCGGCGGCATGGCCGCAACGCCAAAGCGTGCCCGCACCGTCGAATCCGATCTCATCGGCAGACCGTGGAACGAGGAAACCGTCGACAGGGCACGTGGCGCCTTCGATGCCGATTTCCAGCCCCTCACCGACTGGCGCGCCACCGCCGAATACCGGCAGTTGACGGCAAAGAACCTGCTCAAGCGCTTCTACCTGGAAACGGTTGGCACGCCGGTGGAATTGAAGCGGTTCGAGGGAGTGGCGTGATGGTGATCAGCATTGGTGCAAGCCCACCCCCTCATCCGGCTGCCGCCACTTTTCCCCGGCTGGGGAGAAGGGGATGCCGCCCCGTCTCGGTTTCACCTTCTCCCCTCGGGGAGAAGGTGCCCATAGGGCGGATGGCAGTGCAGGCAGAAAAAACTCGCAAGCCTACCCTCTCCTCCTCATTCCTGTGCTTGTCACAGGAATCCAGTGCGCCCAAGCCCTTGGGCGCGAGAGACTCCCTTCAGGCGAATGATTCATTCACGGCGCAGACGCGCCGTGAATGGATTCCTGTGACAAGCATAGGAATGAGGGAGGAGGCAAAGGTAGCGGCTCCCATATTCACCCGGGAGGTGCGCCATGGATAAATCCACCTTCGACACCACCAAAGTCATCATCAGGGGCCCCATGCACGCTTCGCTGAAACATGATTCAGCGCATAAGCATGTGACCGGAACTGCCGATTATATCGATGACATTCCCGAACCCGCCGGCCTGCTGCACGGCGCGCTCGGCACCTCCGACCGCGCCCATGCCGAGATTCTCAGCATGGATCTTTCGGAAGTCCGCAGACACCCTGGCGTCGTTTGGGTCTTCACCGGCAAGGACGTGCCGGGCGCCAATGACGTCAGTTCCAACGGCAGCCATGACGAGCCGCTGCTTGCCGACGCCAAGGTCGAATTCCACGGCCAGCCGATCTTTGCCGTGATCGCCGAAACCCGCGACGCCGCGCGCCATGCCGCGCAGAAGGCGAAGATCGAGTATCGCGACCTGCCGCATTGGAGCGATATCGACGGTGCGCTCGAAAACGGCAGCCCGCTCGTCATCAGCCCGATGACATTGCAGCGCGGCGACGCCAAGGCCGAGATGGACAACGCCCAGCATCGCCTCAAGGGCCAGATGCGCATCGGTGGTCAGGAGCATTTCTACCTCGAGGGCCACATCGCCATGGCGATCCCCGGCGAAGATGACGATGTGACCGTCTGGGCCTCGACTCAACACCCGAGCGAGATCCAGCATATCGTCGGCCACGTGCTGAACATTCCGTCGAATGCCGTGACGGTGAACGTGCGCCGCATGGGTGGCGGTTTCGGCGGCAAGGAAACGCAAGGCAACCAGTTTGCAGCGCTTGCCGCCATCGCCGCCAAGAAGCTGAAGCGCGCCGTCAAGTTCCGTCCTGACCGCGACGAGGACATGAGCTCCACCGGCAAGCGCCACGACTTCCTGGTGGATTACGAGCTGGGCTTTGACGACGAAGGCCGCATCCACGCCGTCGACGCGACCTATGCGGCGCGCTGCGGCTTTTCTTCCGACCTCTCCGGCCCGGTGACGGACCGTGCCCTCTTCCACGCCGATTCCAGCTATTTCTATCCGCATGTGCATCTGACCTCGATGCCGCTGAAGACGCATACCGTCTCCAATACCGCCTTCCGCGGCTTCGGCGGGCCGCAAGGCATGCTGGGGGCCGAGCGCTTCATCGAAGAGATCGCTTACGCAGTTGCCAAGGATCCGCTCGAAATCCGCAAGCTGAACTTCTACGGACAGCCGGGTTCCGGCCGCACGACGACGCCCTACCATCAGGAAGTTGAAGACAACATCATCCTGCGCATCGTCGAGGAACTGGAGGAAAGCGCCGATTACCAGGCACGCCGCAATGCCATCATCGGCTTCAACCGCGACAGCCGCTACATCCGCAAGGGCATCGCGCTGACGCCGGTGAAATTCGGCATCTCCTTCACCATGACCGCCTTCAACCAGGCGGGGGCGCTGGTGCATATCTATCAGGACGGTTCGATCCACCTGAACCACGGCGGCACCGAGATGGGCCAAGGCCTCTACACCAAGGTCGCGCAGGTGCTGGCCGACAGCTTCCAGGTCGATATCGACCGCGTGAAGATCACCGCGACGACCACCGGCAAGGTGCCGAACACGTCCGCGACCGCCGCCTCGTCCGGCTCCGACCTGAACGGCATGGCCGCCCATGACGCCGCCCGGCAGATCAAGGAGCGGCTCGTTGCCTTCGCCGCAGACAAATGGAACGTCGATGCGTCGGACATCGTCTTCCTGCCGAACCGGGTGCGCGTTGGCGAGGCGGAAATCCCCTTCCCCAATTTCATAAAGGAGGCCTATTTCGCCCGCGTGCAGCTTTCGGCAGCAGGCTTTTACAAGACGCCGAAGATCCATTGGGATCGGGCCGCGGGCCGCGGCACGCCTTTCTATTACTTCGCCTATGGTGCCGCCTGCAGCGAAGTCTCGATCGATACGCTGACCGGCGAATATCTGATCGACCGCACCGACATCCTTCACGATGTCGGCTGCTCGCTGAACCCGGCGATCGATATCGGCCAGGTGGAAGGCGGCTTCGTGCAGGGCATGGGGTGGCTGACGACGGAAGAACTCTGGTGGGACGACAAGGGCCGGCTGCGCACACATGCGCCCTCGACCTACAAGATCCCACTCGCCTCCGACCGTCCGAAGATATTCAACGTCCGCCTCGCCGAGTGGTCAGAAAACACCGAGCCCACCATCGGCCGCTCCAAGGCGGTCGGCGAACCACCCCTCATGCTGGCAATCTCCGTGCTCGAAGCGCTCTCCATGGCCGTCGCCAGCGTCGCCGACTACAAGGTCTGCCCACGGCTCGACGCCCCGGCAACGCCGGAGCGGGTACTGATGGCGGTGGAGCGGATGAAGCGGGTGTAAGAGTGGCTTGCTCACTAACGCCTCAAGTCAAGGGGAATGAGCGGGGAAGCTGGTGCAAGTTGTACCCCCCTCTGTCCTGCTGGACATCTCCCGAACAGGGGGGGAGATTGTCTAGAGACGACGGCTCCCTGCGACCAGCAGGCTGCGATAATTCGCATATTGTTTGGCGGCAAGCGCGCGTCATATCAATCTCCCCTCTTGTGGGGGAGATGTCCCGCAGGGCAGAGGGGGGTGCTTTCGCGCCATGACTTCCTCTTTCCTTTCCTTCGCGTCCGCCCACCCAGCCATCATCCTCATCGACGTCGTCGGAACCCAGGGTTCGACCCCACGCGAAGCCGGCGCCTTCATGCTCGTCTCCGAAAACGCCGCCTGGGGCACGATCGGCGGTGGGCAGTTGGAGTTCATGGCGATCCGCAACGCGCGCGAACTGCTTGCGGGCGGCGGCAGCAAGGTCATGGATATTCCGCTGGGACCGGAGATCGGGCAGTGCTGCGGCGGGCGTACGCAATTGCGGTTCCGGCGGGTGACGGATGAACTGATGGCGGAACTGGGAGCACGGCAGGCCGAAGAAACAGAGCGGCGGCCGGAGGTCTATCTTTTCGGTGCAGGCCATGTCGGGCACGCGCTCGCTGCGGCACTTGCGCCGCTGCCGCTTTCCGTGATGGTGGTCGAGACGCGAACGGAAGAGCTTGCGAACCTGCCGGCGGAAACGAAGACGCGGCTTATGGCGATGCCGGAAGCGCTGGTGAAGGAAATGCCCGGCGGTTCCGCCGTCGTCATCCTCACGCACGACCATTCGCTGGACTTCCTGATCGCGCGTGAAGCGCTGGAGAGAACCGATCTTGCCTATACCGGCATGATCGGCTCGGCCACGAAACGCGCGACCTTCGCAAACTGGCTTATGCGCGAAGGAGGCGAGCGAAGCTTGCTCGACCGCCTCACGCTGCCGATTGGCGGTTCGGCGGTCAGGGACAAGCGGCCGGAAGTGATCGCCGCCATGACCGCCGCCGAAATCTTGACGGCGCTTTCCGCCTATCGCCAGAGATCGGCCTCGTAGCGCGGATCGCGTCCATCCAGGAAGCCG
Source organism: Rhizobium sullae (assembly GCF_025200715.1). Classification (NCBI taxonomy): domain Bacteria; kingdom Pseudomonadati; phylum Pseudomonadota; class Alphaproteobacteria; order Hyphomicrobiales; family Rhizobiaceae; genus Rhizobium; species Rhizobium sullae. Next base: position 2,365,985 of record NZ_CP104143.1, read on the forward strand.
AGATCGCGCTTCACGCGGTCCGGTGTGCCCTCGAGATCGAGCCGCGACGGGTGGAATATCTTGCCATAAGCCCACGCCGCGATGCCTGAAACAAGCGCTGAAAGCGAGAGATTGACGGGTTTCGAGCTTTCCTCGATAGCGTGGCAGTCCATGACATCACCTTTGTTCAACTGATGCTATGGCTTGCAGAGTGCCGCTAAAAATGCTGCAATTCCAATCGAACAATCGTCTGAATGCATAAAGAGAAGTTATCCATGAAGCTGTCGAAACAGTTCCCGCTGAATGCGCTGCGCGTCTTTGAGGCTGTGGCGCGGCTCGGCAGCTTCACCAAGGCGGGCGAAGAGCTCGGCATGACGCAAACTGCCGTCAGCTATCAAGTGAAGCTGCTGGAAGAGAATATCGGCGAACCGCTGTTCCTGCGCCGCCCGCGCATGATTAGCCTTACCGATGCCGGTGAACGGCTGGCGCCAAGGGTCACCGAAGGTTTCGCGATGCTGGCCGAGGCGATGGAATCGCTTCGACAAGCATCCGAGGAGACTCTGACGATCCATTCGACGGCGACTTTTGCCCAACAGTGGCTGTCGCGCCATCTTGGCTCGTTTCAGCTAAAACATCCTAACATTGCCGTCAGGCTGAAGACATCTGCAACACTCATAGATTTCAACAGGGAGGCGGCCGATCTGGCTGTCCGCTGGGGCGACGGCAATTGGCCGGGTCTCTGTTGCCATCGCATCATGCGCCTCGATTTTTCGCCGATGTTAAGTCCGGTGCTTGCTGCCAAGGTCGGCGGCGTTCATACGCCCGCCGATCTCCTCAAACTATCGATCATCAGCGCCGGGGACCATTGGTGGCGGATTTGGTTTGCCGCAGCAGGGATCGATAATCCGGGACTGGAGAAATTCCCCAGAAACGAACTCGGCACGCAAATCATGGACGCGAGTGTAGCCGCGGCGGGGCAAGGCGTCGCCATTCTGAATCCGGGGCATTTCGAAGAAGATATCGCCGCAGGCAGGCTCTATCAACCTTTCGAACTATCCTGCAACGACGGCCGCGATTACTGGCTGGCCTATCCCGGGAACCGCCGGAATGTGCCGAAGATCAGGGCCTTCCGGAACTGGATCATCGACGAGATGGGCGCGCACGATCTCTAAGTGGCGCTCAATAACCCATTTCCGGCGCGTAGAAGCAGCGCGGCGTATCCTCATTCGGGAACAGGCAGAGATGGTACTCACCATCGCCGGATTGCATCGCCTTCGTCATCGGCAGCATGAAGACATGAGCCCGCGTCACCAGCCGGTGGTCTCCAGGCAGCAGCGTCACGCGATATCCCCTGGGGGTCACTTTGACGCTCTTCGAAGGGATCATCTGGCAATCGCCTGTATGGTTGTCGCCATTGCAACAGAAAGGTTCGTAAGACCAACCCGCTGGCGCGTCGTGAGCACTCACACTCGACGCGAACGCAATCATCACACTTGCCAGAATGCTGCGCATGGGCATCTTCTCCGTCGATGAATGCGCCGCCCCAATGCGGTTTCCACCTCACCCCGGCGGCTACAATTGTAATTGTAACCGACTCGTGACATTTCAAGGATCACTAAATTTTGCGGCGCAACATATTCAAATGAGACGTGCCATCCCAATGCTTTCTGCAACTTTTAATAACATAAAGGACCGGGAAAAGTGCGGCGACGCAGACTGAATCGGAGACCTTTCGGGCGGAAATACGTCGCGGCAATTGCTATGCTCCCGGCATCAGCCTTGATCGCGGCCGCGACATATTACTATTCAGATCCTGTCGATTTTCAGAGACTTAAACCCGGTGAGCCACAGCCTGCACATCTGCTCATCGCAGAGCAGTTTGACCGCGTTTGTGTTCTTGGACCTTATGAAGACAGACTTCACGAAATGGTGACTGGTGGCGATCGCGCTAACGAGCATCTCGCCAATATCGGATATCGCGGCGACGAAGGCCGTTGGGCAATCATCCTTATTCAAGAGTCGAAGATCGGCGTTCTCCGCTTTAGCCGCTCTGCTAAGCTCGACTTTTTGGCGGCCCATGCCGCGATCGAGCTACCTCTTCCAAGCAAATTGCCAGGAAATTTCACAGCAATGAATTGCGCGGACAGCAAATCCGCGGCGTTCACGATAGTCGAGGGACGATCGCCGATACGTGGTCCTCGGCGAGATAACCGACTGAGGCTCTACCCCTTCCCTCCCGCGGCAACTTTCTGCAATGTGGCGAGTCGGAGGAAGATAGGGGAACTCAATGTATGAATATGCCATAGCGTGGGAATGGCTGGCTTTCGCGGCGCGCTGGTTTCACGTCATCACCGCGATCGCCTGGATCGGCTCGTCGTTTTATTTCATCGCCCTCGACCTCGGCCTGGTGAAGCGGCCGCATCTTCCGCCGGGCGCCTATGGCGAGGAATGGCAGGTGCATGGCGGCGGTTTCTATCACATCCAGAAATACCTGGTGGCCCCGGCGCAGATGCCCGAGCACCTGACCTGGTTCAAGTACGAAAGCTACTTCACCTGGCTCTCCGGCTTCCTGATGCTCTGCATCGTCTATTACGGCGGTGCCGACCTCTTCCTCATCGACCGGCATGTGCTCGATATCAGCGCGCCGGTGGCGATCCTGATGTCACTTGCTTCGCTCGCCGTCGGCTGGGTCGTCTACGACCTGCTCTGCAAGTCGCCGCTCGGCAAGAACACCTGGGGACTGATGGCCGTGCTCTATGCGGTGATGGTCTTCATGGCCTGGGGCTACACACAGCTTTTCACCGGCCGCGCCGCTTTCCTGCATCTCGGCGCCTTCACCGCGACGATCATGTCGGCCAACGTCTTCATGGTTATCATCCCCAACCAGAAGATCGTCGTCGCCGACCTCATCGCGGGGCGCACGCCCGATCCGAAATACGGGCAGATCGCCAAGCAGCGCTCGCTGCACAACAACTACCTCACGCTGCCCGTCATCTTCTTCATGCTGTCGAACCACTATCCACTGGCCTTCGGCACCGCCTACAACTGGGTGATCGCCGCCCTCGTCTTCCTGATGGGCGTCACCATCCGCCACTGGTTCAACACGACGCATGCGCGCAAGGGACGGCCGACCTGGACATGGATCGCGACGGTCATCCTCTTCATCCTTATCATGTGGCTTTCGACCGTGCCGAAGGCGCTGACGGGCGAACGCGATACGACTGCCGCTGTTGCGCCCGCGTTCCAGCAATTCGCCGGCGATCCGCACTTCCCTGCCGTCAAGGAGTTGATCTCGACGCGCTGTTCGATGTGCCATGCTGCCGAACCCGTCTACGAGGGCCTTGCCCGCCCGCCGAACGGCGTCATCTTCGAAAATGACGCGGAAATCGCCGCCCATGCGCGCGAAATCTATATACAGGCAGGCCGCAGCCATGCAATGCCGCCCGGCAATGTGACGGATATCACGCAGGACGAGCGCAAGCTGCTCGTCACCTGGTTCGAAAGCGCAGTCGAAGGCAAACAGCAATGACGACAAAACTCCTGCGCGGGCGCCTGCTCTCGTTCAAGCGCGCTCCGCTCAGTCTCACCGATACGGAGAGCTATAGCTACGAGACCGACGGCGGCCTGGTGATCGAGGCCGGCAAGATCACCGCGATCGGCACCTACTCCGGCATCAGGAAGAAGGCTCCGGCGGATGCGGTCGAAATCGACCACCGCCCGCACCTGATCATGCCGGGCTTTATCGACACGCACCTGCATTTTCCGCAGATGCAGGTGATCGCCTCCTACGCGGCCGACCTGCTCGAATGGCTGAACACCTATACCTTCCCGGAGGAATGCCGCTTCGTCGAAAGCGCGCATGCGCAGAAGATCGCGACGCATTTCTACGACGAGCTGCTCCGTCACGGCACGACGACGGCCGCCGCCTATTGCTCCGTCCACAAGACCTCCGCCGATGCCTATTTCGCGGAGGCCATACGCCGGAACATGTGCATGGTCGGTGGCAAGGTGATGATGGACCGCAATGCGCCTCAGGGCCTGCTCGACACGCCTCAGATGGGCTATGACGAAACGCGGCAGGTGATTGCCGACTGGCACGGCAAAGGCCGAAACCACGTCGCCATCACGCCGCGCTTCGCGATCACCTCAACGCCGCAGCAGATGGAGGCGGCCCAGGCGCTCACCCAGGAATTTCCGGATCTGCACATCCAGACGCACCTCTCGGAAAATCACGAGGAGATTAGGTTCACTTGCGAGCTCTATCCGGACGCGATCGACTACACCGATATCTACGCCCGCTACGGTCTGCTTGGGCCGAAGAGCCTCTTCGGCCACTGCATCCACCTCTCCGATCGCGAGGCCGGCGCCATGAATGAGGCGGGCGCCGTCGCCGTTCACTGCCCGACGTCCAACCTCTTCCTCGGCTCCGGCCTCTTCCCGCTGAAGGCACTCGCGCGTCGCCAAAAACCCGTCAGGATCAGCGTCGCCACCGATATCGGCGGCGGCTCCAGCTATTCGATGCTGCGCACGATGGACGAAGCCTACAAGATCCAACAGCTCCTCGGCGAGCGTCTCAACCCGCTCGAAAGCTATTACTACATGACGCTCGGCAATGCCGAAGCACTCTCGCTTGCAGACAGCATCGGAACGCTGGATGAAGGCACGGACGCCGATCTCGTCGTCCTGAACGCAGCGGCAACGCCTGCCATGGCGCTGAAGATGGACGTCGTGAAGACTCTTCCGGAAGAACTCTTCCTGCTCCAGACCATGGGCGATGACCGGGCGATTGTGGAGACCTATGTGGCGGGCGAGGCAGCGAAGAGCAACCTCACCATTGAACCCAAAATGGGAGCATCATAGAACTTCCATGAGAGTGATCGCCCGGCGAACATTGACGCAATTTGTCGAAAGGGTCAGAAAGGTCAAGCGGCCTTGATTACAACACGATCGATGCTGCAGTGGTGGATTATGAGTGAACTAAGACCCATCCGGAGTAATGAAGACTACGAGAATGCGCTCACTCTTTTAAAGCAACTCTGGGGTGCGCCGGATGGTTCTCCCGAAGCAGACAAGCTGGACATTATCGCGACGCTGATCGATGCCTATGAGGCGTCACACTATCCAATCGATCTGCCCGACCCAATCGACGCCATTCTGTTTCGCATGGAACAACAGGGCTTGAGCCGCAAGGACCTTGAGCCAATCCTCGGCAGTCGGGGACGCATAGCGGAAATTTCTCAATCGCAGGCGATCCCTCTCGAAATGATACGCCGGCTGCATGAGCATCTCGGGATTCCGACCGACATTTTGATCCAGCCGATCCGTACCAACGCGGCATAGGATATTAATAAGACCAGTTCCTCTTCAAAGTCTCCATCACCGCGCGGATGATCGGAACATTTCTGATATCCGAGTGAACGACCAGCCAGACTTCACGCGTCAGCGGCTTCGTCTCCCGAATGACCTCCACAAGGTCATTCGCGCCGGCAAGGAGAAAATTCGGAAGGAGAGCGACGCCGCCGCCGGCTTTCGCGGCGGAAAGCTGGAATTCGAGCGTCGTGGCCCTGATGGACAGTTTTCGCCCATTCGCCACATCGAGCAGGCGCATCGACTGCGGCGAGCTCGACATCGTTTCGTCATAGGCGATGAAGCTCCAGGCCTCCTCAGGCACGGAAGCCAGATAAGCCGGGGAGGCATAGAAGCCAAAAGCCACGTCGCCAAGCTTGGTAACGGTAAAGTCGCCCTGCTCCGGCTTCGTCATTCGGACCGCAATATCCGCCTCCCGCCGGTCGAGCGAGGCGTAGCGCGTCTCGCCGACAATGGTGATGCCGATGTCCGGATAGTTGCGCCGCAGTTCGACAAGCGGCCCGGCAAGCAGGGCGGCCGCAAGCGTCGGCGGCGCGCTTACCTTGACGTCGCCCGCAAGGCCGCCGCCGGCAGCAAGACTCACGCGTTCGATTGCCCGCGCCTCCTCGCCCATGCGCTCGGCCATCACTGCGACCCGCTCCCCATCTGCCGTCAGCGACACGCGCCGTCCGCGCCGATCTATGAGTTTCACACCCATCTGCGCTTCCAGACGGGCGACGCGGCGGGCGACCGTCGCGTGCTCCACGCCGAGTAAGCGGGCCGCGCCGAGCAACGTTCCGGTCTGCGCCAAGGCTGCGAAGTAGCGGAGATTTTCCCAATCGAACATTGATCATTTTTTCCCATCGATTGGCAAACAATAGGGAATTTTCGATCAACAAGCCATCGGCCATGATTGCCGCAACAGCAAATCGGAGCACAGTCATGGACAAGATCGTTACACTTCAGACGCCGGGCGGCATCGAACAACTGCAGGTCTTGGAGCGCACGCCAAAGCAGCCTGGCCCCGATGAGATCCGCATACGGCACGAAGCGATCGGCATGAATTTCCTCGACATCTACCACCGCAAGGGCATCTATCCCCTGCCGGCCTATCCGGCCGTCCTAGGCGTCGAGGGGGCGGGCATCGTAGAGGCCGTTGGCACCGGCGTCATCGAACTGAAACCGGGCGACCGCGTTGCCTATGCCGGCGCGATCGGCGCCTATGCCGCAACACGCCTGCTTCCCGCCGCGCGCGCCATCCGCCTTCCGGATGAGATCCCGTCGCGCGTCGCCGCCGCCTCGATGCTAAAGGGCATGACCGCCTATATGCTGCTGACGCAAACCTACACGGTCGGCCCCGGCACGATCGTCCTCGTCCATGCGGCCGCGGGCGGCCTCGGCAGCATTCTGGTGCGGTGGGCAAAACATCTCGGGGCGACGATCATCGGGACCGTCAGTTCGCAGGAAAAGGCCGGGCTTGCCGTCAAACACGGCGCCGATCACGTGATCGTCGGGCGCGACGCGGATGTGGTCGGCGAAGTGAAACGGCTGACGGGCGGCCGTGGCGTCGATGCCGCCTATGACGGCATCGGCGGCAGCATGCTTTCTAAGACCATCCAATGCGTGCGCCCGTTCGGCGTCGCCGCAACGATCGGACAGGCCGGCGGCCCGATACCTCCGGTCTCCGTCGAGGAGTTGCGTCCCGGAAAAGCGCTCACGCATCCGAGCATCATGGCCTACATCGCAGACGGCGAAAATTATGCCGCCGCCGCCAAGGCAACAATCGAAATGACGCAGTCGGGCATCGCCGCAACGATCGCCGGCGAGTATGCCTTGGCAGACGCGGCAAAGGCGCAGCAATTCCTCGAAAACGGAGGTGCCGCAGGGAGCCTGATTCTTGTTCCCTAGGCGACGAAAGATGTACCCTCTTGCCTGAAAATCATGTTAAGGGCCATGGCGTTATCCAGATGTGAAAGTCTTGTCCATGGCCACTCCTCTCACCATCGCCGACCTTAAGAAACTCGCCCAGCGCCGAGTGCCGAAAATGTTCTTCGACTATGCGGATTCGGGCGCCTGGACAGAGTCGACCTATCAGGCGAACGAGAGCGATTTCACCAAGATCAAGCTGCGCCAGCGGGTGCTCGTAGACATGACGAACCGCACGCTGGAGACGACGATGGTCGGCCAGAAGGTCTCGATGCCGGTGGCGCTCGCGCCGACGGGTCTTACCGGTATGCAGCATGCCGACGGCGAGATGCTGGCGGCCCGTGCAGCGGAAGAAGCCGGCGTTCCCTTCACGCTCTCGACGATGAGCATCTGCTCGATCGAGGATGTCGCCTCGGTGACGACGCGACCCTTCTGGTTCCAGCTCTATGTGATGAAGGACAAGGACTTCGTCATGAACCTGATCAACCGCGCCAAGGCGGCAAAGTGCTCGGCACTGGTTCTGACGGCCGACCTGCAGATCCTCGGCCAGCGGCATAAAGACCTGCGCAACGGCCTCTCCGCTCCGCCGAAATTCACGCCGAAGCATATCTGGCAGATGGCGACTCGCCCCTTCTGGTGCCTCGACATGCTCAAGACCAAGCACCGTACCTTCGGCAACATCGTCGGCCACGCCAAGAATGTCTCCGACCTCTCCTCGCTGTCCTCCTGGACAGCTGAGCAGTTTGATCCGCAGCTTTCCTGGGCCGATGTCGCCTGGATCAAGGAAAAATGGGGCGGCCCGCTCATCATCAAGGGCATTCTCGATGTCGAGGACGCGAAGGCGGCAGCCGAGACGGGCGCCGACGCGATCGTCGTCTCTAACCATGGCGGCCGCCAGCTGGACGGCGCTCCCTCTTCGATTAGCATGCTCCCGCAGATCGTCGATGCCGTCGGCCACAAGATCGAGATCCATCTCGACGGCGGCATCCGCTCCGGCCAGGACGTGCTGAAGGCCGTGGCGCTTGGCGCCAAAGGCACCTATATCGGCCGCCCTTTCCTCTACGGCCTCGGCGCCATGGGCAAGGAAGGCGTGACACTGGCGCTCGGCATCCTCCGCAAGGAGATGGACATCACCATGGCACTCTGCGGCAAGCGCGACATCAACGACGTCAATTCGTCGATCATCGCCGGACGGCAGTAGCAGCACCGTTTACGAGATACACATAAGTGTGTATAATCGCTCTTCATGAAGAGTGCAGACGTCATCGCGTTGCTGAAAAAGGATGGCTGGTTCGAGGTTGCCCGTAAGGGCAGCCATATGCAGCTGAAACACCCTACAAGATCCGACCGCGTGACCGTTCCCCATCCAAGGCGCGACGTTCCGATTGGCACTCTTAAGAGCATCGAAAAGCAATCCGGTCTCAGCCTGAGGTGATTATGCGCAACTATATCGGACTGATCCATAAGGAAAGCGACAGTGACTATGGCGTGTCTTTCCCTGATTTTCCAGGCGTCGTGACCGCAGGGAAAAGCCTGGACGAGGCGCGGAGAATGGCAGAGGAAGCCTTGGCATTCCATGTCGAAGGCATGGCTGAAGATGGCGAAGCCATTCCCGAACCATCCAGCCTTGAAAGCATCATGGCGGATCCGGAAAACGGCGACGGCGTTGCAATTCTCGTGAGCCTCAAAACGCCAGCCCGCAAGGCGATTCGTATCAACATCACCCTTCCGGAAGACGTACTTGAACGCGTGGATGCATTTGCCGCGGCGCAGGGATTGTCCCGTTCCGGCTTTCTCGCGCGAGCGGCGAAACATGAAATCGATCGCGGCGAAGCAGCTTAAAACGGCGGCATTCTTCCCGTTGCCAGCGCGGCCGCCCAATCCGGGCGGCCGTTTGCTTTTGCAAGCGTCGACATCGCCATGTGATCGTAGGGGACGTTGCGGAAATAGGGCGTCCAGCCGGACGCGGATTTCTCCAGAATGGCGTAGCTTGCCATCGGATGGCCGGTCTCAACCTTGTGCGGATAAGGCTTTTCATCGTTGTAAGCCGGGCAGCCGACGCTGCCGGGATTGACGATGAGACGACCGTGCGAAAGGCGGACGGCGCGGGGGATGTGCGTATGGCCGCAAAGGATCAGCGGAAAGTCGATGCCTTCCGCGAGCGCCTCGATCTCCTCCTGCGGCTTCAGAAACACATGGCCCTCGGGCGCCACGGATTCCAGCCAGTACAGGTTGTCATCGCCAGGCGTGGCGTGGCAAAGATAGGCTTCTTCTTGATAGACCAGCTTGGTCGGCAGCGATCGCAGCCAGTCGAGATGATGCGGCAAAAGCTGCTCGTGGGCTACCTTATCTGACGCATGCATGGCTTCGGGTTTCTGCTCGATCAGGTAGCGGTCGTGATTGCCGCGGACCGTCGGCAGAGCGAACGGGATGAGCAGGTCGGCGGTCTTGCCAGCTCCCAGCGGACCGCTGAAGCAATCGCCGAGATCAACGATGTCCGAAATGCCCTGCGCGCGGATATCCGCAAGGACCGCCGCCAGCGCCGGATGATTGCCGTGGATATCCGCGATAGCCGCAAACTGCATCGCCTAGCTCCCGCGATAGGTGGAATAGCCGTAGGGCGAGATCAGCAGCGGCACGTGGTAATGCGCAGCAGTATCCGCAATGCCGAAGCGGATCGGCACGAGATCGAGAAAGGCCGGATGCGGCAACGGCGTGCCCGAAGCACGCAGATAGTCGCCCGCATGAAACAGCAGTTCGTAGGTTCCGGCCTGAAAACTTTCGCCGGAGAGGATCGGCCCGCCGTCCACGCGTCCGTCCGAATTGGTTTCGACCGTCTTGATGTGATGGCGAATATCGCCATCCAGGCGAAACAGGTCGATCCTCAGCCCTTGGGCGGGCTTGCCGGAGGCCGTGTCGAGAACATGGGTCGTCAGTCCGGTCATAGGGCTGGCTCGCTGATGATGTATGGCGTTTCGAAGAAATGTTCTTCCAGATTATCTCCGGGTCCATCCCTGTCGACAACCAGAAAATCGCTCGGTTGCCCGAGCACCAACAACGGGTGATGCCAGACGTTGCGCCGGTAGTTCACGCCCTGGCCGCCCCGCGCGAGAAACACCTGCGGCCTGCCGGGCTTTCCGTCCTGATCTTCCGAAACCGCCACCAGAAACGGCCGGCCGGAAAGCGGCGAGAAGCTCTGGCTGCCGAACGGATGCCGCTCCATCATGCCGATCTCGTAAGGAAAGCTGCGCGGCTGGCCGCGAAAGAGATTGATGACGACGCGCGCGCCCTCGCCAGCCGCTTCTGCCGTCGCCAGCGCATGGAAACGTTCGGTCGTGCCGCTGTTGATATAGCGCATGGTCGACGGATCGGCCTCGATGACGTCACCGAACGGCACGAAGGTAGTTTTGGTGAGGGGCTGGATGTCGAGAAGGTCCGTCAAAAGTCATTCACCTTGGGCGTGCCAGTGACGCAATCCATGCAATTGATCGAGAAGATCGGGAATGGCTGTTTGCGCAGTATCCCAAACGGCGTCTAGGTTCATGCTCATGTAGCCATGAGCGATACGGTTTCTCATTCCGCGCATTTTTTGCCAAGGCACGTTGGAAAATTCCGCTGCAAACTCGGGATATTCCTCCATGATGCGCGAGGTTGCATCACCAATCATCAGGAGGTTCATTCCAACTGCGCGCTGTCTGACAAGGTCCTTCAGAAATTCATCCTTGCTCATGTCCTTGACGAAATCGACGGTTTCGAATGCGACCTGCTGCATCTCGTCGAGATAGGTTCGAAGCCGATCGATACTCATACAGGCTTGGCTTCCTGCAGGACCCGGCTGCGGACACGTTCGGGAAAATCACCTGGCGTCAGAACGTGGATTTCCGTCCCGGACATCAGCGTCTGCAATTCCTCCAGCAACCCGCCGAGATCGAATAGCGTCGTCCCCGGCAGCGCATCGACAAGAATATCGAGATCGCTGTCCGGCCTGTCCTCACCGCGAGCGACGGACCCGAAGACACGCGGGTTCGCCGCGTTGAAGCGCCTTGTCGCGTCGCGGATCGCCTGCCTGTTCTTTTCCAACACTTCCGACGGCTTCATCGAGGCATCACTCCTGATGCCTTGAATATAGGCGAGCCGCAATAAAGAAGAAAGAACTCACCCCTTCACCCCGAAAAGCCTCAGACGCATGATGCCGCCGTCCGGATGCATCGCGATGCGCACATGCGTCACCGGCCCGACGTCGGCGATGGAGTCCGGGCCATATTCGTGGATGTGGTCCATCTGCAGTTTGGTGCGCGGCAGGATCGGCCTCCAGTTTTCCGAAGCCGCAATGTCCGCCTCGCTGAGCATATCGCCAAGATCGGGCAGATAGGCGCCGAGAAGCTCACACGTGTCGGGAAAATTGCCCTTGAAGAAGGCAGTGTCTACGATCACGCGCTTGATCCTGCCCGGATGGCCAAGCCGGATCACCGCCCAGTCGTGGCCAGGCCCGCGCCGCCGTTTGGTTTCCCAACCGTCGCCCATGTTGATGCCGCGACCGGGGCCAAGCATCTTGTCCGGGTGGCCGTAATGCGCGTCCGACCAGCCAAGCGACTTCGCGCCGTTGAAGATATAGGCAAGGTCGACTTCTTCATTCGCCTCGACTTTCGACCAGTCGAAATAAGCCGAACCATAAACGCGCAACCGGGCAACGCCGCCATCGGGATAGATATGCAGGCGCAGATGCGTCCAGATCTTTTCCTTGTCGGCGTTTTCGAAGACGTGATGAGCGCTCGGCCCCAGCGGCGACTTCGTGAGGATTTCGGTCCAGATGGTCGCCTCGGTCGGATCGCCGCCCTCGACGAAGGCAGCCTCGATCGAACAATGCGGCGGATAGTTGCCGGTGAAGTAGCTGGTATCGACATCGAAGCCGAAAATGCGGCCGGGCATCGCGAGCTTGACGATCGCCCAGTCGTGGCCGGGCACGCGCTTGCGGCGGCTTTCCCAGCCGTCCATGTATTTGCCGTTGTCGTCGTAAAGATCCGGATCGAAGCTCGCCGGCACATCCTGCAGCATGCGCTCCAGCGGCGCGAAGAACTCGTCCGTCGCATAAAGGCCCTTGGCGCCGAGGCGTGCGGAAGCAAGGTTGATCGCGCCGTTCGCGAAGGACGGCAGGCTCGCATTGGTATTCTCAGTCATTCACTTCTCCGGAAGCATGGATGTCAGGCGCAAAAGCGCAATCTTTTCGACCTCAGCGGCGGCGGTCGCAAACTCCTCGTCGCGGCTGTTACCGATGCGTTTCTCGAAAGCCGCGAGGATACCGTCCTTGTTCAGCCCTTTCACCGCGATGATGAAGGGAAAGCCGAACTTTTCGGTATATGTCTTGTTGAGTTCGGTAAAGCGGGCGTGCTCTTCGGCGCTCAGCCGGTCGAGACCGGCGCTTGCCTGCTCCTTCTTGCTGTCTTCCGTCAGTTCGCCGGCGATGGCCAGGCGTCCGGCAAGATCGGGATGGGCGCGAAGCACGCCAAGACGCTCTTCTTCGCTTGCGGCGCGGAAGACAGCGACCAATGGAATGTGCACTTTGTCCACAGTCAACTCATCGCCGATGAAACCATCGTCATAGGCGCGCTCGGCAATGAAGGGCGAATGCTCGAAGACGCCCCCGAAGCGCGACACGAATTCATCCCGCCGGATCATCAGATCACGTCCTGCTTGTGGTTCTTGTGCCAATGCTCGGCGATCTCGATGCGGCGGGGAATCCACACCTTGTCGTGCTGCAGCACATATTCGATGAAACGCTTAAGCGCCGCCGCACGGCCGGGACGCCCGACAAGGCGGCAATGCAGGCCGACCGACATCATCTTCGGGCTGCCGGCCCGGCCCTCGTCGTAGAGCGAATCGAAGGCATCCTTGAGATAGGTGAAGAACTGATCGCCGGAATTGAAGCCCTGCGGCGTCGCAAAGCGCATGTCGTTCGTTTCGAGCGTATACGGAATGATAAGGAACGGCTTGCCGTCGACACCCTTCACCCAATAGGGAAGATCATCGGCGTAGGAATCTGACGAATAAAGGAACCCGCCCTCCTCCTGCACCAAGCGCAGCGTATTGTCCGAGGGTTTGCCCTGATACATGCCGTAGGGACGCTCGCCGGTAAGCTCGGTATGAAGGCGCACGGCTTCGAGAATGTGCTTACGCTCGAGGTCTTCCGGAAAATCCTTGTACTCCAGCCAGCGGTAGCCATGGCTGGCGATTTCCCAGCCGGCTTCCTTCATCGCTGCGACAGCCTCCGGATTGCGGGCCATCGCAAGCGTCACGCCGTAGACGGTCGCCTGAACCTTGAGCTCGGTGAACATACGCCAGAGCCGCCAGAACCCGGCGCGCGAGCCGTATTCGTAGATCGATTCCATGTTCAGATTGCGCTGGCCTGGCCAAGGTGCTGCTCCGACAATTTCCGACAGCAGGTTCTCGGACGCCGCATCGCCATCGAGGATCGAGCTCTCACCGCCCTCTTCGTAGTTGATGACGAACTGCACGGCGAGCCGGGCCTCGTCCGGCCATTTCGGATCAGGCGTATTGCGGCCGTAGCCGATGAGATCGCGCGGATAGGTATCGGATGCCATCAAATCACCTTCTGAAGGATACGCGAAACGGTAGCACCCGGAGACGGAATGTCGAGACGGAAATGCGAAACTGACTTTCGCCGCTACGGCACAAGTCACCACCTCTGCTGCCGAATCAGATGCCTACAGCCCGCAACAGCGCGACGCAGAAGACACCAAGCACGACGGAAACGAGCATCGACAGACGGAGTGCGGCAACGGCTGTGACCGCGCAGGCGATCGTTTCCGCGATACCGGTGGCAAAGGCGGTCGGCGCAACGACCGCCATCAAAACCGCAGGTGGTATGGATTCGATCGCGTTGCGGCGGCTTCCCTCCAGGGATACATGCCGCGCGAGCAGAAGGCCGCTCAGGCGCGTGAGAACGGTCGCGACCGCCATGGCGACGATTGCGAGAAGAGTGGAGAAATCGACCGTCATTGCGTTACCTCCACACGCCGGCTGCCGCTGGCGACTGCCGCAAGCAGGCCGGCAACGGCACCGGCTGCGATATACCAGACGCCGGGCACGAAATGCTGGGTCGCCACCGCGGCCGCACCGCTTGCGAGCAGCACAGCACCGGTTTCCGGTCCCTTCCAGAAGCCCATGACCAGCACGATGAAGACGGCCGGAAAGGCGAAATCCAGTCCGAGCGCCGCGGGATCACCCAGGAAAGCGCCGAGCGTCGCACCCGCAAGGCTCGAAAGCACCCAGGCAAGATAGAAAGGTGCCGCAAGCCCCGCGAACCAGGCTGGTGTAAGCCGCGCAAGGCCGGCACGGAATTCCGCCATCGCCCAGATCTCGTCGGCAAGAAACAGGCATGCGAAATAGCGCTTGCGTCCGCCAAAGGCCTGCATCTTGGTGCCGAGCGAGGCACTCATCAGCACGTGCCGGATATTGACGAGCAGCGCTGCAAAACCGGCGCTCGTCCACGAGGCCGGATGCATCCAGATATCCATCGCCACGAACTGCGATCCGCCGGCAAAGACCAGCGCGCTCATCAGCGCCGTCTCCACCGGAGAAAGCCCTTTGGTGGCTGCAACCGCGCCGAAGACGACGCCGATCGGTATGACGGCAGCGATCAGCGGCGAAATGGCCCGCATGCCCCCCAGAAACTCCGCCCATTTTCCATTCCCGTTCACAATAGGATCTCCGATTTGCTGGGAGGTCTTAGAATGGAGATGAATGGCCGTCTTGAACGAAAGTGATTACCGCGCGCGGTATTGGCCGGGCGTCACTCCCGTGCGCGCCTTGAAATGCCGGCTGAAATGCGCCTGGTCGGCGAAGCCGCATTCGAGCGCAATCTCGGCCGGCTGTCCGCCGGCCTGCAGCTTGCGCCGGGCAACGCGAATGCGGATATCGGTGAGGAAGGCGTGCGGCGTGATGTGGAATTCCTTGCGGAACGCGCGGATCAGGTGCGCGCGGCTGAGGTCCGCCACCGCGGCGAGCTCTTCAAGCCCGACATCGGAAACGTAGTTTTCCATCAGGTAGTCGCGGGCGCGCTGCACGGCGGATCGCTCCCGCGTATCGACCGGCACGATGATCGAACTGCCGTGATGCCGGAACATGGCCTCGAGCACGAGGAACATGCCCTGGCTGGTTTCCAGCGCGCCGACGCCCGATTCCAGCGCGCGATGAGCATCGTGAAAAGCATCGGCGAGCAGCGGATCGTGAAGGATCTGCTTGCCGAAGGCAGGCGTACCGCCGAAGGCGCGGCCGGTGACGTCCTCCAGGATTTCACGGAAGAGCGACATGTCCGGATAAATCATCCGGTAGCGATAGCCGCCCTCCACAGGCGCGCCGTCATGGATTTCGCCGGGATTGATCAGGTAGAGATCGCCAGGCCCTGAGCTTTCGCGTGTGCCCCTGATGGTCGCGATCTGGCTGCCGCTTTCGATGGCGCCGATGCTGAAGGTCTCATGGGCGTGCGGTGCAAACTCATGCGTGAGGAACGTCGCGCTCAGGCACTCCATGCCGCCGAAACGGCTGTCACGCCAGAATCGCGTCGTCTCCGCTCGCGACAGCGGCATGGCCCCGGTCGCCTGTTCCTGGGAGATGTTGTCCATCACCCGAATATAGCATCTTCGGGCCACCCGTTCTTGAACAAAAGTGATCAGGCGATCTTGCGCGCGCTAACCTTGCCCATCGGATGCAGCGAATGGACCCGGAACGGCCCGCCGGTGCCTTCCTCGATCATCAGTGCGATGTTGGCGACAGCGACCGGTTCCGCAAGGACAGCGTCGAAGACGCTGCTGAGCGCCTGCTCGATGCGCGGCATGTCGACAAGATTGACTGGCCCCGTCAAGGGCATATGGAAGCGGAATTCGTCCATTACATAGGGATAGCCCCAGCGATACAGGTTGGCGAACTGCGCGGCCGAAAGCCCGTCCGAATCGCTGCGCTCGATCTCCGCCTCGGAGAGCGGCGCACGGAAGCGATCGAAATGCTGCACGACTGCGGAAGCGAGATAATGTATGTGATCGCAGGGAACCGACGGCACGAGGCTGAAATAATTGCGCAGGCGCGCCACTTCAATGCTTGGAATTAGGAATGGCTGCAGACTGCCGGAGAAGCGCATCATTTCACGCAAGAGTTGTGATTCAGAAACATCCGGTGCAAGATAGAACGGAGCCTTCAACACGCCATGGAAGCCGTAGCGGCGCGGCACGGCGGTATGGAATGCGATTTCGTGGATGCCGATGCCGCGAATGGCTGGAGGTTCGACCATTTCGCCGGAAAAGACGTTGCGGCCAAGCCAATTGGCCGCCACCTGGGTGAGCGGATCGCTCGGCGCAGGCGTGAAGCAAATGGCATAGCGCATGCAATCTCCTCCATCAAAGGAAGGCGCGCGGGCGATTCCGGCGCCGTCGATGCGCAAGCAGATAGGTGATTTGCATGACAGAATAACGAAAAGAACCGGCTTCTAATTCACGTTTAACGTGAAGCAACCACGATGTGGCTCGAAAGCGCGAAATTTTCCGGCAGAACGAAGGGTGCGGATCGGCCGGTCGCCATATGCACGGCAGCTTCCGCAAGGCGGTGAGCAAGACCGAAACTGACCTTGAAGCCGCCGGTCAAGGCGATGAGCTTCGGATACGCCGGATGCGGGCCGATCATCGGATCACGGTCGATCGCCTTCGGACGCAGGCCGGCCCAACGCGCGATGATCGGGGCGTCCCGAAGCACCGGGACCATCTCGCGCGCGGCCTCGACCAGCCCGTCGAGCTGGGCATCCGTCGACGCCGGATCGTCAAAACGGTTCTCGCTGGTGCTGCCGATCGCGGCATAGCCGCCCTCATGGGCGACAATATAGAGGCCATCGCGGAAGATGGTGGGAAAGGCGGGATCGATCTCAGCCTTCAGTAGCGCCGCCTGCCCCTTGACCGGCTGGCCGAGCGGCTTTTCCAATCCGGGCGTGAACTGCTGCAGAAGCGGAAATGACTGATGGCCCGCCGCGACAATGCAGCGGCCGAAGCATACGATCTTTCCGCCCACATCGGCGACCCCGCGTTCTGGTTCGAGACCGCCGACTGCTGCATTCTCGATGATGCTCACATGCTTTGCCTGCCTCAGAAATGCGCCAAGGGCGGCAACCAGGGTGCGGGGCGCGACGCGGCCGGCGAGCGTATCGTGCACGAAGCCGCTGTCGCCAGCGGCAGGATCGATCCAGTCCGCGACCGGCGGAGCATCCGCGACATGCCAGTAGAAGTCGCGGCCGCCCTGATGCCAATGCGTTTCGGCATCGGCGGAATGGGTAAGCGCGATCTTGCGCAGGTGCGGCTTCGGCAGCGGGATGATGCGGCCCGAGCGGCGGTAGCCGGCGGATAGGCCGGTCGCGGCTTCGATCGCGGCGATCTCGCTTTCGAGGGAAACCAGCGCATCGAACTGGAACTGCTTCTTGGCATTCCATTTGTCCGGCATATGCGGCATCAGCGCCCCGAGCAGGCCGCCGCTGGCGCCCTGCCCCAACGCGCCTGCGTCGGCGAGCAGCGTATCAATGCCAAGGCGTTCGGCATGCACCGCCGCCCACAGCCCCATAATGCCGCCGCCCGCGATCAGCAAGCTGAAGGACGATTGACCGGAGGAGACGGCCGCATTATCGGCTTTAGGCATGACAGACAATGATCCCGACCAGATGGGCAGCACGAGCCAGCCGCTCGAATGGCGCGACGGCGATATGCCCTATTCGCCGGCCTTTGGCGACCATTTTTATTGCCAGACGGATGGCCGGCTCGAATGCGGCCACGTCTTTCTGGCGGGCAACGGCCTGCCGGAGCGCTGGACCGGCAAGGATGACTTCCGCATTGGAGAATTGGGCTTCGGCACCGGGCTGAACTTCGCCGAAACATGGCGACACTGGAAGAGCCACCACAAGACCGGCCAGCATCTGCACTTCATCTCCTTCGAACTCCATCCGATGCGCACCGAGGAGATCGGCCGCGCCCTCTCGCACTGGCCGGAAATCGATGCCGAGCGGCAGGCGCTGACAGCGCTGTGGCCGGGCGAACCACAGGGCACCGTCACCCTTGCGCTGGACGGCCAGACAACGCTGAGCGTCGTCTGCGGCCCGGCAATCGATGGCGTTGCGGCCGCCGAACCCGGCTTCGACGCTTGGTATCTCGATGGCTTCGCACCGTCGCGCAACGCCGACATGTGGTCGGAAGAACTGATGCGGCTCGTCTGCGAGAAGACCCTCTCCGGCGGCAGCTTCGCGACCTATGCCGCGGCAGGCTTCGTCAGGCGCAATTTGATTGCCGCAGGCTTTACCGTCGAACGGCGTAAGGGTTTCGCCGGCAAGCGCGAGATGCTTTGCGGCGTAAAACCCTAAAATCCCGAGCGGCCAGGCAACCGCTCGCTCCTGCCGAGCCAAAACTGGATTTTCTCTTCCAGCAGTTCGGGGCTGATCGGCTTTGACATATAGTCGTCCATGCCGGCGTCGAGGCAGAGTTCGCGGTCGCTTTCGAGCGCATGCGCCGTAACTCCGACGATCGGCACGCGGTGCCCCTGCCCGCGCTCGCGGGCGCGGATCGCGCGGGTCGCGTCGTGCCCGTTCATCACCGGCATCGAGACATCCATCATGATGATGCGCGGTGTATGCGCCTGCCATGCATTGACCGCCTCCTGGCCGTTGTTGACAACAAGGAAGCTCAAGCCCGTGCCCTGCAGGATCTGCGTGAAGACGATTTGGTTCACTTCGTTGTCCTCTGCGACGAGCACATCGATGAATGCCCTATGCGACTCGACGGGCGGCGCGGCAGCCTCCGGCTCCTTGACCTCTCGCCCGGCCTGCAGGCGAACGATTTCCGCCGCCGATGCCTGCTTCACGCGGCTTGCGCGCACGACCTCGACGATCGTGTTGCGAAGAAGATCGGCGCGCGCCGGCTTCATCAGATGCGCATGGCCGTTTAGGGCCGCAAACTCCTTCTCCGTGCCGGAGATATCCATCGAGGTCAGGAAGATGATCGGCAGGTTCTCGAAACGGGCGTCGGCCCGTATCATGTGCGCGACTTCCGCGCCGTTCATTTCCGGCATGTGATAGTCGAGCACCACGGCATCGACCTGGACGCCGATCTGGTGCGCGGCCTCGAGGATGGCCATTCCTATCCTGCCGCCCTCCGCAGCCACGCCGTCAAAGCCCCAGAGTGCCAACTGCTCAGTGAGGATGCGGCGGTTCACCTCGTTGTCGTCGATGACGAGCACCCGCGCGCCGCGCACATTGACCGGCAACGGCTTGGGCTCGAGGCGGGCGGCGGCGATGGCTAAGGGCAGATTGACGGTAAAGACCGAGCCCTTGCCGGACTCGCTTTCAGCGTTGATGTAGCCGCCGAAGAGATCGACCAGGCCGGCGGTGATGGCAAGACCGAGGCCGGTGCCCTCGTGACGCCGCGTCGAAGAGGAATCGACCTGCGAGAATTTGTCGAAGACAGACTGCAGCCTGTCGTCCGGAATGCCGATGCCGGTATCCTCGATCCTGATCTCGACCATGATCTCGCCGTCTGATCCCGGCCGGAAGCCGATATCGACGAAGACATGGCCTTTCTCGGTAAATTTGACGGCGTTGCCGACGAGGTTCGTAACGATTTGGCGAAACCGCCCGGCATCGCCGATGACGGCGGCAGGCAGGTTCGGATCGGCGCGCACGAGAAGCTCGAGGTCCTTCTCGGCGGCCGGCGAAGAGAGCAGTGTCGCGACGTCCTCGACCGCTTCCACCGGATCGAAGGCCGCCTTGCGGAGCGTCATCTGTCCGGCGTCGATCTTCGAGAAGTCCAGAATATCGTTGATGATCGTCAGAAGCGCGTTGCCGGACTTGACGATGATGTCGATGAATGTCTTCTGCCGCGCATCGAGATCGGTCTTCGCCATGAGCTCGGCCATGCCGAGCACGCCGTTCATCGGCGTGCGGATTTCATGGCTCATATTGGCGAGGAATTCCGACTTGGCGCGGTCGGCTGCCTCCGCGCGCGCAAGCAGCCGCTGAAGCTCTTCCTCACGCTCCTTCATTTCGGTGACGTCGGTGAAGAGCGCGACCCAATGCCCGCGCTCGCTGATCGTCGCCTCCATGTTCACCCAGCGCTCGCCGGCGACGTGGAACACGGTAGCGATCGGCTGCTTCTCGGTAATGTTGGTGCGCCAATAGTGCAGCACATCGGCGGCTGCACCCTTGAAGTCGCCGCGATCGGCGCAGAAATTGAAGAGGTCGATCCAGCCTCTGCCCGCCACCAGATATTCAGGCGGAATGCTGAGGACGCGGGAAAGGGCATCGTTGGAGAGCTTTATGAGACCGTCCTGGACGATGGCGAGCCCTTGCGGCATAGCCCGCGTCGCGTCCCGCATCAGTTCGCCAAGGTGCTCCAGGGCAGCGCGCGCCTCGTGGATCTCCTTCTCCCTCGCGCGAATGGCGCTCATGTCGGAATAGGAGAGCAGGATGCGGTCGTTTGAAATGCGGCGGCTGTCGAAGATAATCGACTTGCCGCCCGACCAGCTAAGCTCGATCGGTTCCGATTCTGCATCCGCGCCGAAATGGCGCTGGCGCTCTGCCAGGATATCTTCCGGGCTACGCCCGTAGCCGTAACGCCCGAGTTCGTAATTGCGGCGGATGACGTCGATGAACGGCCGTCCGTCGAAACGATCCTCAGGCGGGAGATCGCATATCGCGTAGAATTCGTCGTTGATGTAGAGGATATCGAGACTGTTATCGAGGATCAGCATGCCAACCGGCAGCGAACGCAGGATGTTTTCAATGTCGCGATGCAGGACTTCGGCATGCGTCTGCGATGCGATCAGTTCGGCTTCGCGCTCCTTGAGTGGGGAAATGTCTGAGAAGGAGCCGACGACATAGACCTTGCCGTCCGGCGTCCGGACGCGATTGACGCGCGACAGGATCGGGTAGACCGTGCCGTCAGTGCTCGGAAGCCTTCCTTCCACTTCCGTAAGCGAGCCCTCCTTGAGCGCCAGCACGTTTTCTTCGTAGATGCTGGCGCCACCCTCCTCGCCGAACATCTCAAACTCCGTCAGTCCAAGCACTTTCGACCGGATATGGCCGGTGAACGTCTCGTAATACTGGTTGGCATAGACGAGCCGGTGGTTTTCGTCGCGCACGAAGGCGGCAACCGGCAGATCTTCCATGATGGTGCGGAGGAGATCGAGCTCATTCACGCTCTCGTGCCATCCGTTTTCAGCGGACGATGCATTGCCGCCGCCGTTTCGATAGGCCGAATTGACGATCAGCGGCCGGCCGTCGTCAGCAAAAATGCCGATCGGATGATCGAGCTTTTCCACCGTCGCGCGGACGCGCTCGAAATCGGCGAGCAGCGCCTGATCCGGCCCCGAAAGGACCGGGCGGCGCACCTGCACGCGCGCCTCGAAGATGCCGAGAACATAGGCCCGGTCCTCCGATGGCATGAAGCTTTCGATTCGCACCCGCTCATGGGTGGCTCCGGCGGGATCGAAGCAGATAGCGGTTTCCTCGGTGCCGAAGACCAGAGCACGGCGCTCCTTGTCCTCGCGTTCCTCTTCCTCGGGACGGTCGAGGATTTCGCGGCTCCGGCCGCCGATGAAATCGGAAATTTCCCTGCCGAAGAAGCGGGCATAGGCTTCGTTGACGGCGACATAGCGAAGCTCGCTGTTCTTGACATAGGCCGGGGTCTCCAGATCAGCGATCCGGCTGCATGCCAGTTCGAGAAGGTTCCCCGCAGATGTCAAAAAGCGCCCGCTCCTGCAATGAATGAATGAGAAGGCCGACCATACAACCGCGCGGCTTAACAGAGCTTTAACCATAAGGATTAGGCAAGCGCTTTTGCGGCGCGGCGCCGGATCGAGGCAACGGTGTTAGCGCAAGCGGGCTGGAACCATGCTATACTCTCCTTCGTTGTAAGGTTGAACTCGATCAGCTGGCCGCGTTTTGCCACGGATTCTCCTGACGGCTTCAAAGAACGAGCTTCGTCTACGAAAGGAGACGATCATGTCCGTACTTCATAAAGGCATGGCGGCGGGCCTGATGGCATTGACGTTGGCGAGCACTTCGCTCGTTACGGCAACACCTGCGCATGCCAATCATCAGTTTTGGGGCGGTGTCGCCGCCGGTGCCATCGGCGGCATCCTGCTCTCGCATGCCGTGCGGCCTTATCCGGCATACGGGTATTATCCCGAACCCTACTACTATAGGCCGTACTACAGGCCCTATCCGGTCTATCGCCCATACGACCGGCCCTTTTACCGGCCTTACTACCGCTCCTACTACCGGCCCTACCCGGTCCATTACCGCAGCTATCGATATTGCGATGTGGAACGCCGCTACGATCATCGAGCGGACGTGTGGGTCACCGTCCGGGTTTGCCCCGGCTATTGAGGAGCCCGTCCGCGCCACGGCGCCGTCTGCTCGGGCGGCGCCTGCAACGCCTTTCTCGCGTTCGTCCCTTGACTTTCAACCCGAACTAGACCAAATGCAGGTCAGCTTTCACCTTCCGGCCGCCGCGTGAGCTGCCCCTGCGAAAAAAGACAAACGCAAGAAGAAGGACAAAAGCGCATTTCATAGGATGCCGCGATCCCAAGTGCGGCCAGAAGCGCTGGAAAGTTTTTCCAACACACAAGTTCCCACTTCACGCGGGGTTCTTGACGCCAAGAATGATACTGGACCGCATGGTGCGATCCGGCACGTCGTTTCGGCGCCCCGAAAGGTTATGCCTTGACTAATTTTGAATCGCTTGGTGTCTCCAAGCCGATCGTCGCCACGCTTTTTCAGCTCGGCATTGAAACGCCAACGCCTATTCAGGCGCAGGCAATCCCGCTTCTCCTCGAAGGCCGCGATCTGATCGGCCTCGCCCAGACCGGCACGGGCAAGACCGCCGCCTTCGGCCTGCCGCTCATCGAAAAGCTGCTTGCCGACGACAAGCGGCCGGACAACCGCACGACGCGCACGCTCATCCTCGCTCCGACCCGCGAACTGGTGAACCAGATCGCCGTCAACCTGAAGAACTTCCTGCGCAAGTCGCACCTGCGCATCAACGTCGTTGTCGGCGGCGTATCGATCAACAAGCAGCAGCTGCAGCTTGAAAAGGGCACCGACATTCTCGTCGCGACACCCGGCCGCCTCCTCGATCTCATCAACCGCCGCGCAATCGGCCTCACGGCCGTGCGTTACCTCGTGCTCGACGAAGCAGACCAAATGCTCGATCTCGGCTTCGTGCACGACCTGCGTAAGATCGCCAAGATGGTGCCGAAGAAGCGCCAGACGATGCTGTTTTCGGCGACCATGCCGAAGGCCATTGCCGACCTCGCCGCCGATTTCCTGACCGATCCGGTCAAGGTGGAAGTGACACCTCCGGGCAAGGCTGCCGACAAGGTCGAGCAGTACGTCCACTTCGTCAACGGGAAGAACGACAAGACCGATCTCCTCAAGAAGTCGCTGACCGAAAACCCGGATGGCCGCGCCATCGTCTTCCTGCGCACCAAACATGGCGCCGAGAAGCTGATGAAGCATCTCGAGCATGTCGGCTATTCCGTCGCTTCGATCCACGGCAACAAGAGCCAGGGTCAGCGCGAGCGCGCTCTCAAGGCGTTCCGCGACGGCGACATCAAGACGCTGATTGCTACCGACGTGGCCGCCCGCGGCATCGACATCCCGGCCGTTAGCCACGTCTTCAATTACGACCTGCCGGAAGTTGCGGAAGCTTATGTTCACCGCATCGGCCGTACGGCCCGCGCCGGACGCGACGGCATCGCAATCGCATTCTGCGCCCCTGATGAAGCACGCCTGCTCCGCGACATCGAAAAATTGATGAACATCAACATCACCGTTGCCAGCGGCGAAGCACCGGCCGACATGCGTGCTGCGCCCCGCCGTGCAAATGGCAACAGCAATGGCAACGGCAGCAACCGCAATCGAGGTGGCCAGGGCCGTGGTGAGGGCCGCGGCGAAGGCCGTCCAAGCGAACAACGCTCCGGCATTCGCCAGGATCGCCGTCCGCGCCGCGAAGGCGAAGCCGCCGGCGTTCGCGCCAACAACGAGGAGCGCCGTCCGCGGCCAGAGCGCCAAACTGCCCGCAACGAGGACTTCCGCGGCCAGCGCCGTGGCGAAGTCACGCCGCAGGGGCCGGATAACGATCTCGTCTCGACCTCGGATTTCCGCCCGGGCAAGAAGCCGCAACAGCGCCCGCACGGCAACGCCGATGCGAACCGCCATCACCCCGGCGGTGCCCGCAATCCGCACGGCCGCCCTGGCCGCAAGCATGGCGAGGATCGCGGCCAGCAGGCACATGGCGAACAGCGCCAGGACGGCTCCGGCGGCATGCGCCGCAAGGGCCCCCGCAATGGCGGCGGCCAGCGCCGCGAACAGGCCTGAAAACAGAACTGAAAAAGGCCGGGTATCTTCCGGCCTTTTTTTATTTTAAGCTCGTGCAGGACGGTTGCCCAGCCAGGCAGAATTCCGTCACGATGATGTCAGTGCATTCCATACCGGTGTTCGTCACGAACGCCACGCATGTTGATCACACCCGTCCTGAACTGCCTACAACGAGCGAGATAGGTTTTGTCATCTCCCCTGACGTCGAGCAGCCGCCGCTTTCAGCTCATTCTCCTCAAGCCGTCGCACTATGATGACGACGGCTATGTAATCCGCTGGTGGCGGGCGATGATCCCTTCGAATTCGCTGGCGGCTCTCTTTGGCATTGCAGCCGACTGTGCGGAGCGCGAAGTGCTCGGCCCCGGCGTCGGCATCGACATCAAGGTGATCGACGAAACCAATACCCGCGTGCATATTCCGGAACTGCTCGCACTACTGAAGCAGCATGACAATTTCGGCATGGTCGCACTGGTCGGCGTTCAGTCGAACCAGTATCCGCGGGCGCTCGACATTGCCCGGCCGTTCCGCGCCGCAGGCATTCCGGTTTCGATGGGCGGCTTTCATGTCTCCGGTTGTCTCTCGATGCTCGACGGCAAGGCGGTCGAACTCGACGCGTGCCGGGAGATGGGCATTTCGATGTTCGCCGGCGAGGCCGAAGGCAGGCTCGACAAGGTCTTGCAGGACGCGGCCTATGGCAAGCTTGCGCCGGTCTACAATTTCATGAACGACCTCCCAGGCATCGGCGGCACGCCGGTTCCCTTCCTGCCCAAAAAAAATGTCGAGCACACGCTCGGCCTCAGCAGCAGTTTCGACGCCGGTCGCGGCTGCCCCTACCAGTGTTCCTTCTGCACGATCATCAACGTGCAGGGCCGCAAATCCCGCTTCCGTTCGGCCGATGACGTCGAAAAGCTGGTGCGCATGAACTGGGCGCAGGGCATCCACAAGTTCTTCATTACTGACGACAACTTCGCCCGCAACAAGGATTGGGAAGCGATCTTCGACCGGCTGATCGAACTCAAGGAAAAGGATGGCATTCCGCTGGGATTGATGATCCAGGTCGATACGCTCTGCCACAAGATCCCGAACTTCATCGAAAAAGCGAAGCGCGCCGGCGTCACGCGGGTCTTCATCGGCCTGGAGAACGTCAATCCGGACAACCTGACAGCTGCCAAGAAGAACCAGAACAAGATCACCGAATACCGGAAGATGCTGCTTGCCTGGAAAGCGCAGGGCATCATGACGCTCGCCGGTTATATCCTGGGCTTTCCTTCCGACACGCCGGAAACCATCCGCCGCGATATCAAGATCATTCAGCACGAACTGCCGCTCGATGTTATCGAGTTCTTCGTCCTGACGCCGCTGCCGGGTTCGGAGGATCACCAGACGCTTTGGCGCAAGGGTGTCCCGATGGACGCCGACCTAAATACCTATGACGTCGAACATGTCTGCACTGCGCACGAGAAGATGAGCAGGCAGGAATGGGAGAGCATCTATCACGAGGCCTGGTCGCTCTATTATTCGCCGGAGCATGTAAAGACGCTGCTGCGCCGCGCCGTTGCGAGCGGCTTGCCGCTTGCAAGCCTCGTCAAGGTGCTGGTGTCCTTCGCAACGACGGTGCCGCTGGAAAATGTGCATCCGCTGCAAAGCGGGCTGTTGCGGCTGAAGCATCCTTCCGAACGCCGGCCCGGAATGCCGAAACCGCACCCCCTCGTCTTCTGGCCGCAATTCGTGTGGGAAACCGTTACCAAGCACGTTTCGCTGGCAGGCGTCATCCTGCGCATGAGCGCGACTGCGTTCCTCATCAAGAGAAGCCCGGCATCCAAATACTATATGGACCAGGCGCTGACGCCGGTCGATGACAGCGAAGAAGAGAAGCTGGATCTGTTCACCAAGACAGCCGGCGGTACCGCGGCCGTCACACATGTCAGGAAAATCCATCAGCTGACCCATGCCGGCCAGTAGCTTGATCAAGCCTCGGCCATGCGGGCGCTTTTCCGGTTCGACAGATAAACGCCGGTGACAACGACGATCGTTCCGATGACCAGTGGCACTGTCAGCGGTTCGCCGAAGGCGATGAAGGCCTCGATCGCGACCGTCGGCGGCATCAGATAGATCAACGACGCGGCCCGCGAGACCTGGCCGCGGCGGATTAGATAAAGAAGCAGCCCGATCCCGCCCATCGACAGGCCGAAGACCGACCAGATCAGCGCGCCGATAGCCTCCGGCGTTCCGTCGAAATGCAGGCGCTCGAAGGTGAGCGCGAGCGGCACGGTCACGACAAGCGCACCCACATATTGCAGCGTCGCAATCGTCTTGAGATCACCGGTCTGCAGGTGTTTTTTCTGGTAGATCGTGCCGTAGGTGACGGAGGCCATGGCGGCGAGGTTGATCGCAAGTGGCACCGCCGCATGGACGAGGCTCGCAGACGCAGGATCGAAAAGTTTTGGGGAAACGGCGATCGCTATGCCGAAGAAGCCGAGCAGGAGTCCGAACTTCTGGGTGGGCTGCAGGCGCTCGCCGATCAGGAAGGGTGCTGCCATCGCCGTCAGCAGCGGCTGCAGCGCTGCGATGATGCCGGAAATGCCAGCCGGAACGCCATTGGCGATCGCCCACCACAGACCGGCAAGATAGAATCCATGCAGAAAGAAACCGGAATAGATCGCCCGCATCACCGTCGCGCGATCCGGCCATCTCGCCTTCAGCACCCGGCAGAGGCCAAAAAACGCTAGCGCCGAAAGCCCAAAACGGATGCCGAGGAAGGTAAAGGGCTCCGAATGCAGGGCCGCATATTTCGCGACAACCCAGCCGGTAGACCAGAGCAGAACGAAGATGGCGGGAGCGAAACGATCGAGGGTCATTAGCGATCCTGGGACAACGGCAATGAGCGCGCTGTACCCGTCCCGCAGGCCCAGGTCAAAGGCGAAGCATTGATACTTATTTCAAGTTTCGCTGATGAGTGGCGCGAAACGGAAATGACCGGGCGTCTGCCCGGCCATCTCATGCGCGGCTTCCGGTCGGGAGTTGCCGTCAGCCGAGCTTGATGAGCTTGCCTTCCTTGACGGACTGGACTGCCGCATCGGCGAGTGCCAGCGCGGCAAGGCCGTCGGCGCCGGAGGGCGAAATCTTGGCACCCTTTTCGATCGCGGCGATGAAGCTTGCGATCTCGTTGGCATAGGCTTCGGTGTAGCGGGTCATGAAGAAATCGTGCAGCGGCGGGCGGGTATAACCATCGCCGTTCGCGACCTCGATCGAGACCGGGCGCTGGTTTTCGGCCGCGACCATGCCTTTCGAGCCATGCACCTCGATGCGCTGGTCGTAGCCATAGGTGGCACGTCGGGAGTTGGAGATGATCGCTTGCTTGCCGGACTTCGTCTGCAGGATGACCGAAACGCTGTCGTAATCGCCGGCTTCGCCGATCGCCTTGTCGACGAGGACGGCAGCCGTTGCCGCAATCGAGACCGGCTCTTCGCCGAGCAGGAAGCGGGCCATGTCGAAATCATGGATCGTCATGTCGCGGAAGATGCCGCCAGAGCGCTTGATGTAGTCGACCGGGGGGGCACCGGGATCGCGGGAGGTGATCGTCACCATTTCGACTTCGCCGATGCGGCCGTCGTCGATCGTCTTGCGCACCGCCATAAAATGCGGGTCAAAGCGGCGGTTGAAACCGACCATCAGCTTTGCCTTGGTCTCGTCAACGACCTTGATGCAGGCCCTGACACGATCGACGTCAAGATCGATCGGCTTTTCGCAGAAGATCGCCTTGCCGGCCCGCGCGAATCGCTCGATCAGGTCGGCATGCGTATCCGTAGGCGTGCAGATGACGACAGCGTCGATATCCTTGGCAGCCTCGATCGCCTCGATGGTGCGGACCTCGCAGCCATACGCGGAAGCGATCGCTTCGGCTGCCTGCGGAAACGCGTCGGCGACGGCAACAAGCTTCGCATTCACGTCGCCGCTCACGGCCCTCGCGTGAACCTTGCCGATGCGGCCGGCGCCGAGAAGACCAAATCTGACTGTCATGAGAACCTCCCTGGAATTCGGAACAAATAAACCGAATTTCGATAATTGTAGAATTTTCATTCCATTTTCTTTGTGAGCCGTCAAGCCCGTTGCCCTTTCACATTCGCGAAATCCATCCTAAAGACAAGCGATCGAAATTTGACCGGGGGGGAAACATGCAACTGATCGATCCGAACCATCCGGCCTACCGCCGCGTCTGGGTGCGGGCGCTGATCGTGGGCGTATGTCTCGCCTGGGCGGCATTGGAGTTCGTCACCGGCGATCCCTTCTGGGGTGTGCTGTCGGCCGCCGCCGGCGCCTATGCCTTCTATATGCTTTTCTGGACCTTCAAGCCGCAACCGCCCGCAGAACCTAACGAAGCCTCCAAACCGGGAGAGACGGATCCCAAATAATCAGCGGCCGCGACGCCGCATGGCTTCATCGATCAGCAGGTTCGCGAGCATCATGCGCTTCGTAGCATTCTCCCGGAATGCCGGCGCGACGCGATCAGGATGGTTCGACTTGGCGAAGGCCCGGCGCTTTTCGTTCAGCGTCTGCAGCGTGTCGACGGCTGTAATCGCGAGCTCCGCCGCGATCTCGGCAGACGCAGTGCGCGCAAGATGTTCCGGCATGACGGGTTCCGGCTCAGGTTCCGCAACGGGCTGCGGCCGGATTTCCTCGTCTGCTGCGGCAGCTGGCGTCTCCGGTTCCATATTGTCGAGATAGCCTTGGCCCGCGCGTTGCGACGCCGCCGACACGCCCTCCATCACGTCGAAGGCAAGACCAGTGCGGAAGCCATGGACGCGATGCGCGACGGACGCCTCGTCTTCGCTCTCTTCCTCCGCTTTCAGCCGCTCCAGAACGGATTGAAAAACCGATTGCCCGAACAACATGCCCCTTCCCTTCGAAGTGGCGTATTGAACACCGCCAGCATGGCGCCGGGCTTGCGTTCATTCTCCCTGCTTCCGGCTTTCCTCGAGGATAAGGTCATAAAGAAGCCGCGCGCTTGGGGGCAGCGCGCGCTCGCGGGCGGTAATCAGGCTGTAGGGCTTTACGTCTATCTTGAAATCGGTCGGCAACACGCGCACGTCGGACGCCTTCGCATCCTGGCCGGAGAGAAACTGGGCAACGTCCAGCGCTACGGGCGCGATGGCATCCGTCTCGCAAATAATCGCGCAGGTCAGCAGCAAGGATGACGTGTTGACGATATTTTCCGGCAGCGGCACCCTCGCCGCTAGAAAGATATCCTCCAGCGTTCGCCGTAGCAGCGTGCCCGGCGGCTGGAAAACCCAGCCGTAGCCATGGAGATCGGCGAGGCTGCTCTCAGTCTTCTTCAGGAGCGGATGGCCCCTGCGCACGATCAGGCAGGCTTTTTCGATTCCTATTTCACGCACTTCGAAGAGCCGCGGATTGAGATCGTCAGGAATGCGGCCGATAATGAAGTCGTGTCGGGCGGCGAGCAGTTCCCGCGCCAAAACGTTGCTCGTCTCCACTTCTATGTTGATCTCGATACCCGGAAACGCCTTGCGGACCTTGTCGATGGCCGGAACGACGAGGCTCATGGCGGGCGCAGTGACGGCGCCGATGAAGACGGAGCCGCCCTTGCCGCTCTTCAACTCGGCAATCTCGCGGCCGGCCTCGCGCAGTTCCAGCAGAATTTTTCGTGCACGCCTGGCGAGTGCTTCTCCGAAGGTCGTCAGCACCACGCCACGGGCGACCCGCTCGTAAAGCGGCGTCTTCAGGATCGATTCCATTTCGGCGAGCATCCGCGAGGCGGCCGGTTGGGAAATGTTCAGAGTCTCCGCCGCTGCGGAAATCTGCCCGCTATCTTCGATTGCGACGATCATGCGCAGGTGATTCAGCTTCAAGCCCGCGCGCAGAAAGGCATCATCACCGAAATTGTCGCTATGGATATCGATGCGATCCGTGGAAATCGCGTCGGAAACAATCGCCATGGTTGCGGCCTCCCATCCGCGCTCCATTAAAAGTAATACTTTTTAACGATATACCAAATTTGTTATGCACTATACCACTTATTCTATTTGACAGTTATAAGATTCCATACGAGTTTGCGGCCGTGTGCTGGTTGGCACTCAACACGTGTGAGATCGTGGAGGAGACCTACTTCGTTTCTCACCATCTGAAGTAACTATCCAATCTACGGAACCTGCCACAGTTTCGTTGGCGGGCGATTTTTCGTCCGCCGTCTATTAACAAGGGAGAGAGAAATGAAATCCATTATCTCATTGATGGCTGCGGCTGCCTTCGGCATCGCTTCATTCGTTATGCCGGCAATGGCGCAGGACAAGGGGATGGTAGGCATCGCAATGCCCACGAAATCTTCCGCTCGCTGGATCGACGACGGCAACAACATCGTCAAGCAGCTTGAGGCGGCGGGCTATAGCACCGACCTGCAGTATGCTGACGACGATATTCCGAACCAGCTGTCTCAGATCGAGAACATGGTCACGAAGGGCGCTAAGGTTCTCGTCATCGCCGCTATCGACGGCACGACGCTTTCCGACGTTCTCCAGAAGGCTCATGACTCAGGTATCAAAGTCATCGCATACGATCGCCTGATCCGCGACTCGGCCAACGTCGACTATTATGCAACGTTCGACAACTTCCAGGTCGGCGTCCTGCAGGCAACCTCCATTGTTGACGCCCTCGGCCTCAAGGATGGCAAGGGTCCATTCAACATTGAGCTTTTCGGTGGTTCGCCGGACGACAACAACGCCTTCTTCTTCTACGACGGCGCAATGTCTGTCCTGCAGCCCTACATCGACAGCGGCAAGCTCGTCGTGAAGTCTGGCCAGACCGGCATGGACAAGGTCGGCACACTGCGTTGGGACGCTGCAACGGCCCAGGCCCGTATGGACAACCTGCTCTCGGCTAACTACACCGACGCCAAGGTCGATGCCGTCCTGTCTCCGTACGACGGTCTCTCCATCGGCATCATCTCGTCGCTGAAGGGCGTCGGCTACGGCACCCCGGACCAGCCGCTTCCGGTCGTTTCCGGCCAGGACGCCGAAGTTCCGTCCGTGAAGTCGATCATTGCTGGCGAACAGCACTCGACAGTCTTCAAGGACACGCGCGAACTCGCCAAGGTCACCGTTGCAATGGTTGACGCTGTCATGTCCGGCAAGGAGCCGGAAGTCAACGACACCAAGACCTACGACAACGGCGTCAAGGTTGTTCCGTCCTACCTGCTGAAGCCGGTAGCGGTCGACAAGACCAATTACGAGAAGGTTCTCGTCGAAGGCGGTTACTACACGGCTGACCAGCTGAAGTAATCGTACCAGGTTGGCCGGAACCTGCTGCTTGCGGGTTCCGGTCTTCACTTTTATGATCGTCGCGCCGTATTTCCGGCTGCTGGCGTTGGATTTTGACTATGGACAATACAATCCTCGAAATGCGGAACATCACCAAGACGTTCCCGGGCGTAAAAGCGCTTGAGAATGTGAACCTCAAGGTTCGTCAGGGTGAAATTCACGCATTGGTGGGCGAGAATGGGGCCGGAAAATCGACCCTCATGAAAGTCCTCTCCGGCGTTTACCCGGCCGGCACTTACGATGGCGAGATCGTCTACGACGGCGAAGTCCGCAACTTTAAGGTGCTTAAGGACTCGGAAGAAATCGGCATCGTCATCATCCATCAGGAGCTGGCGCTCGTGCCGCTTCTGTCGATCGGCGAGAACATCTTCCTCGGCAACGAGAATGCCAAGAGCGGCATCATCAGCTGGCAGGAGACGTTCAACCGCACGCGGCAGTTGCTCGCAAAAGTCGGCCTGCGCGAATCTCCGGACACGCTTGTCACCGACATCGGCGTCGGCAAGCAGCAGCTCGTCGAGATCGCCAAGGCGCTGTCGAAAAGCGTCAAGCTGCTCATTCTCGATGAGCCGACGGCTTCGCTGAACGAAAGCGACTCCGACGCGCTGCTCAACCTGCTGATCGAATTCCGCAAGCAGGGTATCACCTCGATCATCATTTCGCACAAGCTCAACGAAGTACGCAAAGTCGCAGACCAGATCACCGTTCTGCGTGATGGCATGGCCGTCAAGACGCTCGACTGTCACACCGACGAGGTCAGCGAAGATGTCATCATTCGCAACATGGTGGGCCGCGATCTCGAGGACCGGTATCCGCCACGTTCGGTTCCGATCGGCGAAACCATCCTCGAAGTGAAGAACTGGAACGCCTATCACCAGCATCACCGCGACCGCCAGGTGCTGCACGACGTCAACGTCACCGTCCGCAAGGGCGAGGTCGTCGGCATCGCCGGTCTCATGGGGGCTGGACGAACGGAGTTCGCCATGAGCGTCTTCGGCAAATCCTACGGCCATAAGGTCAGCGGCGAAGTGCTGATGCACGGCAAGCCGGTCGATGTCAGCACGGTCCGCAAGGCGATCGATGCCGGCCTCGCCTACGTCACCGAAGACCGCAAGCATCTCGGCCTCGTGCTCAATGACAACATCCTGCGCAACACCACGCTTGCCAATCTCAACGGCGTGTCGAACGGTACGATCATCGATGACGTTCAGGAGCTGAAGGTCGCGAACGACTACCGGTCGAAACTTCGCATCCGCTCTTCCGGCGTGTTCCAGGAAACGGTCAATCTCTCAGGCGGCAACCAGCAGAAAGTCGTGCTGTCCAAGTGGCTCTTCTCCGATCCTGATGTCTTGATCCTGGACGAGCCCACCCGCGGCATCGATGTTGGTGCCAAATACGAAATCTATACTATCATCAACCAGCTCGCAGCCGACGGCAAAGGCGTTCTGATGATCTCATCGGAAATGCCGGAACTGCTCGGCACGTGCGACCGCATCTACGTGATGAACGAAGGTCGCATCGTTGCGGAACTGCCGAAGGGAGAAGCGAGCCAGGAAACCATCATGCGCGCTATCATGCGCTCAGGGGAGAAGAGACAATGACTCCGGTCAACCCAGCCACCGAGGAAAGCAACGTCGTCTCGATTGCCGACTACATCCGGGGCAACATTCGCGAATACGGCATGCTCATCGCACTCGTCGCGATCATGGTGTTCTTCCAGCTTTACACGGGCGGCATTCTCTTCCGTCCGGTCAACCTGACGAACCTGGTTCTGCAGAATTCGTTCATCGTCATCATGGCGCTCGGCATGCTGCTCGTCATCGTGGCTGGCCATATCGACCTGTCGGTCGGCTCGATCGTCGCCTTCGTGGGCGCGCTCGCGGCCATCTTCACCGTGCAATGGGGAATGAATTTCTGGCTCGCGGGCCTGCTCTGCATGATGATCGGCGGCATTATCGGCGCCGCTCAGGGCTATTTCATCGCTTACCACCGCATCCCGTCTTTTATCGTAACGCTGGCCGGCATGCTGGTTTTCCGGGGTCTGACGCTCTTCGTGCTCGGCGGCAAGAACATCGGCCCCTTCCCCAAGGAATTCCAGATCATCAGCACCGGCTTCCTGCCGGGCGGCATGATCGACATCGCCGGAACGCCGGTACAGTCCACGTCGCTGATCCTGACGCTCATCATCCCGGTCGTACTCTTCTATCTTGCCTGGCGGCGCCGCAAGGTGAATGAAAGCCACGGCATCGACGTCGAGCCGGCGGGCTTCTTCATTGCCCAGCACGCGCTCGTCACGCTCGCCATCCTGGCGCTCGGCTGGCAGTTGTCGAGCTACAGGGGCCTGCCGAACGTCCTCGTCGTCATGCTCGTGCTTATCGCAGCTTACGCCTTCATCACACGCCGGACGACGATCGGCCGCCGGATCTACGCGATGGGTGGCAACGAGAAAGCCACCAAGCTTTCCGGTATCAACACCGAGCGCCTGAGCTTCTACACTTTCGTCAACATGGGCGTCCTTGCCGGCCTGGCAGGCATCATCGTTGCGCTGCGCCTGAACTCGGCGACGCCGAAAGCAGGCGTCGGCTTCGAGCTCGATGTCATCGCAGCCTGCTTCATCGGCGGCGCCTCCGCCTCCGGCGGCGTTGGCAAGATCACCGGTGCCGTCATCGGCGCGTTCATCATGGGCGTCATGAACAACGGCATGTCGATCGTCGGCCTTGGCATTGATTTCCAGCAGATGGTGAAGGGCCTTGTGCTTTTAGCCGCCGTCTTCTTCGACGTTTATAACAAGAACAAGGGCTAAGCGCTCCGGCGCCAGTCCAGGCATTTGCAGTCATGAGAAAGACCAATTCCGGCTCCCTCGGGAGCCGGAGAGGCGGAGCTTTTCCGCGCCCAGCTAAAGAGGATGAAAGCCGTGCTTATTTCGCAGATCAAGGGTTCGAACGGAGAGATCATCGTCGCCGTGCGTGAGCCGGGCGGTGCAGCGAAAGCCGTGAAGAATGCAAACAGCGTTTACGCGCTGGCGATGGAAGCCGCAAACGCCGGCAAGCCGCTCGTTTCCATCATCGAGACCCATGGCTACGGCGATGATGTCGATCTGGAAAAGGCCTATGCGGAGGGTAACTTCCTCCCGCCGATCACCCATCCGGATGCTGCTCACCTTCATCTGACCGGCACCGGCCTCACGCATCTGGGCTCGGCGGCGACCCGCGACTCCATGCACAAGAAGACCACCGAGGCCGCGGAAGAAACGCTCACGGACTCGATGAAGATGTTCAAGATGGGCCTTGAGAACGGCAAGCCGAAGGCCGGAGAAAAGGGCGTGCAGCCCGAATGGTTCTACAAGGGCAACGGCTACGGCGCTGCCGCACCCGGTGCTCCCCTCGTCTCCCCCTCCTTCGCGCTTGACGGCGGCGAAGAGCCGGAGATGGCCGGCATATATGTGATCGCCAAGGACGGCACGCCGTTTCGCATCGGCTTTGCGCTCTCCAACGAGTTCTCCGACCACGTCACCGAGCGAATCAACTATCTCTATCTCGCCCATTCCAAGCTCCGCCCCGCAAGCTTCGGCCCGGAAATCCGCATCGGCGTTGCGCCTGAGGATATCCGCGGAACCTCGCGCATCAAGCGCGGCCACAAAGTGATCTTCGAGAAGCCGTTTCTCTCCGGCGAGGCGAACATGTCGCATACCTTTGCGAACCTCGAATATCACCACTTCAAATACGGCCTCTTCCGCGTGCCGGGGGATGTTCACGTGCACATGTTCGGCACTGCCACGCTCTCCTTCGCGGATGGCGTCAAGACGGAAGAGGGCGATGTCTTCGAGATCGAAGTTGCCGAGTTCGGCCTGCCGCTGCGCAATCCGCTGAAGGTCGCCGCCGAAGAAAATATCGCTGTCAAGCAGCTTTGAATTTTGCGCTGGACTGGCCGCGAGCTGCGGCCGGACCACTTTGTAAAGGGTAAAGGAGGCTCGTTCAGCCCATGACCATTTATCAAAACCTGATCGCCGGCGAATGGACCGGCGCCGACGCCGTCGAAAACATCAATCCGTCCGATACGAAGGAGGTCGTTGGCCTCTATGCCAGCGGCTCCGCCGCCGACACCAAGAACGCCATCGCCGCCGCCAAAGCCGCCTTCCCCGCATGGTCCCGTTCCGGCATCTGGGAACGTCACGTCATCCTGAAGAAGGCGGGTGACGAGATCATGGCGCGCAAGGATGAGCTCGGCGCGCTGCTCGCCCGTG